>NZ_JAVRFL010000004.1:0-289711 GCF_031845925.1 Micromonospora reichwaldensis | reverse complement strand
ATCCCCTGTGGGTCGGGGTGCCGGCACGTGCCGGCACCCCGACCCACAGGGGATCACCTATGACGGAGGAAAGTCGGATGGCGGCACGGACGAACCACGCGGTCGAGCTGAGCGTGGTCATACCCACCTACCAGGACGCGCAGTGCCTGGCGCTGACGCTGCGGTCGCTGACCCGGCAGACGGTGAGCCCCGAGCGTTTCGAGGTGGTCGTCATCCGCGACGGCGGCTCCCCCGCCGGCTACGCCGACGCCGTCGAGGCGGCCGCCGGCCTCGACCTCCGCCTGCTGGAGTTTCCCCGACGGCGGGGGCGCTCCGCGGCCCGCAACGAGGCGGTACGGCACACCCGGGCGCCGCTGCTGCTGTTCCTCGACGCCGACTCGTACGCCTCCCCGCAGTTGCTGGAGCGCCACCTGGCCCACCACGCGGTCGCCGGCCGGCCCGCCGTGCTGATGGGCCGGCGCGACGAGCTGAGCCTGGAACACGTCGAGGCCGCCCTCGACGACCGGGAGATGACCGACGTCCCCCGCCGCCGCGCGGACCGTGCCGGGGACCTGCGCTTCCCGCACGGCCAGCCGCCGGGGCCGGAGTGGCTCCGGGCGGGCTGGGCGCTCGCCTACACCCACAACATCTCGCTCGCCCGCGACCTGTTCGACCGGACCGGCGGGTTCGACGAACGCTCCGGGCTGCGCTGGGGCCTGGAGGACATCGAGCTGTTCTACCGGGTGCACCGGCACCTCGGCGTGACCGGGTTGAACTTCGCCTTCGACGACGAGGCCCGCGCCTTCCACCTCCCGCACCACCGCAACACCGACCGCAACTTCGCCGACTTCGCGGCCAACCGGAGCCTGCTGACCGGGCAGTACCACGTGATCGAGTGGGAGTTCTACGGCCTGCTGGACGTGTACGACTCGCTGGAGCGCATCGTGTACTACCGCTCCGCGGCCACCGACTGCGCGCGGCACGCGACGTGCCGGATCGGGCCGGCGTTCGACCGGCTCGCCGACCGCCTGCCCGGCCCCCGCGTGCTGTGGGTGGGCACCGGCAGCGACCAGGTCGACCTGCCGGCCGGGGCACTGACCTTCGACTACGCCGCCCCGCCGGGACCGACGAACTACCACCTGGTCGGCATGGACCCGCCCATCCCGCCGGGCAGCCTCGACGCGGTGGTCAGCGTCGACTTCTGGCGGTACCTGCGGTGGGACGACCTCTGCCGGTTCGTCAACACCTCCGGACGGCTCGCCCGCGAGGTGCACCTGGTCGGCACGGGCGACACCGGATCGGCGCCGCTCACTCCGGGGCCGGCGGTGCTGGACTACCTGCGCCGCGCCCTGAGCGCCGCGTTCGCCACCAGGCTGACCCACGTCGACGGGCTCGGTGAGGTGCTCACCCTGCGGCCCCTGCCTACCGCCGCCCGGAGGGGCCCGGCGCGCGTGTGACCTCGCCCGGCGACCGCAGGCGGCCACCGGTACGCGGGTCAGGTGGGCGGCCGGAGCAGGGCGGCGCTGGCCCCGTGGTGGCTCGTCATCGAGCGCCGGGCCGGGTGCTGCGGAAGGTGCGGCGGTAGGTGTCCGGGGGCACGCCGACGGTGCGGTTGAAGTGCCGGCGCAGCGTCGCGGCGGTGCCCATGCCGGTGGCCGCCGCGATGGCGTCGATGCTGTCGCCGGTGGTCTCCAGCAGCTCCTGGGCGTGCCGGATCCGCTGGGTCAGCAGCCATTGCAGCGGGGTGGTGCCGGCCACCGACCGGAAGTGGCGGCCCAGGTTGCGCGAGCTCATGTTCGCCCGACGGGCCAGGTCCTCCACGGTCAACGCGTGGTCGAGCCGTTCGATCGCCCAGGAGAACAGCTCGGCGAGCGGATGGTCGTCCTGGTCGGGCACCGGGGCGGTGACGTACTGGGCCTGGCCGCCGGCCCGGTGCGGGGGTACGACCAGGCGGCGGGCGAGCGTGTTGGCGACCGCCGAGCCGTGGTCGAGGCGGACCAGGTGCAGGCACAGGTCCATCGCGGCGGCCTTGCCGGCGGAGGTGAGCACGCTGCCGTCGTCCACGTAGAGCACGTCCGGATCGACCTGCACCCGGGGATGACGGGCCGCCAGGGCCTCGGTGTGCGCCCAGTGCGTGGTCGCCCGTCGGCCGTCCAGCAGGCCGGCGGCAGCCAGCACGAACGCGCCCGTGCACAGGGAGGCCACCCGCGCGCCCGCCTCGTGGGCCGCGCGCACCGCGTCGACGAGGTCGGCGGGTGGGTCCACGTCGACGTCGACCCACCCGGGAACGATCACCGTGTCGGCGTGCGCGAGCTGGTCGAGCCCGTAGTCGGGCTCCAGCCGGAACCGGCCGACCCGCACCGCGCCCGGTCCGCACACGGTGACGCCGTACCAGGGGTCGACCACGCCGGTCAGGTCGGCGCCGAAGACCTCGTACGCCAGCGACAGCTCGAAGTGCAGCATCCCGTCGGTGACGGCCAGCGCGACGGTAGCCATGTCCGAAACTGTACGGGAGGTGTCGTTCCAGACACTCGCGCCTCCGGTCCACCGCCACCAGGATGAGCGGAGTTGATCAATCAGGCACGGAAGCTGGGAGAGCTGATGGGATCGGGTCGGACGGTGGCGGTCTTCGGCGCGTACGGGCACACCGGGCGCTTCGTGGTGGCGGAGTTGCGCGCCCGCGGGTTCGTACCGCTGCTCTGTGGACGTGACGCGGACAAGCTGCGGGCGCTCGCGGCGTCCTGTCCCGGTCTCGACATCCGGCCGGCTTCGGTCGACGACCCGGCCTCGCTCGACCGCGCGCTGGCCGGCACGGCCGCGGTGGTCAACTGCGCCGGGCCCTTCGCCGTGACCGCCGCTGGAGTGATCGAGGCGGCGCTGCGTGCCGGGATCCCGTACGTGGACGTGGCGGCCGAGATCGAGGCCAATCTCGACACCTTCACGCGCTTCGCCGATCGCGCCCGTGCGGCGGGAACCGTGGTGGTCCCCGCGATGGCCTTCTTCGGCGGCCTCGGCGACCTGCTGGTCACCGCGGCGATGGGCGACTGGACGGCGGCCGACGAGGCCCACATCGCGTACGGGTTGAGCGGTTGGCATCCCACGCCCGGCACCCGCGCCGCCGGCACGGTCTCCCGGCAGCGCAGGGACGGCCGGCGCGTCCGCTTCAGCCGGGGACGACTGGAGTACCGCGACGACGCCCCGCCGGCCGTGCGGTGGCCCTTCCCCGAGCCGATGGGAACCCGGGCCGTGATCGGCGAGTTCAGCATGGCCGACATCGTCACCGTCCCCAGCCACCTGGCCGTCCCCGAGGTCTGCACCTACATGACGGTCGAGGCGGCCGGCGAGTTGGCGGCCCCGGCGACACCGGCACCGACCGCGGTCGACGACAGCGGACGGTCCGCGCAGACCTTCGTCGTCGACGCCGTCGTGCGCTCCGGCGGCGTGCGGCGACGTGCCGTGGCGAGCGGCCAGGACATCTACGCCGTCAGTGCGCCTCTCGCCGTGGAGGCCGTCGACCGTGTCCTCACGGGACGGACCAGGACCGTAGGCGTCGCCTCCGCCGGCGCGATCTTCGACGCGCCCGACTTCCTCCGCGCCCTGTCCGGGCACGTCTCGGTCGACCTGCGCCCGTAGGCCTTCGTCCGGTCGCTCTCGACGGCGCCACCGTCGTGGTGGTCGCCGGTCACGGTCGCCACCTGCGGCGCTGGCCGGCACACCGAATCCTCAAGGTTCCCTCTGGCCGTCGCAGCAGAGGGTTGATCAAACGGCTCAGGCGATGCAAAGATCCAGGTCAAGCCACGTCGTCGACGTAAAAGACGCCTCCGCCGCCTCAGTTCCGCCCATGCTCCGCACGGTCCTCGACGCGACCCGTCGAGGCCTGGATCGCCGTGGGCGGACACACGACGCACTGCATCCGACGCACCCGGCCCGCTCGCACCCGGCACGATCCTCCGACGCGATCCGTCGAAGCCGGGCTCGTCGTGGGCGGGCGCAGCATGACCATTCCTGGATGGATCGATACGGTCCCGCCCGCGCTCGGGCCGGCCGCGACATCACCGACGGCCACAGACAGAAGGAGGGGAGCATGCGAGGTAGACAGCCACGCATCGTGTTCTTCGCGATGTCCGCCCTGGTGGCAACCACTTTCGTGGCGACCGCGCCTGCGGGCGCGGACCCCGCGAAGCCCACCGCCACGGGCTCCGAAGAAGCCCACCACGCGGATCACGAGTCGAACCACGTACGCATCAAGCTGACCGGATCCGACATGCTCGACAAGGTGGTGGCCGCCGGCTACGACGTCGATCACGGCCTCACGCGCGTGCCGGACGGCATCGAGGGCGAGGCGCACGTGGACGCCGGGCAGGTCGCCGAGCTCAAGGCGATGGGCGTCAGGATCCTCGGCGAGAACGAGCGCTTCACCTGGAGCGACGTGGCCGACGGCGGCTTCCGGGCCGCCGGGGCGCGGGCCGCCCAGCCGCTCGCCCAGCCGGCGCAGGTGACCGAGGCGAACGCCGCGACGGTACGGGTCGTCCGCGCCGACTGGTTCACCACGAAGGGCCAGGGCTTTCTCTACGTCGAGGCACGGACCACCGAAGGTCGACAGACCAACCCGATCGTCCTGATGCAGCTCGAGAACGACTCGGGCGTCGGTACGCCGTTCGGCTCCGCCCGGACGATGAGCCGCTTCGTCGACTCCGGGCAGTACATGTTCCACCGGAACCTGTTCAAGCTCGACGCGCGTCCTGACCAGATAAAGGTCACCAGTTCGACCGGCGGCGTCACCACCGGCAAGGTCTCCAACTGGCTCGAGGGCGCTCCGCCGCCGCTGACGGACAACCCGGGCTACAGGTCGGACTTCATCGACGGCTACAAGCATCCGCAGCAGCTCTTCAGCCGCGCCGAGGAGATCGCCCGGCAGTACCCGGACATCGCCGAGATCGTCTACCTGCCGCACAAGACGAACGGCTACCAGCGCAAGTCGCAGGCCACTATCGGCGGTACCGGGCAGGCGGCGGTCGTCGTCAGTTCGGCGGCGTGGGGCCACGAGGGTGGCAACGACGTCACCGTCGAATTCGTGGAGCGGCCGGGGGCGGGCCTCCCGCTCGGCGTCGACGTGTCGGGCAAGGCGGTCCGCGTCCTCCTCGCGAAGGACGCCAACGGCGCGCTCGCCAGCACCGCCGCGCAGGTGGCGGCGGCACTGGAGACCCAGTCCCAGGGCCTGA
Source organism: Micromonospora reichwaldensis (assembly GCF_031845925.1). NCBI lineage: Bacteria > Bacillati > Actinomycetota > Actinomycetes > Micromonosporales > Micromonosporaceae > Micromonospora > Micromonospora reichwaldensis. Next base: position 284,510 of record NZ_JAVRFL010000004.1, on the reverse strand, counting down.
TCGACCGGGCGCACCCGTACCGCAGCAACGCGGGCACCGGGCTCGTCGTGCCGACGTCCGCCCCGGTCGCGCTGAGCGACTTCCTCGACCAGAAGCGCGTCGGCGCGCCGGAGGGCGAGGTGCCCCGCGGCGAGGCCACCATCCCGGTCCTGCGGATCGGCAAGCACCGCGACGGCCGCAACCCCGGTGTCCTGATCCAGGCCCAGGACCACGCCCGCGAGTGGGTGCCCGCGACGACGACGCTGGAGACGGCCGAGCGCCTGGTGCACAACTACAAGACCGACCAGGAGACGAAGAAGATCGTCCAGGACACGGACATCTTCCTCGTCCTGTCGAACAACCCCGACGGCGCGAACTACAGCTTCTACAACTACGCCTCGCAGCGTAAGAACCTGACGAACCACTGCGAGGACGCGAACGCCGACCCGGACCGCCGCAACTCGTGGGGCGTCGACCTGAACCGGAACTACCGGGTCGGGTCGGGCCACGACGGCTACGCCGGTGGGTCGACGGTCTGCACCAGCGGCACCTACCAGGGGCCGGAGAAGCTGTCCGAGCCCGAGTCGAAGAACATCGTCTGGCTGGTCGAGAAGTACTCGAACATCAAGTTCATGATGTCGGTGCACTCCAACGGCGGCCAGCTGTTCTGGCAGCCCGGCGCCTACATCGCGGACGGCCGGGTCACCACGCCGCGTCCGCCGCTGGGCGACGAGGCGTTCTACTGGCAGTCGGCCGGCAGGATCCTGTCGCAGGTCAAGGCGTACCGGGAGACCGTCGTCACGCCGGAGAACGTCGGCGGCTCGTCGGACGTCCTGTACTCCTCCGCGGGCAACGTCCGTGAGGACATGTACCACACCTACGGGATCTACTCCTTCGGCTGGGAGGTCGGCGGCTCGATCTACAACCCGGCCACCGGCAACTGGCAGGGCGGCTCGTTCCAGCCCGCGTGGGAGGGCAATCCGGCGCTCGTCAGCGGCCACTCCGAGACGATGGAGTACGCCAACGGGATCATGGAGATGTTCCGGATCGCGGCGGAGTGGGGCAAGGACAAGAAGAAGCCGACGTCCGAGCTCGTCCCTGGCGGCGGCAGGTACACCGGGTCCGTCGACGTGCGCTTCGAGACGAGCGAGCCGGCCACCATCTACTACACGACGGATGGCAGCCGGCCCACCCTCCAATCGCCGCGCTACCAGGCCACCGAGTTCCGTGAGCCGGGGCAGGTCTTCCGCGTCACCGGGACCACCACGTTCCGCTGGTTCTCGGTCGACGCCTCCGGCAACGTCGAGAAGGGCTACGACCCGGAGAAGAACGGCAGGAACTACCGCTCGGCGACGGTCACGATCGTCAAGTAGGTAGCGGCGTCAAGGCGTTGCCTCGTCGGTGCGGGAGGCCGCACCGACGAGGCAATGGTCGTTTCCATGGTGAGTCCGGGCGCGTCAGCGTCGCAGCCATGGTGGGTGGGCGGGTGCGGCACCGAGCGGGAGCCGGTCAGGTCGTCAGTGAGCTCGCAGAACGTGCTCAAGCCGCTGCTCGAGTCGGCTGCGAGCGAGGTCGTCACTGATGCTTAGTCCAGAGTCGCGCCATGGCTGGACGACTTTCACCGGGTCCGGCAGGTAGCCGACAATGTCCATGACGTTCCAGTACCGGCACCCGTCCTCGTCATGACGGTCATCAGCCCGGCGACGGTACGCGTTCGTGAATCTGGCTCCAGCCTCAACGCCGTGCAACATCGCCAGGTAGGTCGCGGCATGTGCCACGTCCAGGGTCGCCGGTCCCCACGATGTCTCGACCCAGTCCACGACGCCGCTGACGCGCCCCTGCGACCACAGCAGATTCCCCAGATGAAAATCTCGGTGCAGGAACGTACCGGCATAGGCCGGTACGGGTTGGTCCAGCAACTCGAACGCCTGAAGCCAGAGCTGTCGCCGCTGCGCCCACGGCGGCACGACTCGTTTGTCCGGCGCCGCCCAGGACTGGTACTGCCGTGGCCTGTCCCGGCCGGGCGCGAATTGGTGGATGCTGACGAGGACCTGCGCCATCGCCTCCAGGATGCCGTCCGCGGCAGAGGTCAGGCACAGCCGCCCGGGCAGCCAGGACATGAGGTGTGCCGGTGCCCCGGCGGAGTCCCCGGACAGATCGAGGGCGACACTTCGAGGCGCTGGGATCGATGACCGTTGCAGTTGGTGCTGGACAGCCGCCTCCCTGGAAAGCAGCCCGGCAGCGTGTCGGCGCCACGGCTCCTTCGTCATCAGTCGGAGTACAGCCTGTTCGCCGTCGTGTCCGGTCAGGCCAAGCATGGTGGACGTGCAACCACCCGTGAGACGCCGCACCCTGGTGATCCGACGCTGCCAAGCCGACTCAACCCAGCGAATCTCGCGCTCGGTCGCACTGCCCACGAGTACCACTCTGTCATCGGCGCTCCCGGGCGCGTGCCGGGGTGCGTCCACGCGGGATGACACTTCCTGAGCTCCGACGGGCGATGAGCTCGTATCTCAGGGCCGAAGACGATCTGGACGTCGAGGCGGAGGCTCTGCTGGAGCGCGGGTGGCTGACCCGCGACGAGGAAGAAAGACTGTGGATCACCGCGGCCGGAGAAGACGCCCGAGTCAGCCTCAAACAGCACGCGGCCGGCAATCCGGGCCCGCATCCACAAGGGCATCGACGACGCGGACTACGTCGCGACCCTCAAGGTTCTCCGGCAGTTGATCCTGAACACCGGTGGCGCGGCATAGCGCGCCCAGCCTGGTCAGTCCAGCTCTGTAACGTGAGGCCATGCCTCTTGACCCGGTAGCACACAACCGCACCGCCTGGGACCGGCAGGTCGAGCAGGGCAACGAGTGGTCACGCCCCGTATCGAGCGAGACGATCGCCAGGGCGCGGGCCGGTGACTGGTCGGTCGTCCTGATCGGCTACCAGCCCGTCGACCGTTCCTGGTTCCCCGCCGACCTCGCGGGCACGGACATCCTGTGTCTGGCCTCCGGCGGCGGGCAGCAGGGCCCGACGCTGGCCGCCGCCGGGGCCCGGGTCACCGTCTTCGACAACTCGCCCCGTCAGCTCGAACAGGACGAATCGGTCGCCCGGCGGGACGGCCTGGAGCTGCGCACCGTCCTCGGGGACATGCGCGACCTGTCGGCGTTCCCGGACTCCTCGTTCGACCTGGTCTTCCACCCCGTGTCGAACCTGTTCGTGCCCGAGCTCGCGCCGGTCTGGCGGGAGTGCTTCCGGGTGCTGCGACCGGGCGGGACGCTGCTGTCCGGCTTCCTCAACCCGGACGTCTTCCTCTTCGACAACGAGGCGCTGGACCAGCGCGGCGAGCTGGTGGTGCGCCACCGGCTGCCGTACAGCGACCTGACCCACGTCCCGGCGGCGGAACGCGAACGCCTGTGGGGCGCGGACGCACCGCTGGAGTACAGCCACACGATGACCGCGCAGATCGGCGGTCAGCTCGCCGCCGGCTTCGTCATCGTCGGCTTCGAGGAGGCGCCGCACCACTCCGACGCCACCGCCGGCTGGCTGCCCGGCTACTTCGCCACCCGGGCGGTGAAGCCGTGACGGCGGGCCGCTGACAGGCGCCGTGGCCTGACTGACCCGACTCGCCGGCCGGCCAGGCGCCCGGGTGCCCGCAGGTGGCAAATCCCTTGCCGGCCGGACAGACCTTGCTCAGCTACTACCGCAGCGAGCGGCACCTCGACGACGTCGCCGAATTTCTGCGCAGCATCCTCAACCCCGAGGCCAGTCCGGAATCTCGCGCCAACGACCAGTACTGGCTCACCCGCATCGCCGAGACCGTCGCCGACCCCGGCTATGCGCCCTGACCTGGCTGCCGTTTGCTGCACTCCGCTGCCGTACGAGATCGAAAAAGGCCGTCTCCGACGGGCGGAAACGGCCTTGAGCTGGGTGGAGTTGAGGGGATTCGAACCCCTGACCCCCTCGATGCGAACGAGGTGCGCTACCGGACTGCGCCACAACCCCTCCGCCGGCGGACCGGCATCGGTCCCACCCGGCTTTCACCGGGCGGGCCGGCGCCAAGGCTAACAGGTTCACCGCCCCCGCCGCGAATCCACCCCCCGCGCGCCGAGATCTTGGCACGAAACGGCCCCTCCGGGGGCCGCCAGCCACCAAGATCTCGAAGGAGGGTCCCGGGGCAGGCGGCGGAGGGGAGCCGATCGGCGCGAAAGTCGGTGGACATCGCGGGTTGCGGTGGGAAGCGTGGGGCGTATGCGACAGGAAGACGTCTGGAACGACGACACCGCCCGCCGCTACGACACCCCCGGCACCGGCATGTTCGCCCCTGAGGTGCTGGGGCCGACCGTGGACCGCCTGGCCGAGCTGGCCGACGGCGGGGCGGCGCTCGAATTCGCTGTCGGCACCGGCCGGGTGGCCGTCCCGCTCGCCGCGCGCGGGGTGCCGGTCAGCGGCATCGAGCTGTCCCGCCCGATGGTGGAGCGGCTGCGGACGAAGGTGGACGAGGCGACCGTTCCGGTGGTGATCGGTGACATGGCGACCGCCACCGCCCCGGGCGAGTTCTCGCTGGTCTACCTCGTCTACAACACGATCTCGAACCTGCTCTCCCAGTCCGAGCAGGTGGCCTGCTTCCGCAACGCCGCCCGCCACCTCTCCCCGGGCGGCCGGTTCGTGATCGAGTTGTGGGTGCCGGAGCTGCGCAAGCTCCCACCGGGCCAGGAGGCGACGGTCTGGTCGTCCGAGCCGGGATACATCGGCCTGGACACCTACGACGTGCTGCGCCAGCAGGTCGTGTCGCACCACTTCCGGTTCGACGAGAGCACGCACGCCCGGCTGTTCCGGTCGCCGCACCGCTACATCTGGCCGGCGGAGCTGGACCTCATGGGTCAGCTGGCCGGGTTCGAGCTGGAGAGCCGGCACGCGGACTGGTCCGGCGCCGAGTTCACCGCCGACTCGCGGTCGCACGTGTCCGTCTACCGCCTGCCGGCCCCGAACTGACGCGCGGCGGGCCGGACCGACCGCCGGCCACGACCGGCGCATCAGGCGAGAGCGAGACGTGGCCGTCAGGCCGAGTGGGAGCCCCGGCCGGACTGGTAGGGGCGACCGCGCAGGCCACCCGAGCGGCGGTAGGAGACCGAGCCGCCGTTGGCCGCCGCCGGCAGGTCCGCCGGGCGGTCCAGGCCCATCGCGGCACGGCGTACCACCTCACGCTGGGCCGCCAGGCGGCGCTGCGCCTCGCGGCGGGCCGCCGCCCGGCGGGCCTGTTCCCGCCGCACCTCGGCCTGCCGGGCGGCCAGCCACGCCGCCTCGCGGGCCTGCGCCCGCCGCCGCCGGCGATCCGCCAGCGCCAGCCGCCGCAGGTGTACGACGTACGCGACCAGCAGCGCGGCGGTGACCCCGAAACTGATCCAGAAGCCGGGGCTGACCACGATCACGCCGATGAGCTCGACGAAGTTCAGCAGCAGTAGCGCGGCGAGCACCCGGCGGCGGCGGTAGACGGCGGGGGTGTGCTGTCGGCGGGGCGGCGGCCGGCGGCGGCCCTTGCGGGGGGCCGGCGGCACGGCGCGCAGCCGTTTCGACCGGCGCGTGGCAGGGGGCGCGGAGACCGGCGCGGAGAGCCCACCCGTGTTCGCGTCTTCGCTGAGGGTGATGACGAGGCTGCGGGGCGGGTGCACCGGACGGTGCCCCGGCACAGTGCGGCGCCGCCGGCGGCGCTGGAGCACCCGCGCCGTCGACTGCGCCCGCTCCGCCACCAGCCGCTCGGTGGCGTCGTACCGGCGAACCAGCGCCGGGGCGAGGGCGAGCAGGCCGGCAGCGGCGAGGACGGCGAGGAGCACCGAGGTCGGCACCCTCACCCCTCCCGTCACCGAATTCGGAGCAACCGCCGCCCGGCCGCAGGATCTTCCACCGATGGTGGTCGGGTGCGCGGATCGTACGGGTGGAGCAGCGCTTGCCACAGCTTGCAGTTACTTGAGGTTACGGGCCGTGGACGCGGATGCTGACACGCCGCGCCGATCCCGTGCGTGGGACGGCTCACCCCGTGGTGGCGCGCAGCCGGTGCCAGCGGGCCAGCAGCCCACCCTCGGCGGCGACCTCCTCGCTGGTCATCGCGTATCCGATATGGTCCCGCCACGCACCGTCGATGTGCATGTAGCGCACGTGGTACGACTCCTCGCGGAAGCCCAGCTTCTCCACCACCCGCCGGGACGGCCGGTTCTCGGGGCGGATGTTCACCTCGACCCGGTGCAGCCCGCCCACCCCGAACGCGTGGTCGACCGCGAGCGCCATCGCGGTGGGGATGACGCCGCGACCGGCCACCCGGGAGTCCACCCAGTAGCCCACGTACGCCGAGCAGAACGCCCGCCGCACGATGCTGCCCACGTTGAGGTGGCCGACCAGCCGATCCCGGCCGTCTTCGCGCAGGCAGACGGCGAACGGCATCCCCTCGCCGGTGCGCGCCGACCGGCGCTGGTCGCGGTACACCCAACGGAACGCGGCCGGCGAGTTCAGCTCGTGCCAGCTCCCCGGTACGGACGACTCCCACGGCGCGAGCCACTCCCGGTTGGCGCGGCGCACCTCGGACCAGGCGGCGGCGTCCGAACGCCGGTAGGGCCGCAGCAGCACCGGCCCGTCGGCCAGCACCGCCGGCCACCCCGGCGCCCGCCCGACCCCGAACAGACTCACGGAACAGACCTTCCGTTCGCGACTGCGGGGCTCGCAAGCTCACTCCTCGCGCTCACCGAGCTGACCTTCCGTTCGCGACTGCGGGGCTCGCAAGCTCACTCCTCGCGCTCACCGAGCTGACCTTCCGTTCGCGACTGCGGGGCTCGCAAGCTCACTCCTCGCGCTCACCGACGCCGGTCCAGCAGGAGGACATCCACCGTGGACCCGGCCGCCGCGGTGGTCACCCGCTCGCCGAGCACCATCAGCCCGTTCGCCTCGGCCAGCCCCGAGAGGGTGTACGGGCCACCGTTGAGCGGCTGCACCGTGTAGCCGCCGCCGCGCCGCTCGGCGACGTGCGCGGGGCGGAACTCGCGCAGCCCCACCGGGGACGAGATCGTCTCCAGCAGGTGCGCGCGGACGCTGGGCCGGAACACCGGTTCCGCCCCGGCCAGCAGGTTGATCGCCGGGCGGGCCAGCACCTCGAAGCCGATCAGGGCGGAGCCCGTGTCGCCGGGCAGGCAGACCACCGGCACCTCCTCGGCGCCGACCGTGCCGAAACCGAGCGAGGTGCCGGGGTAGAGCGCGACCTCGGTGAAGGTGACCGGGCCGGCCCGGCTGCCCTCCCGCCGGGAGAGGATCCGCCGCACCATGTCGCCCGGCCCGGTGCCGGTCCCGCCGGTGGTGATGATCAGGTCGGCGCGCAGCGTCTGGTCCTCCAGCAACCCGCGCAGCCCTTCCGGATCGTCGTCGCAGATGCCCACCCGGTACGCCAGGGCGCCCACCTCGGCCGCGGCGGCGGTCAGCGCGTGCGAGTTGGCGTCGACCGTCTGGCCGGGCTGGCTGCCCCGGCCCACGTCGACCAGCTCGTCGCCGGTGGCCACGATCACCACGCGGGGGCTGGGCCGGACCACGACGTGCCCGATGCCGGTGGCGGCGAAGACCGCCACCAGCGCCGGCGACACGTAGGTGCCGGCCCGGGCCAGCAGGGTGCCGGCGGGCAGCTCCTCGCCGGCCCGGCGCACCCCGTACCCCCGTTTGGGCACCCGGAAGATCTCCACGGCGGCCATGCCCTGGTCGGTCCACTCCACCGGGACGACCACGTCCGCGGCGAGCGGCAGCGGCGCCCCGGCGGCGACGGAGAAGCAGGCGCCCGGGGTGAGCCGGACCGGCCGCCAGCTCGCCGCGCCGAGGTCGCCGACGACGTTGAGCCGGACGTTGCGCCCGCCCGGCCCGCCGGACTGGGTCGGGACGTAGCCCACGCCCCGACCGCCTCCGGAGATGTCCTCCCAGCGGGCCGCGTACCCGTCCACGGCCGACTGGTCGAAGGCCGGGAAGGAGTGCGGCGCGACGACGTCCTCGGCGAGGACGTTGCCGTGCGCCTGGGTGAGGTCGAGGTCGAGCGGAGGCAGCGCGCGTAACCTGCGCAGCACGCTGCCCAGGTAGTCGGCGAGCGGCGTCAACTCGTTCGCGGCCGCCTCGGCGTCGGCCGACGCTGTCATGTACCAGTCACGCCCGACGCGTCGGAGTTGACGAACTCGGCCAGCCACTTGCGGAACTCGGCACCGAGGTCTTCGCGCTCGGCGGCGATCTGCACCACGGTCTGGAGGTAGCCCAGCGGCATGCCGGTGTCGTAGCGGGTGCCCCGGTAGACGATCGCGTGCACCGGGGTGCCCTCGCTGCGCAGCAGCTCCATGGCATCGGTCAGCTGGATCTCCCCGCCGCTGCCCGGCTCCGTGCGCCGGATCGCGTCGAAGACGCTGGCCGGCAGCACGTAGCGGCCCAGCACCGCGAGGTTGCTGGGCGCGTCCTCCGGCTTGGGCTTCTCCACCATGCCGGTGACCCGGACGACCTCGCCGATGTCGGTCAGCTCCGCCTCGGCCGGCTCGACCGAGGCGATGCCGTAGCGCTTCGTCTCGGCCGGATCGACCTCGAAGAAGGCCAGCACCACGCCGCCGGTGCGCGCCTGGAGCTCCAGCATGGCCGGCAGCAGCGGCTCGGCCGGCTTGACGAACTCGTCGCCCAGCAGCACCGCGAAGGGCTGGTCGCCGACGTGCGACTCGGCGTAGCCGACGGCGTGGCCGAGGCCGAGCTGCTCGGGCTGCCGGCAGGTGTAGATCTCGGCCAGCTCGCTGGGGCCGCGCACGGCGGCCAGCCGCTCGGCGTCGCCCTTCGCCTCCAGCCGCGCCTCCAGGTCGGGGCGGCGGTCGAAGTGGTCCACCATCGACGTCTTGCCCCGCCCGGTGATCAGCAGGACGTCGCCGATGCCGGCCTGGGTGGCCTCCTCGACGATGTACTGCAGCACCGGCCGGTCGACCACCGGGAGCAGCTCCTTGGGCACCGCCTTCGTGGCCGGCAGGAACCGGGTGGCCAGACCGGCGGCCGGGACGACGGCCTTTACCGCGCGGGAGCGACCGGTTGCGGCGGTCGCCGATGAGGGGTTCGCTGAGTGCTCCGACATGTCGCGAGACTATCGGCCACGGCTCTGTCGTGGAGGGTGAGGACCGGAAGACGCGCCGCCGCAGGGACCCGGCCGCACCGGGTCGGGCGCGGCCGGCGCGCTCCCCGGGGTGGCGTCGGCCGGATCGGCCGCTTCGGGGCGGGCCCGCACCGGCTGGCGGGGAGCGCCGGCGCGCGGCAGACCGTCCTCGGGGGTGGCCGCCGCGGCCGGGACGGGGATCTCCCGCGCCGTCGGTCCCGCCCGCTCCTCGGCGATGCGCCAGGTGTCCCGGCCGGCCGCCTTGGCGGCGTAGAGGGCGTCGTCGGCGGCGTCCAGCACCTGCTGGCCGGTGCTGCCGTGGTCGGGGTGCACGGCGATGCCGACGGAGACGGTGACGCCGATGGCCACGGCCGCCCCGCCGTGCCCGTCGGCGGCGATCGGGGCGTCCCGGATCGCCGCGCCGAGCCGCTCCGCGACGATCGCCGCGCCCCGGGCGTCGGTCTCCGGCAGCAGCAGCACGAACTCCTCGCCGCCCTGCCGGAAGGCGAGGTCGACCTCGCGGATCTCGCCGCGCACCCGGCGGGCGAACTCGGTCAGCACGGCGTCCCCGGCCGCGTGCCCGTACGTGTCGTTGACGTCCTTGAACCGGTCCAGGTCGAGGGCCAGGACGCTGAGCATCCGGCCGAACCGGCTCGCCCGCTCGACCTCCCGGCGGATCGACTCCTTCAGGTAGCGGTAGTTCCACAGCCCGGTGAGCGGGTCGGTCAGCGAGAGCCGCTGCGCCTCCTCGTGCACCCGGACGTTGTCCACCGCCACCGCGGCGTGGCCGGCGAAGGTGCGCAGGGTCACGAGGTCGTCGTCGTCGAACTCGTCCGCGCCGAGCCGGTCGTAGAGGGCCAGCACGCCGAGCGCCCCGGCCGGGGCGGCGGGCTCCGCCCCGGGGCGCGGGGCGGGCCCGTCGCGGGCGGTGCCGTCGGGCGGGCCCGTCGTGCCGGGGGCCGCGAACGGCACCGCGATGTACGTCCGGCAGTGCGGCTCCCCCGGCGGCGCGACGGAGGGCGCCACCCGCCCCCGGCGCGGCTCCCCAGTCGCCGCGACGGCGCCCACCACACCGCTGCCCAGCGGCACCCGCAACGGTCCCGAGGGTTCGTCCGCCGGGTCGGGCTCGTCCAGCCCTTCGGTGCACTGCGCGACGAGCACCCCGCCGTCGTCGACGAGCAGCACCGCCCCGGCCCGGGCGCCGGTCGCCGCGATCGCGCTGTGCAGGATCACCCGCAGGATGCGTTGCAGGTCGTGCGTGCTGGCCAGGGTGTCCCCCAGCACCGCGAGGTGCCCGCGCAGCTGGTCGCGGCTGCTGGTCAGTGCCGCCACGTAGGTGCCCGTCTCGCGGGTCATCCGGTTGAACGCGCCGGCCAGCCGGCCGATCTCGTCCCGGCTGCGCACCGGCACCCGGGCGGTCAGGTCGCCACGCGCCACCCGGTCCACCGCGCCCGCCAGCTCGACCAGCGGGCGGGTCGTGACCCGGGCCAGCCGCCAGGCGGCCACCACGGCCAGCAGGGTGGCCACCAGCACCGCCGAGCCCAGCGCGACGTACAGGCCGCGTGGTTGTTCGCTGGGGACCGAGAGCACCAGCGGCAGGGGCTGCCCGGCGGACGGGCTGACCAGGCGGACGTACCGGCCGTCGGGGATCTCGGCGACCCGCTCGCCGTGCAGCGTGCCGGCGGCGGCGAGCACGGCGTCGCGTACGCCGGTCGCCTCGGTGCTGTGGGCGAGCCGGACGGGCGCCACGGCGTCGTCGAGCAGGGTGACCGCCACCCCCGTCACGGCCGCGAGGCGCGCCACGAAGGCCGGGTCGACCGGCTGCGCGGCGGTGACCGTGCCCAGCGGCCCGCCGGCCTGGTCGCGCAGCTCGGCCCGGGCCGCCAGCGCCCGCACCGGCCCGGCGGCCGGCGGGTCGGCGCAGCCCCGCCAGGGCTCCGCGGGGCCGCCGGGGCTGGCGTAGGTGACCCGGCCGGTGACGTCGGCGACCCGCACAGCGGCGGCCAGGCCACGGCGGACCACCTGGCTCGCGGCGGCCGGCCGGTCGCCGGCCAGGGCGACCGCGTCGGCGGCGGCCCGCAACTGCTGGCAGAGGGCGGCGACGGAGGTGCGCACGGTCGCGGCGGCCACCGCCAGGCGCTCGGTGGAGCGGCTCGAGTCGACCGCCGCCACGGTCGCCCCGACGAACATCACCCCGAGCACCACCGGGCCGAGCGCCACCGCCAGGAAGGCTGTGGTCAACCGCCCGCGTAGCGTCACTCGGTCCCCCCGGAAGTTCCGCCGCCGTTGCTTGCGATGCTGACACAGAGCCACCAGGCGACAAACGTTGCGTCAGGAGTGTTGCGTGCCCGATTTTTCTGATGGAGCGCAAGAGGCGAAGCGGGATGTGCGTTCCGCCGTGCTCGCCCGCCGCCGGGCGCTGAGCGCGCCGCGGCGGGCCGACGCCGCCGGGCGCGTGCAGGCCGTGCTGGTGGCTCTCGTACGCCGGCTGCGCCCGCTGCGGATGACGGCGTACGTGCCGGTCGGCTCCGAGCCGGGCGGGCCCGACCTGCCGGCGGTGCTGCACGCGGCGCTGCCGCCGGGCGGGGAGCTGCTGCTGCCGGTGCTCCGCGACGACCTCGACCTGGACTGGGCGGCCTGGAGCGGGCCGCCCGGGCTGGTGGCCGCCGGGCGGGGCATGCGCGAGCCGGCCGGGCCACGGCTGGGCCGGGCGGCGGTCGCCGGGGCGCAACTGGTGGTGCTGCCCGCGCTGGCGGTGGACCGCCGGGGGCTGCGGCTGGGCCGGGGCGGCGGCTCGTACGACCGGGCGCTGGCCCGGGTGCCGGCGACCGCCCTGACCGTGGTCCCGCTGCACGACGGCGAGCTGGTGGAGGCGCTTCCCGCCGAGCCGCACGACCGCCCGGTACGCGCGGTCGTCACGCCCGCCGACGGCCTGCGTACGCTGGACGCCGCCCCGGGGGGCGTGGCGGGTGTCGCGCCCCACACTTCCGCTGGACGAATCCGGGGGCGATGACGCACCATTGGCACTCGAATCCGTCGAGTGCCAGAACGGCCGTGCCAGATCCGGAGGAGAACGTGCCCACGTACCAGTACGCCTGCACCGCGTGCGGCCACCAGCTCGAGGCGGTGCAGTCGTTCTCCGACGCACCGCTGACCGAGTGCCCGGCGTGTGAGGGACGGCTGCGGAAGGTCTTCAACTCCGTCGGCATCGTGTTCAAGGGATCGGGCTTCTACCGCACGGACTCGCGCTCGTCCGGCTCGGACAGCGCGAAGAGCGGCGCCGCCGCCAAGCCGGCGAAGTCCGACTCGTCCTCCGGCGGTGACTCCGGCTCGTCCGGCGGTTCCTCGTCGTCGGGCTCGTCCGCCGGTTCCTCGTCCTCGTCGTCGGGGTCGTCCCCGTCGTCGGGCTCGGGCGGCTCCACCGGCGGCGGGGGCAAGTCCCCGGCCGCCAGCAGCGCCAGCCTCTCCTGACCCACGCCGCTCCGGCCCGGGGGCCGGCCCGCCCGGGCGGCGGTGGACCGCTCAGTCCCAGTGCGGGGGGCGCTCCGCGAGCAGCCAGTCGTCGTTGCCGCCCGAGCGCTCGCCCCAGCCCCGGTCGGTGTCGTCGGCGGTCTGCTCGGGCAGCACCACGAAGTCGTCGCTGAGGTCGACGGCGCGGTCGTCGTCGCCGCGTACCGCTGGCGTGCCCGGATCCTCGGTGATGCTCACGAGCGGCAAGACTAGCGCAGCCACCACCGGCGGGAGCGCCGACGAACGCCCGGCCGCCGCGTCCGGCCGGCCGCCGGGCCGGGGCGTTGGTAGCGTCGGACGGCGTGACGACCCCCACCTCCGGCGGCGCCCCGGACGACTACTGGCGGCGGCCCGACGCCTCGCCCGAACGGCCCACGGGTGCGCCGCCGGGGCCGGCCACGCCACCGCCGGCGCGTGGGAGCGGCTACGCGGGCCCGCCCGCGACCACCCCGCCACCGGCCGGGTGGCGCCCGCCGGTGCACCTACGACCGCCACCGCCCCGGCGACTGCCGGCGCAGGACATGGCGGAACTCGACGCGGCGGAGCAGCGGGCGCAACGACTCACGTACGGCGTGGGCACGGTGGCCGCCGTGGTGCTGGTGCTCCTCGTCTGCGTGCTCTGCACCCGGCTCGTGTTCTGACCTCGGGCCGGTCGCGGCCCGCGCCGCCCGTCGGCCCGCCGGAGGTCAGAGGGTGTTGCCCCAGACCGCCTCGGCCCCGGAGTGCCCGGTCAGGTAGACGTAGACGAGGCTGACGACGCCGAACGCCACCACCGCGACCGACAGCACCGGGGTCACCCAGGACGGCAGCTTCGGCACCCGCCGGTGCCCGCTCGTCACGAACAGCAGCAGCAGCGACGCCACGGCCAGCGGCAGCACCCAGCGGAACAGGATGTCGCCGTAGCGGGAGTGCGTGAAGATCTGCTCCACGATCGGGCCCTGCATGCCCCGGGCGAGGAACGCGTCGGTCAGCTCCTCCCCCGACTCGACCGCGACGAAGGCCGACACGGGCGCCACCACGGCGAGGATCGCCACCGCCCAGTCCAGCCGCGCCCGGAACCGGGGCAACGCCACGTACGCGGCGGAGAGCAGGGCCAGCAGCGGCACGAGCACGACGACCGCGTGCACCACCAGCACGTGGGCCGGCAGACCCAGGATCTCCTTGAACATCCACACCTCCGGCGTACGCGGTCGCGGGGCCAGCGTACGGTGCGCCGGTCGGCCCGCCCAGTCAATCTCGATCGGGAACACGCGCCCGGAGCCGGTCCGGTTCACCGTTCCCGGCGGGGAGCCCGCCGACGCGGCGGCCGGCTCGGGGCGACCGGGTTGTGGCCGGCGCCACCCTGCGCCGGAGGCCGGTTGTCGGTCCCCGACCCGCGTGCTGTCATTGGCACATGCCCGGTGGCGAGGAACTGCTCCGGTCGAGGGGCCTGCGGGTCACCCGGCCGCGTCTCGCCGTGCTCGACGTGCTGGCCGCCGGCGGCCACCTCGAGGTCGACGAGATCACCCGCCAGGTGCGCCAGCGCATCGACTCGGTCTCCACCCAGGCGGTCTACGACGTGCTGGGCGCGCTGTCGCGCGCCGGGCTGTCCCGCCGCATCGAGCCGGCCGGCAGCCCCGCCCGCTACGAGGCCCGTGCCGGGGACAACCACCACCACGTCGTCTGCCGGGGCTGCGGCGAGATCGCCGACATCGACTGCGCGGTCGGCAGCGCGCCCTGCCTGGACCCGGACATCGCCCACGGGTTCGAGGTCGACGAGGCGGAAGTGACGTTCTGGGGCCTCTGCCCCACCTGCCAGGCCCGCCGCTCCGCCGACGACTGACGGCCGACCGCCCTCCACGCGGCGCGCGGCGGCACCGCGTGGCACCCTTGGTCGGTGGACTCCGATGACCTCGGCCTCTTCGGTCCGGGTTCGGTCACGTGGAAGGTGCACGAGGAGCCGATCCTGATCGTCGCCGGCCTGCGTTCGCTCTACCTCCAGTCGTTGCATCCCCGGGCCATGGCCGGGGTCGCCCAGAACAGCAACTACCGCTCCGACGCCTGGGGCCGCCTGGTGCGTACCGCCACCTACGTGGGCACCACCATCTACGGCACCACCGCCGAGGCGGAGGCCGCCGGGCTCCGGGTACGCCGCCGGCACGCCCGCCTGCGGGCCACCGACCTGTTCACCGGGGAGGAGTTCCGGGTCGACGATCCCGAGCTGCTGCGCTGGGTGCACGTCACCGAGGTCGAATCGTTCCTCGACACGGCCCGCCGGGCCGGGCTGCCGCTGACCGCCGACGAGATCGACGGCTACTACACCGAGCAGCGGCGCTCCGCCGCCCTGGTCGGCCTGGACCCGGCGACGGTGCCGGGCACCGCCGCCGAGGTGGCCGACTACTACCGGCGGATCCGTCCGGAGCTGCGGATGACCCGCGAGGCGGCCGAGACGGCACTCTTCCTCACCGCGCCGCCGATCCCGTGGAAGCTCAGCCTGCCCGCCCGGATCGGGCTCAACCTCGGGCCGCCCCGATGGGCGTACTTCGGCATCGCCGGCACGGCGCTCGCGCTGCTGCCGGCCTGGGCCCGGCGGATGTACGGCGGGCTGGGCCTGCCCACGACCGCGCTCTCCGCCGACCTGAGCGTCCGGGCGCTGCGGCTGACCCTCGCTACGCTGCCCCGGCGATGGCGGGAGGGACCGTTGCAGCAGGCCGCCAAGGAACGCGCCGCCCGGCTCGCCGGCACGCCGGCCTGACCCACGGCCGGACCGGCTGCCCGGTGGGCGCCCTGTGCGACCCGGGCCGGCACGTCTCGCCGGCAGGGTGACCGTGCCTGCGGGGGTGGTCAGTCCTTGCCGGGCACCGGGTCGGTCGCCGGCGCGACCACCGGGTCGGCGGCGCGCTCGACGGCCGCCCACGGCTCCTTGCCCGGCGCCTGCGCCCCCACGGGGCAGGTGCGCCGGTAGTCGCACCAGCCGCAGCGCGGGCCCGGCGTGGTCGGGAACGCCTCGTCGGGGTCCTGCCCGTCGGCGACCGCCCGCTCGGCGGCCATGATGTCGCGGGCGGTCTCCTCCGCCCGGGTGAGCTGCCGGGCCAGCGACTCCACGGTGTGCTCGTGCGCGGCCACCGTGCCGGTCGGCAGGTGGTGCAGCTCCACCCGGCGGCATGGCCGGCGGAACACCCGCTCGGCGGCGTACGCGTAGAGCGCCAGCGCCTGCGAGCCGCGCGCGTCGTCGGCGTCCAGCCCCGTGCGGCCCGTCTTGTAGTCGACGATCACCAGCTCCGGACCGTCGGGCCCGGGGCGGGAGTCGATCCGGTCGGCCCGGCCGTTGAAGGCGAGCACCGCGGTCTTGACCGCCACCACCCGCTCCACGCCGAGCGGGTCGGCCCCGGGCTCCAGGGTCTCGACGTAGGACTCCAGCCAGCCCAGGGCCCGCCGGTAGGCGGCCCGCTCCTGCTCGTCGTCGCGGTAGCCCTCGCGCACCCAGGTGCCCTTGAGCAACGCGGCGAGCGCCTCCGGCCGACGCCGCTCGGGGCTCAGCGCGTACCAGTTCTTCAGGGCGGTGTGCACGCTCGCGCCAAGGGAGTTGTGCGCCCACGGGGGGCCCTTCTGCGGGGCCGGACGGTCGACGTAGGAGTAGCGGTAGCGCCGGGGGCAGTCGGCATAGGCGCCGAGCTTGCTCGGGGTGCAGACGAAGAGCCGCTCCGGCATGCCCTCGAAGCCGAGCTGCTCGGGCTGGTCGCCGCGCGGCCGGGGCGCGCGGCCGCCGCTGGTGGAGGACCGTCCGGCTGAAGAGGCTCGTCGCACACCGCGATCCTGCCATCCACCCCCGACAGAACCGGCCGCCGGTCAGGTCATGTTGGCGTACTGGGTCACGAACGCCGCCACCGCGTCCGCGATGAGCTGCACCGCGATCGCGGCCAGCAGCAGGCCGGCGATCCGGGTCAGCACCTCGATCCCGCCGGGTCGCAGGATCTTGACGATCCCGCCGGAGAACCGCAGCACGATCCAGACGGTGACCATCACGGCCACGATCGCGGCGGCGATGGCCGTGACGTCCGCCCCGCCGTCGGCCTGCTGGACGAAGAGCATGGTGGCCACGATGGCGCCGGGACCGGCCAGCAGCGGCGTACCCAGCGGCACCAGGGCGATGTTCGAGGTGGCCTGCTGGCTCGGGTCGTCGGCCTTGCCGGTGAGCAGCTCCAGCGCCACCAGGATGAGCAGCAGCCCGCCGGCCGCCTGCAACGCCGGCAGGTCCACGTGCAGGTAGTCGAGCAGCGTCTGCCCCGCCACCGCGAAGATCACGATCACGCCCAGCGCCAGGGCGACGGCCTGCCAGGCGGCGCGGTTACGGTCCCGCGCGGTCAGCGGACCGGTCAACGCCAGGAAGATGGGCATCATGCCCGGCGGGTCGACGATCACCAGCAGGGTCACGAAGACCTCGCCGAACAGCTTGGCATCCACGTGATCAACGTAGCCGCGCCGCCGGAGGCGGAAACGCGGATCAGCCGGAAGCGACCTCGGTCACTCCGCCCGCCTGGGCGACGATCCGCTCGTACGCCCCGGGGTCGGTGGTGAACGCGCCGAGCCGGACGGTCTTGTGGGTGCCGTGGAAGTCCGACGAGCCGGTCACCAGCAGGCCCAGCTCGCCGGCCAGGGCCCGCACGTGCGCCCGCTCGGCCGGGGAGTGGTCCTCGTGGTCGACCTCCAGCCCCGCCAGCCCGATCGCGGCCAGGTCGGCGATCAGCTCGTCGGGCGCGATCCGCCCCCGCCGGGTGGCCCGGGG
Source organism: Micromonospora reichwaldensis (assembly GCF_031845925.1). Classification (NCBI taxonomy): domain Bacteria; kingdom Bacillati; phylum Actinomycetota; class Actinomycetes; order Micromonosporales; family Micromonosporaceae; genus Micromonospora; species Micromonospora reichwaldensis. The sequence goes on along the minus strand of NZ_JAVRFL010000004.1, from coordinate 267,132 downwards.
ATGGGCGAAGACCGGCACACCGCCCGCCGCGCGCACGAGCCGGACCGCGCGGAAGACGTCGATGTCCTCCTTGGGCAGCCGGTAGCGCTCGCCCAGCCAGTCCGGCCCGAACGCCTCCGTCGTCGTGGCCACCAGGCCGGCCCGGATCAGCGCCTGCGCGATGTGCGGCCGGCCCACGGTCCCGCCGCCCGCGCCGGTCAGGATCTCCGGCCAGCTCACGTCGATCCCGTCGGCCCGCAGCAGCGCCACGATCCGCTCGCCCCGCTCCTCGCGGGCGGCCCGCACCCGGGCCAGTTCCGCGACGAGTTCCGGGGCGTCCGGATCGAAGAGGTACGCCAGCAGGTGCAGCGGCAGCGCGGGCTCCTCGCCGTACCACCGGCAGGAGAGCTCCGCGCCCCGGACCAGGCTGAGCCCGGCCGGCAGCGCCGCCAGGGCCGGCGCCCAGCCGGCCGTGGTGTCGTGGTCGGTGATCGCCACGACGTCCAGCCCCGACTCCGCCGCCGCCCGCACCAGCTCGGCCGGGCTGAGCGTGCCGTCGCTGGCGGTGGAGTGGGTGTGCAGGTCGATCCGCGGTGCCGCGCTCATCGGCCCGACGCTACCGGTCGGCGGCCCGCCCCGGGCGTGCGGGCGCGGTCAGGGACGGTGGTCGCCGCCCACCGGCACCGCGCGTTCTCCGGCGGCCAGGCCGGTGACGGGCACGGACACGGCCACCTCGCCGTCGAGCACGCGGCTCACCTCGACGCGCACCAGGGCGCCGTCCGCAGCGGGGTAGTGGGCCGTCCCCTGCGGCGTCCACGCCACCGGCCCGGCCACGGGCGGACCGGCCGGGCGGGTCGCCGGTGCGGCGGCGAGCTGGTCCAGGTCGACCAGCAGCGCGCGGTCCTGCCGGCCCGCCTTCCCGTTGACCAGGAGCCACCGCCCGTCGGCGGACACCCCGCCGGCTCCGTCGCCGGTCAGCGTCGGCCCGCATCCGGTCCGTACCGGTGCGAGGTCCCGGGCCGGGTCGAGCAGGGCGACACAGGGCCGGCGGGGGGTGCCGGCGGACACCAGCGCGACCGCCAGCCCGTCGGGGCGGGTGCCGTAGACGTGCAGGGCGGCGTCGCCCGCGCCGCGCGGCGGACCCGCTGCCGGGCGCCACAGGGCGTGACCGGGCCGGTCGGGGGCGAGGCGGACCAGGACCGTGTCCCCGGCGAAGGCGACCGGCACCGCGTCGGGCGACGCCGGGGTGCGGGCGGCGGCGACGACCTGGGTGCCGACGATGCCCGCGACGACCAGGTCCGTCCCCTCCCGCCAGGCGACCTGCCGCCCGTCGGGGCTGAGGACGATGTCCCGCGCCCCGGCCAGGAGCAGGTGTGCCGTGCCGTTCGACAGCACGATCCACAGCGACCGACCGGCCGCCGTCGGCGCGCCCACCACCGCCCAGCCGGCCCGGTCGGGGAGCCGCTGGGCACGCTCGGCGGCCGTGCCCACGTCGGGCAGGGCGAGCCGCTGCCCGCCGGCGGTGACCAGCACGTCGTTGAGGATGAGATCCACCTCGCCCCGCCCCAGGTCGGCCCGGGGGGCGGCCGACGGCTGCGGGGTCGGGTCCGGCAGCGGCGACGCGTACGGGTCACCGAGCACCACGGTCGGATGGGTGGGTCGCCCGGGCTGCTGCCCGAGCTGGGCCATTCCGGCGCTGACCGTCACCGTGGCCACCGCAGCGAGGGCGATCCCGGTCAACGTCCGCCGGCGCCGGGACCGGTCGGCCCGCCGGATCGCCAGTCCCGCCGGATCGGCGACGAGCGGGCGCGCGACGGACACCCGATGGGCGAACGTCTCCCGGAGCGCCTGCGCCAGCTCGTCCTCGGTCACGGCGAATGGACGCGTCGGGCCTTCGGTCCGGTTGTCACCACGACCGACGGGACGGCTCACCGGTGCTCTCCGGAGCCGGCCGGTACGACCGGGAGGGCGGCCTGCCGGCCGCGCTGCTCGTCACGGGCGGTACGCGACGCCGTCCCGGCCCCGGCCCGCGCCCCCGAGGCGACGGGCACCGGATCGCCCGCCGGCTCCTCGGTCAACTCGGCGGCCGACGTGGCACGCCCGGCGTCCGGCGCCGGAGCAACGGCGGCCGTCTGCGCCGGAAGTCCGGTCGCGGCGCCGCCCGGGGCGGCGGTGACGCCTCCCGGCCGGCCCGGGGCGGTGACGCCTGCCGACCGGCCGGGGGCGGCGGTGGTGCCGTCCGGCCTGCCCGCCGTGGCCGGCGCGACGAGCGGCGACGGGGCGTTCGTCGCCGCGACCACGGCCGCCGCGTCCTCGCCCACCACCATCGTCGGCGCCCCGTAGGCCGTCGACGGGCGGACCGACGCGCCACCGCGGACCGGAGCGGGACGGTCGGTGCCGCCCTGAGCGGGAGCGGGACGGTCGGCGCCGTTGCGGGCGGGGGTGGGGCGGTCGGTGCCGTCGGCCCGGGGCAGGCCCGGGGTCGGGTCGGCCCCGGCCGGCAGGTCGAGGACGGCCTCGGCCCCCATCCGGCGACGCAGGGTGCCCAGGGCGCGCGACGTCTGGCTCTTGACCGTGCCCGGCGAGATGCCGAGCAGCGCGGCGGTCTGCGCCTCGGACATGTCCTCGTAGAAGCGCAGCACGAGCACCGCCCGCTGCCGGCTGGGCAACGCGCTCAGGTGGCGCCAGAGCAGGTCCCGGTCGAGCTGCTGCTCGATCTCGTCGATCCCGGCCCGCTCCGGCAGCACGTCGGTGGGGCGTTCACCGTGCCAGCGCCGCCGCCACCAGCTGGTCGAAGTATTGATCATGACGCGGCGCGCGTACGGCTCGATCGCCTCGATCCCGCCGAGCCGCTTCCAGGCCAGGTACGTCTTGGTCAACGCGGTCTGCAACAGGTCCTCGGCGGTGGCCCAGTCCCCGCTGAGCAGGTAGGCGGTGCGCAGCAGGGCGCCGGAGCGGGCCGCGACGAAGTCGCGGAACTCCTCCTCCAGGGGATCCCTGCTCACCATCGGCCACCTCCGCGCCCCGTTGTCCTGGCAGGTTGCCATGCCCGGGGTGGTCGGGTCGACGGCGAACGGTGCGCAGTTCCTCCGATGTTCGGACGAAAAGTTTCACGCCCCGTCGTCGGCCTTGGCCTCGTCGGCCTCCTTGCCCAGCCGCGCCTCGACCGCCTGCGGCTCGTACATCTCCTCGACGACTCGCAGGTAGAGCTCGTTCGGGTTGGGCAGGTTCTTGATCTCACGCAGCGCCTGCTCCTGACCGGCGGACTCCAGCACGAAGGTGCCGTAGTTGAGCGCCCTGCCGGTCGGGCTCTGCTCGTACTTCATGTCGGTGACCCGGACCAGCGGCATCATCGCGACCCGCCGGGTGATGATGCCGTTGACCACCATCACCCGCTTGTTCGTCAGGATGAAGCGGTCGTACCACCAGTCGGCCACCTTCCAGGCGACCCACCCCATCACGGCGAACCAGAGCAGCACCGCGATCGTGGTGAGCGCGCCCACGTCCTGCCCGGCGAGGAAGCCGGAGAGGTAGCCCAGCACGAAGGTCGCGGCGATGCCGACCAGCAGCGGGGTGGAGAGGTGGATCCAGTGCCGCTTCCACTCGCCCCGGTAGCGCTCGGTCGGGAAGAGGTAGCGCGCCACCAGCGAGCTGGGCTCGTCCTCCAACGGCAGCACCCGGCGGGGCGCCATGCCGGCGGCGTCGGCCCGCAGACCGGCCAGCTCGTCCTCGGAGATCTGCGGTGGCTGGTAGCCGGCCTCCGGGTCACGGACCCAGGCCCGACCGGACCGCCCCTCCCCGGCGTACGCCGGGCCGTCGCCGAAGCCGGCGTCGTCCGAGAGGGAGGGACCGTCGGAGAGACCCGGACCGGTGCCGTAGCCCGGCCCGTCGTCGGGGCCGATCCGGGGGATCGGCTCCGTGTCCCGCTCCCGGCGCTCCCGATCGGGATCGTCGGGATCGAAGGGTGGACCGGAGGGGTTTCCCATCGGCGGCTAGGCGACGAGGCTGGTGAAGAAGTCGCCGAACCCCTGGGCGATGTCCATGATCCCGCCGCCCAGTGACTTGAACACGTCCGCCGCAGAATTTGGCCGGTATGCGACGAAGAAGATCAAGAATGCGATTCCGGCCCAGGTGAGGACCTTCTTGACCATGGCGGGCCATCCTCTCGCGCGGCGCCGGGTCCCATTACCGCAGCGGCACCCAGAGTATCAGTGTGGTGTCGTACAGTGAATATCTGCGTCCGTTCTCCGACATTCCGGGATGCCTGTCAAGCCCTAGGGGCCCGTCAAGCCTTCCCGTGCAGATACGGAGACGGTGCGCCGTACACGAGCTCGGGCGGTGTCCACTCGGTCAGGTCGTGCAGCACGACTTCTTCCGCGAGGAGGTGACCCGCACTCGCCGGCCAGGCTATCGCATGGAGCCACAATCCCCGAGCCTCGCCGGCGTACGCGCTTCGATCCGTCGGCGAGTTCACGAGCCACAGTGGAGTCGGATGGCCGGCCACCTTGATCCTGGCCTGCCCGACATGCTCCGGATGCCCCGGCCCGGGATCGGTCAACGCCTGCGCGAGTTCCGGGCCCGGATCCGGGCCGGCCAGGCCCGCGAACCGGGTGCCCAGGCCGACGCCCGGCTCCTCGGCGACGAAGACCAGGTCCGCGGGGCCACCGCCGAGCGGCTCCGGCCCGGCGCAGGCGACCGCCGTGGCGCGCACCCCGGTGCGGTCGTCGCCGGCGTACGCCACACCGGTCATGGTCCAGCCCGTCGGCAGCGGCCACGGGCACCACAGTGGCGTCCTCGGCCGGGTCGGCGGATCGGCGGCGGCGGCGATCCGCTCCACCACGCTGGCCACGATCTCGGTCCCGATGTGCTCGGGCACGTGCAGCGGGGAAACCGGCCCGCAGTCCAGGCAGCGCGACTCGGTGTGCATCAGGTCCGGCGCCCGCACCGGTCCACCACATTTCGGGCAACTCACCGCGACACTCACCATCCCACCGTCACCCCCACACGCCGCCCCGTCAAGCGGAGCGCCGGTTTCGGTGCCGCCGACTCCTCCCGGGGGCGGGGCGGCTCAGGTCCCCCGACGAGCCCGAGGCCGGCGAGTGGCGGCGAGCGGCGGCAGATATCCGGGGGCGACGCCAGGCAGCCCGGGGAGCGACGCCAGGCAGCCCGGGGAGTGGCGGCGGTCAGCCCGGCGGCGGCCCGGCGTGCGTACGGATCCAGGCGTGCATGGCGATGCCGCTGGCCACGCCGGCGTTGATCGACCGGGTGGAGCCGTACTGTGCGATCGAGAAGAGCTGGTCGCAGGCGGCACGCGCCGGATCCGACAGGCCCGGGCCCTCCTGCCCGAACAGCAGGACGCAGCGCCGGGGCAGGGTGGTGGTCTCCAGCGGCCGGGAGCCGGGCAGGTTGTCGATGCCGACGACCGGCAGCTCCCGTCCGGCCGCCCACGCGACGAACTCCTCGATGGTCTCGTGGTGCCGGACGTGCTGGTAGCGGTCGGTCACCATGGCACCGCGCCGGTTCCACCGCCGGCGGCCGACGACGTGCACCTCGGCGGCGAGGAAGGCGTTGGCGTTGCGGACGACCGTGCCGATGTTGAAGTCGTGCTGCCAGTTCTCGATCGCGACGTGGAAGTCGTGCCGCCGCCGGTCCAGGTCGGCCACCACGGCCTCGCGCCGCCAGTAGCGGTACCGGTCGACGACGTTGCGCCGGTCGCCCTCGGCGAGCAGCTCGGGGTCGTACCGCGGGTCGTCCGGCGGGTCCCCGGGCCACGGTCCCACGCCGACGTCGAGCTGGTCTCCGGTCACGGTCACGGTCACGGTCACGCAGGGTACGGCCCACGGACCCCGCCCCGGGCCTCGACCCCGGCGCGGCAGTGGACCGGGCCGACGCGGACGGCACCGACCGGGCGGGCGCCGGGCCGGCCAGGGCGGGACGGAGCGACCGGAGCGGTTCAGCGCAGCCCCAACGCGCCGCCGAGCCGGTCGAGGAAGCGACGGTCGGCGGGGGCCGGCGGCAGCCCCGGGGCACCGGCCGTCGCCGCCCTGCACACCCGGGCCGCCACCGACTGCACCCACTGCCGGTACGCGGCCGAGTCGGCGGGATCGGCCCGCCGCCGCAGCACCCGGGTCGCGGCGCGGCAGGCGGCGAGCAGGTCCACCACGTCGGTGAGGCGCTCGACGGGATCGCCCGCCCCGTCGTGCCGGGCGTAGATGGCGGCGACCACCGCGCGTACGAGATCGCTGTCGAAGGCCCGGCCGGCCGCGACCGCGTCCAGGCCGGCGAGCCCGGCGGCGACTCCCGGGTGGGGCCGTCCGGGGCCGGGCGCGGCGGCGGCCACGATCACGCGGCCGGGCAGGCTGGTCAGCAGGTCCCACTCGGCGGCGGAGTAGACGGCGGTGGTCAGCGGTGCGGCACGGCGGCCGGCAGAGGACGGCTCTCCGGCGACGGAGTGGCTCATGGGGACCTCCGGCGCCAGCATATGCCCCGGATCGGAAAAAGGGCCCCTACCACCCGGAACCCGGATGAGAAGGGGCCCGTCGGTCAGCGCGGCTCGGGGAAGCTGGGCCGTTCCGGGTCGACGCCCTCGGGCACCGCCGCCGTCGCGTACTCCTTCTTCGGGACCATCACCCGGCGGCGGAAGACGCACACCATCGTGCCGTCCTGGTTGTAGCCCCGGGTCTCCACGGAGACCACGCCCCGGTCGGGCTTGGAGGACGACTCGCGCTTGTCCAGCACGGTGGTCTCGCCGTAGATCGTGTCGCCGTGGAAGGTGGGCGCCACGTGCCGCAGGGACTCCACCTCGAGGTTCGCGATGGCCTTGCCGCTGACGTCGGGCACCGACATGCCCAGCAGCAGGGAGTAGATGTAGTTGCCGACCACCACGTTGCGCTTGAACTGGCTCGCCGTCTCGGCGTAGTGCGCGTCCATGTGCAGCGGGTGGTGGTTCATGGTGAGCAGGCAGAAGAGGTGGTCGTCGTACTCGGTGACCGTCTTGCCGGGCCAGTGCCGGTAGACCGCGCCGACCTCGAACTCCTCGTAGTAGCGGCCGAACTGCATCCTTGTCCCCTTCGACGGGCGGCGATGGAGTTCGGCACAGCATGCCTTATGGAGTGTTAAGGCGAGGCGCGGGGCGCGTGGCGTGCGGAAATGTCACACCGCCACAACCGGGGGGAGACGCAATGAGCGGCGGGGCCCTCCCCGGCACCCGCCGCCCACGCTCTGATGCGGAAGATTCTGCCGTACGGGAAGGCGAACCGAACAGAGACGGAGGTCACATTTACCTTTTCGTAACACTACTGTGCGTGTTCGCCCGACCGAACCTCGGCGATCTCCGCACGCCGGATTGCCGCTTGTCAACCGCCTGATTGCTCATTCGTTCCGGTCAATCGTGTCGATCTCCCTGGAAACGCTCCCATCACGACCGGTCACGCAAATGCGTCGTGCACTTGCGCAACGCAACGGCGAGCAGGAACCATCGTCATCGATGTGAACGTGACCTCCGCAACGCCGTGACGAGCACGTTTCGGCGGAGGCGGGCCGGGAATTCCACGAGGTACGCCCTGGTTCCACCAGACGTAGCTATTCCGCGCCGATCGGAGACTTTCATGGCAACCGTAGAGCTGACCACGGCAAACTTCGACGAGGTGACCGGCAGCGACGGCATCGTGCTGGTCGACTTCTGGGCCGACTGGTGCGGCCCGTGCAAGCGGTTCGCCCCGGTCTACGAGCGCTCCTCCGACAAGCACTCCGAGATCGTGTTCGGCAAGGTCGACACCGAGGCGCAGCAGGAGCTGGCCGCCAAGTTCGACGTCCGCTCGATCCCGACCATCATGGCGATCCGCGACGGCGTCATCGTCTTCGCCCAGCCCGGCGCCCTCCCCGAGTCCGCCCTGGAGAACCTGATCGAGCAGGTCCAGGCCCTCGACATGGACGACGTCCGCGAGAAGCTGGCCGGACACAGCCACTGAGGCGCAGCGCTCCACGACGGCCGGGCCCCGACGGGCCCGGCCGTCGTCGTCCACCCGCCGGGTGACGGGCAACGGCCGGCACCCGCATCTCCGCCCTGCGCCCGTGGACACGTCTCCGCCCTGCGCCCGGAACACGGCACCCCTGGCCCGCCGGCCAGCGGGAAGTGGCCGTCGGAGGGAGCCGAGGCGGGCGGTACATCCCGTATCGTCACGACCCGATGGAAACCTTGACCACCCGCGGTCGCGCCGCCCGGCTCGCCGCCACCGCCCTCGGCCTGGCCGTCCTGGCGGCCGGCACCGTCTGGGGCACCGACGACCACTTCCCGTTCGGCCCGTTCCGGATGTACTCCACGTCCAACCCGCCGAACTCCCCCGCGCCGGACACCCGCGTCGAGGGCGTGGACAGCAGCGGAGCGGTCGTCGACCTGGGCGAGCGGGCCACCGGCATCCGCCGGGCCGAGATCGAGGGCCAGCAGAGCCGCTACGCCGCCGACCCCGCGCGGCTCGCCGAGGTCGCCGACGCGTACGCCGAGCGCCACCCGGACGCGGCGGAGCTGGTCGAGGTCCGCATCGTCGTCCGCTGGCACGGCATCCGCGACGGGCGACCCACCGGCCGCTGGACCGACGAGACCGTGGTCGCCTGGCAGGCGGACCGATGAGCCGCTGGTTGACCGAAGCGGTGCCCCGCGGCCGGGTGGCCGCCTTCCGCACCCTGATCTACCTCTTCATCGCCGCCGACCTGGTCGTCTTCACGCCCTGGGTACGCACCCGGGTGGCGGTGCCCGGCGAGCTCTACCAGCCGCTGCTGGTCGGCCGGGTGCTGCCCCTGCCGACGCCGACCCAGACGCTGGTCACCGTCGTCTTCTGGGCCCTGCTGCTGCTCGCCCTGCTCGCCGCGACCGGCCGGGCACCACGCCTGCTCGGCTGGGCGGTCTTCGCGCTCTACTTCGAGTGGATGATCGTCGCGATGAGCTACGGCAAGGTCGACCACGACCGGTTCGGCCTGCTCGTCGCGCTGGCCGTGCTGCCCACCGCCGGCCGGGCCCGGCACGGCGACACCACCCGCACCGAGGCGGGCGGCTGGGCGCTACGGGTCACCCAGATCGCCGTCATCTGCACGTACTTCCTGGCCGCCTGGGCCAAGCTGCGTTTCGGCGGGCTGGACTGGCTGACCGGCTCGGTGCTGGCCCGGGCGATCCTGCGGCGCGGCACCGAGCTGGCCGACCTGATCGCCTCGGTGCCGTACCTGCTGATCGTCGCCCAGTTCGGCATCGTCGCGTTCGAGCTGCTCAGCCCGGTGGTGTTCCTGCTCAGGGGGCGCTGGCGGCTGGCCACGGTGGGCTTCTTCTACTCGTTCCACCTGGTCACCGTCGCGACCATCACGATCTCGTTCGCCCCGCACCTGGCCGCGATGACCAGCTTCCTGCCGCTGGAACGGGTCCGGCCGGTCGTCTGGACGCGCCGGCTGCTCGCCCGCCGGGGACGGGACACCGCAGCGCCCGCGGGCGCCGCGCCGGCACTCGCGGGTCAGGCGTCCGCGGCCGGGCGACCGGACGGTCCGTAGAGACGCTCCCGCGCCTCCTGCGGCAGCGCGCAGGCGGCCGTGCCGCCGGGGAGCCGGTGCCGGTTGCGGGCCACCCAGCGGTACGCGGGCCAGGCGGCAGCGCGTACCGGCGGAAAGGCGAGGCCGGCGCCCGCGACCCGCCAGAGCGGACCGCTGTCGCGGAGCAGCCTGGCGATGGCGTCCGGACCGGCCGCGCGGGAGCCGTCGGCGCCCACCCACTGCACCGCTTCCTCGCACTCGGCCTCGCTCAGGCCCAGCGCGTCGAGGTCGGCGAACTGCCACGGCACCACCCGCACGCCCGTCGGAATGCGCCGGTCGATGAACTCGGCGCACCGGGTGCAGAACGCGCAGTCCCCGTCGTAGACGAACGTCGACCTCTCCATGCCCTCCATCCTCCACCCGCCAGGCGCACACGGTGCCGCGAGGTGGGCGGGAACACGGCGGGTCGCTTGCGCTCCGCTCGTACGCGTGTTCGAATGAGGGCCATGCGCTGGGACAACCTCGCCGCTCCCCCAGACGAGGGAGTCCCCGACCGGGTAGCGCCGGCGACACCACCCCTGCCGCTGGCGCTGCCCGGAGCGGTCGCCCGCACCTTCGACACGCCGGGCTTCGCCGGCATGACGTTCTACGAGGTGCAGGCCAAGTCGATCATCAACAAGGTGCCGGGCACGTCCCGGGTCCCGTTCGAGTGGACGATCAACCCCTATCGCGGATGCAGTCATGCATGCAAATACTGCTTTGCGCGGAACACGCACACCTACCTCGACCTCGATGCCGGGGACGACTTCGACCGGAAGATCATCGTCAAGGTCAACGCCGGCGAGCTGGTCCGGCGGGAGCTGGCCGCGCCGCGCTGGCGGGGCGCGCACGTCGCGATGGGCACCAACGTCGACTGCTACCAGCGGGCCGAGGGGCGCTACCAGCTCATGCCGCAGATCATCGCGGCGCTGCGCGACTTCGCGAACCCGTTCTCGATCCTCACCAAGGGCACGCTGATCCTGCGTGACCTGCCGCTGCTGCGCCAGGCCGCCGAGGTCACCCGGGTCGGCGTGTCGTACTCGGTGGGCTTCGTCGACGAGCGGCTCTGGCGGGCGGTGGAACCGGGCACTCCCAGCCCGAGGCGGCGGCTCGACGCCGTACGGGCGCTGGCCGACGCCGGCTTCGACGTCGGCGTGCTGATGGCGCCGATCCTGCCCGGGCTCAGCGACGACGACGAGTCGATCGACGCGACCGTGGCGGCCATCGCCGCCGCCGGGGCGACCAGCGCGACGCCGCTGGCGCTGCACCTGCGCCCGGGTGCCCGGGAGTGGTACGCGCGGTGGCTGGGCCGCGAGTTCCCGCACCTGGTTCCCCGCTACCGCGAGCTCTACCGCTCCGGCGCGTACGCCCCGCAGTCCTACCAGCGGGAACTGACGGCGCGGGTGCGCATCGCGGCACGCCGGCACGGGCTGCCCCGGGGCGAGCGCGGCGATGACCACCGCCGCACCGGACCGGCGCCCGCGCCTCCGCCCGCCGAGCAGCTCACTCTCCTGTAGAGACCGCAGGAGCACGCCCGGCTGCGTCACGTGCTCGCGGGCGGCGGCTGAGCGACGGGGTTAGAGTCGGCGGGTGCGCTCCGCTCAGCAGATCCTCGCCGACTCCGCCGTGATCGCCGTCGTGGGCGCGTCCCGCGACCCGCGCAAGGCCGCGCACAGCGTGCCGTTGCAGATGCAGCGGTACGGGTGGCGGATCATCCCGGTCAACCCGACGGCCGACGAACTCTTCGGCGAGCGGGTCTACCGGTCGCTTGCCGACATCCCGCACCCGGTCGATCTTGTCGACGTGTTCCGGCCGGCGCATGACGCGGTCGACGTGGTACGCGAGGCGGTGGCGATCGGCGCTCCGGCGGTCTGGTTGCAGCTCGGCATCGTCTCGGCCGAGGCGCGGCGGATCGCCACGGAGGCGGGCGTCGACTACGTCGAGGACCGCTGCCTGATCGTCGAGCGCGCCGCCGCCGGCCTGACACGGCTGGGCTGACCGGGTTCGGGGAGTCCCGGCACGGCGGCCAGTCCCGCGCCGTGGCGGTTGCACGAGTCGGCTGGGCGGTGGGTCAGGCCCGCACGTTGTCGACGGCTCGTACCCTGCGGCCATGCCTGTCCGCCTGTCCGGCCGGCTGCCGAAGCGCGACGACGGGCTCTGGTCCCGCCGGCTGCTGGCCGCGACGGTGGCCGCGATGCTGGCGGTGCCGGTGGCCGCCGCGCTGTTCCGGGTTCCCCGGTTCGATCCCGATGTCTGTGTCTTCTGGCTCTTCGTCGGTGTGACCGCGCTGCTGCGGCGATGGTGTCCGCGGCAGGACGCCCGGCTGGTCTGGCGGGAACGGGTGGCCGGCCTGGACGGCACGGAGCCCGGTCTGGTCGCTCGGCGGTCCCTGGCCGGCTGGATCGACCTTGTCACCGCCCTGGCCTGGGCGACGGCGGTGACGCTGGTGGTGACGATGGCGCTGCCCGCCGACCCGCAGTGGGCCCGGGTCGTACGGCTGGCGCTCCTGGTCGCGGTGGCGGCGGCGGGCGGCGTCGTCGCCTATTCCGGCGTGCGGTTCACCGGCCGGTTGGCGCTGACGGCGAGCGGGATCCGGCACGGCCGCCGGTGGTACGACTGGTCCAACATCGACCGGGTGAGCCTGCACCGGGAGGACGGCCGGCTCTCCGGGGTGCGGCTGCGGCCGAGGGTGTGGCGGTCGCTGGAGCCGGCGCCGGTGGTCGGCGGCCGGGACGTGGCGGTGCCGGAGCAGCGCCTGGCGGCCGCGATCGAGGCGTACCGGGAACGACCGCAGGTGCTGGCGGCGGGGCCGGTCACCGCACCGGAGCCCGCTGCCGGTGCCGACCCGACGTGTTAGGAAGGGCACCTTCCTCTACCTGAGGCGTTAGGAAGGTGCCCTTCCTTACATCAGAGCTTGTACTGCTTGAGGAGGCCGCGGGAGATGATCGTCTTCTGGATCTCCGAGGTGCCCTCGCCGATGAGCAGGAACGGAGCTTCGCGCATCAGGCGCTCGATCTCGTACTCCTTGGAGTAGCCGTAGCCGCCGTGGATGCGGAACGCCTCCTGGACGACCTCGGCGCAGTACTCCGAGGCGAGCAGCTTGGCCATGCCGGCCTCGACGTCGTTGCGCTGGCCGGCGTCCTTGAGCCGGGCGGCGTTGACCATGAGCGCGTGGGCCGCCTCGATCTTTGTGCCCATCTCGGCGAGCTTGAAGGCGACGGCCTGGTGCTTCGCGAGCGGCTGGCCGAAGGTGTGGCGCTGCTGGGCGTACGCGACGGCGAGTTCGAAGGCGCGGATGGAGATGCCGCAGGCGCGGGCGGCCACGTTGACCCGGCCGACCTCGATGCCGTCCATCATCTGGTAGAAGCCGCGGCCGACCTTCTCCGCGCCGCCGAGGACGGCGGACTCGGGGACGGTCACGCCGTCGAGCACCATCTCGGTGGTCTCGACGCCCTTGTAGCCCATCTTGTCGATCTTGCCGGGGATGGTCAGGCCGGGCGCGGTCTCGCCGAAGCCGGGCTCCTTCTCCAGCAGGAAGGTGCTCATGTTGCCGTAGACGGAGTCGGCGCCGGTGTCGGTCTTGACCAGGGTCGCCACCACGGAGGAGTACGCCCCGTTGGTCAGCCACATCTTCTGGCCGTTGATGACGTAACGGTCGCCGTCGCGGACGGCCTTCGACTTGATCGCGGAGACGTCGGAGCCGCACTCCGGCTCCGACATCGAGAAGGCGCCGCGCACCTCGCCGGTCGCCATCTTCGGCAGCAGCCGGGCCTTCTGCTCGGCGGAGCCGTGCTGGGAGATCAGGTACGCGACGATGAAGTGGGTGTTGACGATGCCGGAGATCGACATCCAGCCCCGCGACAGCTCCTCGACCACCAGCGCGTAGGTGAGCAGGGACTCGCCGAGCCCGCCGTACTCCTCGTCGATGGTGAGACCGAAGAGGCCCATCTCGCGCATCCCGTCGAGGATGTCGCTCGGGTACTCGTCGGCGTGCTCCAGCCGCTGCGCGTGCGGGATGATCTCCTTGTCGGCGAACTCCCGGACGGTCTCCAGGATCGACCGCTGCACATCGGTCAGGCCGGGCGTCTGGGCGAGTCGGGCCATCTCAGCCTCCGGGGGTCGGCGCCTTACTCATGGGTAACTGAACGCTCCGTCAGTATTGGCCGCACGGCGGTCGAGGCCAAGGTGACCAGTCCACACAACCGCTGTGAAAAGGTTCACCGCTGCGGGTAGCGTCCGGCAAGAGGGGACGCGATCCGCCACCGGCAGGAGGAGACCGTGAGCCAGCCACCGTCGTCGGGGCCGCCCGATCCGGACCGGTCGCCGTCACCCTGGGAGCCCCCGCCGGGGCACGACCCGTCGAGCTACGAGCCCCCACCGTCGTACGGACCGCCGTCCCACGAGCAGCCGTCCCACGAACCGCCGTCCTACGAGCCGCCGGCCCACCAGCACCCCGCGTACGGGCAGCCCAGCTACGAGCAGCCCGGCGAACCGCCGCACGGGCAGCAGTGGGGGCACCAGCCCCCGTACACCCCGCAGACGCCCTACGGGCAGTACGGCCCGCCGTCCGGTCCCCGGGCCGGCGGGACGAACGTGCTCGCCATCCTCTCGCTGGTCTTCGCGTTCGTCTTCTCCCCGATCGGCATCGTCCTCGGGCACCTGGCCAAGCGGCAGATCCGCACGACGGGCGAGGAGGGCGACCAGCTCGCCACGTGGGGCCTCATCCTCAGCTACGTCATCACCGGGCTCGGCGTGCTGGCCTGCTGCGGCTGGATCGCGCTGATCGCCCTCGCCGGCAACAACGGCCCCAACTACTGAGCCCCGCGGATCAGCGGAACTCGGCCTCACGGACGCTGTTGCCGCCGTCCACCACCAGCATCTGCCCGGTGATGTACGAGGCGGCCGGCGAGCAGAGGAAGACGATCGCCGCGGCCACCTCGTCCGGCGTGCCGGGGCGGCCGACCGGGGTACCGAGGCCCTGCCGGATCTCCGCCACGGTGGAGGCCGCGGTGTGGATGGTGCCCGGTGCGACGGCGTTGACCGTCACCCCGTCGGCGATCATCTCCATCGCCAGCGCCCGGGTCAGCCCGACCACGCCCGCCTTGGCCGCCGCGTAGGCCGCCTCGGTGGGCAGGGCGTTGACCGGCCCGGCGGTGGCCGACAGGTTGACGATCCGGCCCCAGCCCCGCTCAGCCATGCCGCCGATGAAGGCCCGGCTGCACAGGAACGCGGTGGTGAGGTTGCGGTCGATCTCGCCGCGCCACTCGTCGTAGCTGAGCTGGGCGACCGGCCGCAGCACCTCGGGGCTGGCCCGGCTGGCCAGGCCGGCGTTGTTGACCAGCACCTCGACGTCCCCGAGCTGCTCGGCGACCGCGTCGGCGAGCGCGCCCACCTCCGACTCGTCGGTGAGGTCGGCGACGAAGCCGGTCACGCCCAGCTCGCCGGCCCGGTCGTGGATGCGTCGGGTGGTGGAGACGATGGCCACCCGGGCGCCGAGGTCGGCCAGCCGGCGGGCCGTCGCGTACCCGATGCCGTCCGGGCTGCCCGCCCCGGTGACCAGGGCGACCTTCCCGTCGAGGCGCAGGGTCACCGGGTCCGGCAGCGGCGCGGGCTCGTCGATGCCGGCGGTGCCCGGCTGGGCGGCGGCGCGGGTGCGCCGGGCCACGCCGGGGCGGCTCGCGTCCCGTCTCGGTCGGCTGCCGGAGCGGTCCGCGGCTCGCGCGTCAATCACCATGCCAGGATCCTGCCCGCTTCCTCCGGCCCGGGCAACGCGGCACACCCGGTGGTGACACCTCGGGGTCTGGGCAGGCCTGACTACCCTGACGGGCGCACCCCGCACCCTACGGAGCAGACGAATGACATATCCCCCGCCCTCCGGCGGCTGGAACGACCCGGCGTGGTCGGGCCAGCAGTCGAGCCCACCCGCCGACCCCGCCCTCCCGGTGAGCGGTCAACCCGTTCCCACCCAGCCCACCGGCCCCGACCCGTACGCCCCGGACCCGTACGCGGGCGGCGACCCGTACGCCGGGATGAAGCACGGCGCCGGGCAGCCCGGGCCCGCCGCCTACCCGCCGCCCTACCCGAACTACGGCTACGCCCCTTCGTTGAGGACCAACGGCCTCGCCATCGCCGCACTGGTGCTCGCCCTGGTCGGCATCGGCTCCTGCATCACCGCGCCGATCGGCGCGATCCTCGGCCACGTCGCGCAGAAGCAGATCCGGGAGACCGGTGAGGGCGGCGAGGGCATGGCGAAGGCCGGCATCATCGTCGGCTGGATCGTCACCGGCCTCTACCTGCTGGTGGTCCTCTTCTACGTGGCGATCATCGTCTTCGCGATCTCCCAGGCCGACACCGGCGGCACCAACTACTGACGCGACGGTGCCGCCCCGGCGCGGACCGGGGCGGCACGGATGTCGGGAGGGGCGGGGACTACTCCGCCGGCGGGGTGAAGGACGAGGTACGGGTCATGCCCGCGGCCCGGCCCTTCGCCGCCACCACGAGGGCCATCTTGCGGGACGCCTCGTCGATCATCTCGTCGCCGAGCATCACCGCGCCCAGCCGGCCGCCCGCCTCCGACGTGTAGTGCTCGTACGCGTCGAGGATCAGCTCGGCGTGGTCGTAGTCGGCCTGGGCCGGCGAGTAGACCTCGTTCGCGGCGTCGATCTGGCCCGGGTGCAGCACCCACTTGCCGTCGAAGCCGAGCGCCGCCGAGCGCTTGGCCACCTCGCGGAACGCGTCCACGTCGCGGATCTGCAGGAACGGGCCGTCGATGGCCTGCTTGTCGTGCATCCGGGCCGCCATCAGGATGCGCATGAGGATGTAGTGGTAGGGGTCGCCCGGGTAGTCCGGGATGAGCGCGCCGACCACCAGCGACTTCATGTTGATCGAGGCCATGAAGTCGGCCGGACCGAAGATGATGGTCTCGACCCGGGGCGAGGCGGCCGCGATGGCGTCGATGTTGACCAGGCCGGCGGCGTTCTCGATCTGCGCCTCGATGCCGATCCGGCCGACCTCCAGGCCGAGCGTCCTCTCCAGCTGGGTCAGGGTCATGTCGAGCCACTGCACCTGGGCCGCGTTCTGCACCTTGGGCAGCATGACGCAGTCGAGGTTGGCGCCGGCCCCCTCCACCACGTCGATGACGTCCCGGTAGGTCCACGGCGTGGTCAGGTCGTTGACCCGGACGACGCGGGTCTTGCCCGACCAGTCGCCCTCGTTCAGCGCCGCGACGATGTTCTTGCGGGCGTCGGGCTTGGCGAGCGGGGCGACCGCGTCCTCCAGGTCGAGGAAGACCTGGTCGGCGGGGAGCCCCTGGGCCTTGCCGAGCATCTTGACGCTGGAGCCGGGTACCGCGAGGCAGGACCGGCGGGGGCGACCGACTGCGGCCATGGATGCGCTCCTTCCAGCGTGCGCGGGCACGCCGACGTCACCTGACGAAATGCGAGGGCTTAACGATCCCAAAGGTCTTTGTGACGCCACGGTAACCTCGTGCCGTGACCGGGGTGAATGGACCTGTGGAAGATCTCACTGGGCGTCGGATCGTGGTGGTGACCGGGGCCAGTTCGGGCATCGGGCTGGCGGCCGCCGTCGACCTGGCGCGCCGCGGTGACCAGGTGGTACTGGTCGGCCGCGACCCGGCCCGGCTCCAGGCCGCGGCGGAACAGGTGCGGGAGGCGTCCGGCGAGCGACCGGAGCTGTTCCGGGCCGACTTCGCGGTGCTGGACGACGTCCGCCGGCTGGCCGGCAAGCTGCGCGAGGCGTACGACCGGATCGACGTGCTCGCCAACAACGCCGGGGCGATCGCGCTCCAGCCGCTCACCACGGTCGACGGCTTCGAGCTGTCGATCCAGGCCAACCACCTGGCCCCGTTCCTGCTCAGCAACCTGCTGCGCGACCGGATCGGCCGGATGGTGGTGACCGCCTCCGGCGCGCACCGCAGCGGCGTGCTCGACCCGGCCGACCTGAACGCCGCGCTGCGCCGCTACCGACCCATGCAGGCGTACGGCACCAGCAAGCAGGCGAACATCCTCTTCACGGCCGAGGCGGCCCGGCGCTGGCCGGAGATCCCCGCGTACTCCTTCCATCCGGGGGTGGTGCGCAGCCGGTTCGGCAACGACAACCGGCTGGTCGCCCTGGGCATGCGGATCCTGCCGCTGCGCAGCCCGGAGAAGGGCGCGGAGACGCTGGTCTGGCTGGCCAACCAGGACCCGGAGCGGCTGGTGACGGGCGGCTACCACGTCGACCGGCGGCTGCGCCGGCCGCTGCCCAGGGCGACCGACCCGCAGCTCGCCGCCCGGCTCTGGACGGCCAGCGCCGAGGCGGTCGGCGTCGCCGGATAACGGTGTCGCCGGCGACCGGGGCGCTGCCATACTCCGCCCCATGACGACGGGGAGCGACACCGACGGGCACGGAAACGCGGGCGGGCACGGGGACACGGACGGGCACGGGGACGCGGGCGGCGGCGTCCTGCGGGTGCTGCGCGAGGACAAGGAACTCCAGGCACGGCTCGACGCGGAGCTGACCGCCTTCAACAACCGGGCGACCGGCGCGGACGACGAGGCCGGCCTCTGCGTCCGGGTCGACGACGCCGGCGGCGAGCTGGTGGCCGGGCTGACCGGATGGACCTGGGGCGGCTGCGCCGGGATCAACATGGTCTGGGTACGCGAGGACCGGCGCGGCGAGGGCTGGGGCGCCCGGCTGCTGCGGGCCGCCGAGGAGGAGGCCCGCCGGCGCGATTGCACGGAGATCTCGGTCTCCTCGCTCTCGTTCCAGGCGCCGGGCTTCTACCGCCGCAACGGCTACCTCGACACCGGGCAGCGCGAGGGCATCCCCAACGGCCACGTCGACCACCACTTCGTCAAGTCGCTCGTCACCGACCCGGCCGGCGCCGTGCGCCTGGTGGCGCTGGTGGAGCTGGCCCCCGACGCGGTGCAGGCCGGCCAGCGGTACGAGGACGGGGTGCTGGGCCTCCTCGGGCGCCACGGCGGGCGGCTGGAGCGCCGGCAGCGCACCGCCGACGGGCGTACGGAGGTGCACCTGATCCGGTTCGACAGCCGCGCCGGCTACGACGGTTTCCTGGCCGATCCGGAGCGGGCGGCGTTGCGCGGTGAGCTGGGCGGGGCCGCCCCGACCACCCGGGTGCTGGAGGTCCAGGAGGTCTGAATCGGCGCGGGAGCGGGCCGACCCGTTCCGCGCCAGCGGGTGTGTTCACTGTGGACGGTCTGCTACGGTGCATCGCAGTGATCAACGCCGATTAGTGAGGGGAGCTCCCGCATGACCGAGCAGATCGAGGCCTTCGAGCCGGTGGCGTCCGACGACTACGACCAGGAACTGACCTGCCTGGAGCCTCCGGTCGAGGTCTGACCGGTCGAAGCCTGAGTAGTCATGCGTGTCCGTGTGTCGCGGCTGGTCGTCTTCCTATGGCGTGACGGCCAACTGGTCTGCGACGACCCGCTGAGGCACCGGCAGTTCGCGTTGACTGTGGAGGCGGAGAGGCTGCTGCGCGACTACGCCGACTGGGCCGAGCCCGAAGGCCGACTCGCGCAGCAGCTCCTCGACGCCCACGTGCTCGTCGCCGAGGGTTCGCCGGAGCACGCCCGGGAGGAACGCCTCGGCGCGTGGCGCGACCTGGGACCGGCAGCCACCTACTACCACCTGGCCAGCCGTACGCTCGGCAGCGACGTCTTCCGCTCGGCGGCGCAGGACGCGGCGGTGCTGCGCGCCAAGTCCGGCCAGCCGGATCCGGTCAGGGAGCACGACGGGCCACGCGTCGCCCTGCCCCCCGCCGACCCGCCCGCCGTCGATTTCACCACGGTCCTTGCGGCCCGGCGCTCGACCCGATGGTTCGACCCGGACCGCCCGGTGCCGCTGCCCGCGTTCGCCGCCCTGCTGCGCTGGACGGCCGGGGTGCGCCGCGAGGTGGACGTCTCCGGGGTCGGGACGGCGCTGCTCAAGACCGTTCCCTCCGGCGGGGCCCGCCACCCGGTCGAGGTCTACCCGGTGGTCCGCGACGTGGCGGGGCTGGAACCCGGGGTCTACCACTACGCGGTGCGCCGCCACGAGCTGGTGCGCCTCGGGCCCGCCCCCGGCGAGGACCGGCTGCGCGAGTGGTGCGGCGGGCAGCCGCACGCCGCCCAGGCCGGCTTCCTGCTGATGTACGCGGCGGTGCTCGACCGGACCGTGTGGAAGTACCCGGCCGCCCGCGCGTACCGCGCGCTCCTGCTCGACGTCGGTCACCTGAGCCAGACCGTGTACCTCACCGCGACGGCGCTCGGGCTCGGGACGTTCTTCACCGCCGCCACCCGCGACGCGCCCGTCGAGGACGCCCTCGGGCTGTCCTGGCCGGACGAGGCCTTCCTCGGCGTCTCCGGCGTCGGCGTGCCGCATCCCGTCGAGCGGGACCGCCAGGCGGCGATGCTCGCCGGCGGCGACGCGGCGTTCTCCTTCCCGCCGGACGCCTGGCACGGGCGCGGCGAATGACGCCGCGGGTGACCGTCGACCTGGCCCGGCTGGACGCGAACGTCGCGCGGTACGGCCGGCAGGTGGCCGAGGCCGGCGTCGCCCTGCGCGCGCACGTCAAGGGGCACCGGAGTCCCGAGATCGCCGCCCGGCAGGTGGCCGCGGGCGCGGTGGGCGTCGCGGTGCACTCGGCGGCCGAGGCCGAGGCCTACGTGGCGGTGGGCGTGACGGACGTGGCGGTGGCGTGGCCCTGGCGTGACGCGTGGCGGTGGACCAGGTTCGCCCAGCTCGCGCGGCACTGCGCGGTGACGGTGCACGTGGACCACCCCGACGCGGTGGCCGGGCTCGGCGCGGCGGCCGAGGCCCACGACGTCGAACTCGGCGTACGCGTCGAGGTCGACACCGGTCTGCACCGCGTCGGTGTCGACCCCGACGCCGCCGTGGGGCTGGCCGCCACGATCGCGCGGACCGGCGGGCTGCGGATGGCGGGCGTCACCGGCTACGTGGGGATCACCGACCCCGCCGCCGCGCGCGACAGGGTCGAGCTGGGCCGCCGCCAGGCGCGCCTGCTGGTGTCGGTCGCCGAGCGGATCCGCGCGGCCGGGTCGCCCTGCCCGGCCGTCAGCGTCGGGGGCACCCCGACCCTCGCCGGCGTGCTGGACGTCGCCGGCGTGACCGAGGTCTGCGCCGGGGCGTACGCGCTGCTCGACGGCGGGTTCGCCCGGCTGGGCGAGTGCGACCCCGGGGCGGTCGCGATATCCGTCACCACGACCGTCACCGGCACCGACGGGCGGGTGCTGCGCACCGACGCCGACGAGCTGCTGGCGGGCGCCGACCAGACCTGGATGAGCGGTGTCGTGCTGACCGCACCCGACGGCGGGCCGGTCGACGCGGGGTCGGTGGCGGTGGGCGACGAACTGCGGGTGCTGCCCGGGCACGTGTGCCCCGTGGTGGCCCGCCGGCCGCTGCTGCACGTGCTCGACGCCGGCGAGCCGGTGGCGCGGTGGCAGGCGATCGTCCGCCCGGACCGGGCATGACCGACACCATCGCGTCCGTGGACCGCCCGACGGACCCGCTGCGCGAGCGCCGGTTCGTCCTGTTCGCCACGGCCAGGACGATCTCCGTCTTCGGCAACGCGATGGGCCCGCTCGCACTGACCTTCGCCGTGCTCGACCTGCCCGGTGGATCGCCCACGGCGCTGTCGCTCGTGCTCGCCGCGATCTCGGTGCCCCGGATCGCGCTGATGCTGCTCGGCGGCGTCATCGGCGACCGGCTGCCGCGCCACCGCGTACTCGTGGCGGCGGAACTGATGTGCGGTACGGCGTACGGCGCGATGACCGTCCTCGTGCTGAGCGGGCGGGCCGGCGTCGCCGCCCTCGCCGGCTGCGCGGCCGTCGCCGGCACCGCCTCCGCGCTGCTGCTGCCCTCGCTCAACGGGCTGACCGCCGAACTCGTCTCGCCGCAGGCGCGCCAGCGCGGCAACGCCCTGCTGCGGCTCGGCACGAACACCGCCACGGTGGCGGGCTTCACGGCGGGCGGGGCGCTGATCACCTGGCTCGGGCCGGGCTGGGCGCTGGCCCTCGACGCCGCGACGTTCGCCGTCGCCGCCTTACTCCTCGCGCGGCTGCGCCTCGCCGCGACGACCCGGCCGGCAAGGCGGAACCTGCCGGCCGAGCTGCGCGACGGCTGGCGCGAGTTCGTCCGGCAACGATGGCTGTGGCAGATCGTGCTCGCCGCCGCGGTGATCAACGCCGCCGTCGGGGTGACCTTCGGGCTCGCGGGGCCGCTGCTCGCCAGGGCGCACCTGGGCGGTGCGGGCGCCTGGTCCGGCGTCCTGGCCGGGTACGCGGTCGGCATGTTCGCCGGCGTGCTGGTGGCGATGCGGATCAGGACGACCCGGCCCCTGCGCACGGCCGTCCTCGCCGTGTCGCTGCTGGGGCTGCCGGCGCTGCTGCTCGGATCCGGTGCCGCGCTGCCGTTCGTGATCCTCGCCGCCGTGCTGGCCGGGGTCGCCTTCGACGTCTTCGGGGTGCTGTGGGAGACGACCGTCCAGTCCGAGGTGCCGACGGAGGCGATGTCCCGCGTGAGCGCGTACGAGTGGCTGGGGGCGGTGGGGCTGGGCCCGCCCGTCATGATCGCCGCCGGTCTCGTCGTGCCCGCGATCGGCGTGCGGACGGCCCTGCTCGCCCTGGCCACGGTGATCTTCGTCGCCGCGCTCGTCCCGTTGGCCAGTTCCACCGTCCGGCACTACGAAAGGCAACCCGATGGCCGAATACGTTGACGCCTTCGTCACGGCGTATGACCGCTTCTGGGCGCCGTACCCCGAGCGGATGGGCGAGGCGTGGCTGCGGCTGCACGCGCACGTCGCACCCGGGTCGGAGCTGAGCCTGCTGGATGTCGGCTGCGGCACCGGCATCGTGGCCGCCCGGTTCGCCGCCGCCGGCTACCGGGTCGTCGGGGTCGACGTCTCCGCGGCGATGATCGCCCGCGCCCGGGACCGGCTGGCCGGCACCGACGCGGTGCTCATCGCCGCGGACGCCGCGGACTTCGAGGTGCCGCGCCCCTGCGCGTTCGCGGTCTCCACGTACGACGTCCTCAACCACGTCGGCGACATCGACCGGGTCCGGGCCTACCTGCGCTGCGTGCACCGGGCGGTCGCGCCGGACGGCTGGTTCGGCTTCGACATGTCGACGATGAAGGGACTCCTCGCCGACGTCCCCCCGGTCGCCCGGCAGGACGGCACGGTCTCGGTCGAGGTGGCCCGGGGCCCGCTCGACGGCGACCGCCGCCCGCTGCACGTCACCGGGGAGCTACGCACCGACGACGGCCGCACGACCCCCTTCACCACGACGATCACCAACACCGCCCACCCCGTGGCCGACGTGCTCTCCGCCCTGGCGGACGCCGGCTGGACGACGAGCCACGTCGCCGCCATCGACGACCTGCTCACCCCGGTACCCGACCCGGAGGCGCGGCCCCGGGTCGCCGTGCTCGCCCGACGCGACTGACGACCCGCGCCGCAGCCGTCCCTCGGGCCGCTACCCGCCCGGGTGCACCGGGAGGCTGGTGACCACCACCCCCGGCAGCCGGCGCAACGCCGTACGCAGCCGCTGCTCGGTGCGGCTGTGCCGACCGCGATCATGAGCAGCGCCAGCCCGGCGGCCAGCGGCAGGGACAGCCCGAGCGCCCCGCTGCCGGCGAGCAGCAGCACGGCGAGCATCGCCTCCGGCCCGTACGCCACCGAGCTGAGCAGGTCGGAGGAGAGCACCGGCAGGGCCACCAGCTTGCGCATCCGCTCGTAGACCACGGCGGCGCTGCTCAGCGGCGGCCCGAACAGCCCTCGCCGCAGCCGCGTGGTCGTCCGGCCGAGCCGGCTGCCGGGCAGGTTGGCCGGCGCGGTGGCGACCAGTTCGTCCGGCTCCCTGACCCGGAACATCGCGATCGGGGCGAGGCGGCCGAACCGCGTCGGGGCCGGCCGGTCCGGGTGCCGGCGCAGCGTCGGGTCCACCGGCAGCGTGTCCGCGCCGGGCGGTCGGCCCCGCCGGGCGGTCCGCCACCGGTCACCGATCCGGCGCAGGGCCCGCAGCTCGTCCGGGTCGAGCGGCGGGAACTCGGCCGACGGCGTGACGGCCGTGCCGCCCTCGTCGCCGTCCCGCTCCCCCATCCGCCTTCCCGCCCGCCGCGTGCCCTCCCCCGCACTCTCACGGACGCCGCCGGATCCGGCAGGCGGAACGGCCGTTCCCGCGCCAAAGGAGTGGCCGTGTGGCCGTCCGGCGGCAGGGTGGACGGCCGCGGGCCGGGTGGCCGTCCGGCGGCAGGAGGCCATCCCAGCGCGTCAGCCGGGCGGTGGGCCGGCGTCGGCGGGGACGGCGGTGGCGACCGGGCGGACGCGGCGGGCCGAGCGGGCGCCGCCGAGCACCACCACGGCGACGCCGGCCAGCAGCAGCCCCAGCCCGGCCAGGGCGGTCACCCCGGGCAGCTGCCCCAGCCAGGCCCAGCCGATCAGGGCCGCGCCCGGGGCCTCCAGCAGGGCCAGCACGCTGACCGTGGTCGCCGAGACCTTCTTCAGGGCGTAGTTGAACATCGAGTGCCCGAGCAGCTGGGCCCCGGCCACCAGGGCCAGCACGACGAGCCAGGTGCCGGTGTCGAAGCCGGTCAGCGGCACCCGGCCGACCAGGCAGACCACGAGCAGGACCAGGGCGCAGACCCCGTAGCAGACGGTGGTGTAGGTGGTCGTGCTGATCGTCGTACGGGCCCGCTCGCCGAGCGCGGTGTAGACCGCCGCGAACAGGCCGCCGGCCACCGCGAGCAGGTCGCCGGCCACGGCCCGGCCGGAGACGGCGAAGTCCGCCCCGGTCGCCACCACCGCCCCCGCGACCGCCACCCCGATGCCGACCCAGACGGCGCCCGGCAGCCGGCGGCCCTGGGCGCGGGCGATCAGCCCCTGCCAGACCGGCTGGGTGGCGCAGAGCGCGGTCGCCGCCGCGACCGAGGTGAGCTTGGTGCTGGGCATCCAGGTGGCGAAGTGCGCGGCGAGCGCGACCCCCGACAGCACGCAGTAGACACCCTCGCGCCGGCCGGCGCCGACGGTCAGCGACCGGAACTCGGCGCGTCGCCGGGCCGCCGAGAACGGGCCGAGCACGGCGACCGAGAGCAGGTTGCGCCAGAACGCGACGGCCAGCGCCGGCGCCGCCGCGACGGCCACCAGCGGCGCGGACGACGAGACGGCGACGACGGCCAGGACGAGCGCCCCGGTGGTCGCCGGGTGGAACGACGGGCGGTGCGCTGCGGGGGACACGGGGAGCAATCCTCACACGCCACGGGCCACCACGGAACGTCAGCACTCCGTTACGATCATGCCTGTCCGCGCCGGCGATTCCCCTACCGCCCGGAGGCGTTCCCCCATGCCCACCTACCAGGCGGTCCTGTTCGACTTCTTCGGCACGCTGACCCGTTCCGTCCAGCGGGGCGAGGCCCACCGGTCGACCGCCGAGCTGCTGGGCTGCGCCCCGCGCACGCTCGTCGACGTGCTCGACCGCACCTACTACGAGCGGGCCTGCGGGCGGCTCGGCAACGCCGAGGCGACCCTGCGCTGGGTCTGCGAGCAGGCCGGGGTGCACCCCTCCGACGACGTCGTCCGCTCGGCGGTCGCCTCCCGCCACCGGGCCATCCGCGCCGACACCCGGCTGCGCGACGAGGCGGTGCCCACGCTCGCCGCGCTGCGGGGGCTCGGCCTGCGTACGGGAGTGATCAGCGACTGCACGCACGAGCTGCCGGCGTTCCTGCCGCAACTGCCGATCGCCCCGCTGCTCGACGTGCGGGTCTTCTCCGTGCAGGTGGGGCGCTGCAAGCCGGACCTGGCGCTCTACCAGGCGGCGTGCCGGCGGCTCGACCTGGCGCCGGTGGACTGCCTCTACGTCGGCGACGGCGGCAGCCAGGAGCTGACCGGGGCGGAGCGGGCCGGGATGACAGCCGTGCGGCTGGTTGCGCCGGACCTGGCCGGCCACATGGTGTTCAACGCCGACGAGGCCTGGACCGGGCCGGTGCTGCGCTCGCTCGACGAGGTGGTCGACCTCGTCGGCGGGGTGCCGGGGCGGGCGGGCCTGCCCGTGCCGGCGGTGCCGGTGGGTTGCGTCCCCGCGTGAAGCCCGGGATCCCGGGCCGGGCGCCTCAGCGGCGGCGGACCCGGTGCAGGCGGAACGGCTTGCGGGTCGCCCGGACCGCCGGCGTCTCGCGGGGCACCTCGGCCAGCGAGTCCGCGGGCAGCCCGGCGCCGGCGAGCGGCTCGCCGGCCGGCTCCAGCCGGTTCACCGCGCAGCCGTCGGCCGCCCAGCGTTCCACCAGCTCCGCCGTCGGACCGGGCGCGTTGAGCCGCTTCGCGGCCACCAGCGGCGCGGTCGTCTCCCAGTGCTCGGTGCCGGGCGCCAGGCGGCTCACCCGCGCCGGCCAGGTGACGATCCGGCCGCCGTGGTCACCGCGCAGGGTGACCTGCGCCTCGGTCGCGTCGGCCAGACCCGGGGCGGGCTGCTCCCCGGGGCCGCTGACCACGAAGAGCGCCCCCTCCAGGGGCAGGCACCACAGCGCGAGCGCCGGCCCGCCGGGCACGCTCACCCAGGCCACGGCGGCCTTCTTCATCGCCTCGTCGACCAGCGGCGTGCTGGTCCGCTCCGCGTCGGTCACCCTCGCATCCTCCCGCATCCGTCCCCGTCCCGTCAGTGCCGCCCGGGGTCCGGCCGCGCGTCGCCGTGGACGCGGTCGGGGCGCACGGCACGGGCACGACGCCGGACGATCCGATCCGGCGGCACGGATCGCGCAGGTCAGCCGACGAACGGCGGGACCATGATCTCGCCCCGGGCCACCGGTACGACGTGCCCGGCCACGGTGGCGCCCGCCGCCTGACCGTCCTCGGCGGTCACCGTGCAGGCCAGCACGGACGGGCGGTTGATCTCGATGCCCTGGTGGACGGTGTACTCCGCGCGCCCGTCGGCGGGCAGCAGGCCGCTGGCGACCAGCCACACCCCCAGGCCCAGGGCCGCCGAACCGGTGGCCGGGTCCTCCGGCACACCCAACCCGGGGACGAAGACCCGGGCGTGCGCGGTTTGAGCGGCGGCGTCCCAGGAGAAGACGCTGACGTGCTCCACTCCGTACCGCTGCGCCGCCGCCGCGTTGACCCGCGCGCGGGCCACCGCGTCCGGGCGGACCGGGAGGTAGGGGAACTCCAGCCCGCAGCCGGCCACCCGGGGCGCCGGGCCGACGTGGTCGTCCGCGTTCAGGCCGGCCATCTCCAGCAGCGGTTCCGGGTCCAGCTCGGGGCCGAGGGTGGGTACGCCGCCGGTGAGCGTGGCCCCGGTCGCGGTCACCTCGATCGGCAGCACGCCCGCCCTACATTCCTGGGTGACCTGCCCCACACCGAACATGCCGCGGCGGCTGGCGGTCACCGCCGCGCCGACGCTGGGGTGGCCGGCGAACGGCAACTCCTCGGCCGGCGTGAAGATGCGGGCCCGGTAGGTGGCGCCGACCTGGGTGGGCGGGAGCACGAACACCGTCTCGGAGAGGTTGAACTCCAGCGCGAGCGCCTGCATCTGCTCGGTGGCCAGCCCTTCGGCGCCGAACACCACCGCCAGCGGGTTGCCGGCGAACGGGCGGTCGGTGAAGACGTCCACGATCTCGTAGGCCAAGGTCGACATGTTGATAAACACTAGGCGCTTAGGCTGGTGCCCGTGAGCACGCCGACCCGGGTCTACCTCGCCCGGCTCGCCGGGGTGGCCGTCTTCGATCCCAACGGCGACCAGGTGGGCCGGGTCCGCGACGCGGTGGGCAGGCTGCGGCCGACGCAACGCCCGCCCGAGGTCGTCGGTCTGGTCGCCGAGATGCCGATGCGGCGGCGCATCTTCCTCTCGCTGAACCGGATCACCTCCATCGACGCCGACGCGGTCGTGCTCGGCAGCGGCACGCTCAACCTGCGCCGCTTCGAGAAGCGTCCGAACGAGCTGCTCGTGCTCCAGGAGCTGCTCGACCGCCGCGTGCAGGTCGAGCCCGGCGGGCAGTCGGGCTCCGTGGTCGACGTGGCGATGGAGTGCAGCCGGGGCGGCGAGTGGTCGCTGGCCCGGGTCGCCGTACGCGAGCAGACCGGCCGGTTGACCCGCCGGGGGCACCTGCACCAGGTCGAGTGGGAACGGGTACGCGGACTCAGCGGCATCGCCGACAGCCGGGGCACGGCCAACCTGCTCTCGGTGCTGGAGGACATGCGCCCCGCCGACCTCGCCAACGCCCTCCAGGATCTCCCTGACACCCGGCGCAACGAGGTCGCCGCCGCGCTGGACGACGAGCGGCTGGCGGACGTGCTGAGCGAGCTGCCGGAGCGCGACCAGGTGGAGATCCTGGCCGCGCTGGACCGCGAGCGGGCCGCCGACGTGCTGGAGGAGATGGACCCGGACGACGCCGCCGACCTGCTCAGTGAGCTGCCGCCGCCCGAGCAGGACGTCCTGCTCGACCTGATGCAGCCGGGCGAGGCCGATCCGGTGCGTCAGCTGCTCAAGTACACGCCGGGAACGGCGGGCAGCGTGATGACCTCCGAGCCGGTCATCCTGCCGCCGGACGCCACCGTCGCCGAGGCCCTGGCCCGGATCCGGGAGCCGCAGCTCTCCCCCGCGATCGCCGCGCAGGTCTTCGTGTCCCGGGCGCCGATGACCACGCCGACCGGCCGTTACCTCGGCATGGTGCACTTCCAGCGGCTGCTCCGCGAGCCGCCGGCCGACCTGCTCGGCGGCATCGTGGTCAACGACATCGACCCGCTGCGGCCGACCACCCCGCTGCCGGAGATCACCCGCCGGATGGCCACGTACGACCTGGTCGCCATGCCCGTCATCGACCGCAACAACCGGCTGGTCGGCGCGGTCACGGTCGACGACGTGCTGGACCACCTCCTGCCCCGGGACTGGCGGGACCGGGACGTCGCCGAGCGCCCGTCCACCGCCGAGCCGACGCTGGACGGCGCGGATGGCTGAGCAGCGACGGGCGCAGCGGCTCGACCAGCCGCGCGAGCCCCGGGGCGTCAAGCTGCCCCGGTTCGACCCGGAGGCCTTCGGCCGGTGGTCCGAGGGGATCGCCCGGGGGATGGGCACCGCGAACTTCATCGTTTACATGACGATCGTGATCGCGCTGTGGTTCGGCTGGAACACCCTGGCCCCGGCGCACCTGCGCTTCGACCCGTACACCTTCACGTTCCTGACCCTGGTGCTGTCCCTCCAGGCCAGCTACGCGGCCCCGCTGATCCTGCTGGCGCAGAACCGGCAGGCCGACCGGGACCGGGTCTCCCTGGAGGAGGACCGCCGCCGGGCGACCATGCAGAAGGCCGACACGGAGTACCTGGCGCGGGAGATCGCCGCGCTGCGCAACGCGATGGGCGAGGTCGCGACCCGGGACTTCCTCCGTTCGGAGCTGGCCCGGCTGGCCGAGGAGCTGGACGAGGCGGGCCGGCGCCGGCAGCGGCTGGAGCGCCGGCAGCAGGACAGGATCCCCCAGCACGGCGACGGGCTGGAGGAGCCCCGCGACGACCTGGACGGCGACCAGGCCCACGACGGCCGCCCGGAGGGCCGGGAGGCCGGGGCCTGAGCGGCCTGCACGCCGCCCGCCCCGGGGGCCCAGCCCAGCGGGACCGACTCGGTCGTCCCGCTTCGTCCGGTATGCCGCCCAGCGCAGCCGTCGCCATCGATTCGCTCACACCGCCCCCCGCTGACGGCGGTGGGGCAGGGCCGCCGACGTAGCATTGCGGGCATGTCAGCACCCGTCAGCACCGTCTCCGACGCGATCCAGGCCGCGCTGGCCACCGTCAACGACCCGGAGATCCGCCGGCCCATCACCGAGCTGGGCATGGTCCGCTCCGCCGAGGTCGGCGACGACGGCGTCGTACGGGTCGAGCTGCTGCTCACCGTCGCCGGCTGCCCGCTGAAGGACAAGCTGCGCTCGGACATCACGGCCGCCGTCGGGGCGGTGCCCGGGGTGACCGGCGTGGCGATCGAGTTCGGCGTGATGAGCCCCGAGCAGCGCCAGGAGCTCCAGGCGAAGCTGCGCGGCGGCGGCGCCTCCCAGGAGCCGGTCATCCCGTTCGCCCAGCCGGGCTCCCGCACCCGCGTGTACGCGGTCGCCAGCGGCAAGGGCGGCGTCGGCAAGTCCAGCGTGACGGTCAACCTGGCCGCCGCGCTGGCCGCCCGCGGGCTCTCCGTCGGCGTGGTCGACGCCGACATCTACGGCCACTCGGTGCCCCGGATGCTCGGCGCGGACGGGCGCCCCACCCGCGTCGAAGACATGATCATGCCGCCGCAGTCGCACGGCGTGAAGGTCATCTCGATCGGCATGTTCACCGACGGCAACGCCGCCGTGGTGTGGCGCGGCCCGATGCTGCACCGGGCGTTGCAGCAGTTCCTCGCCGACGTCTACTGGGGCGAGCTGGACGTGCTCCTGCTCGACCTGCCCCCGGGCACCGGCGACGTGGCCATCTCCCTGGCCCAGCTGCTGCCCAACTCCGAGATCCTGATCGTCACGACCCCGCAGGCCGCCGCCGCCGAGGTGGCGGAACGGGCCGGCGCGATCGCGTTGCAGACCCACCAGCGCGTGGTCGGCGTCATCGAGAACATGTCCTGGCTGG
Source organism: Micromonospora reichwaldensis (assembly GCF_031845925.1). Lineage (NCBI taxonomy): Bacteria > Bacillati > Actinomycetota > Actinomycetes > Micromonosporales > Micromonosporaceae > Micromonospora > Micromonospora reichwaldensis. The sequence goes on along the minus strand of NZ_JAVRFL010000004.1, from coordinate 236,999 downwards.
AGCTGCCCGACGGCTCCCGGATGGAGGTCTTCGGCGCGGGCGGCGGCCAGGCGGTCGCCGAGTCGCTGACGAAGACCATCGGGGCGCAGGTGCCGCTGCTCGGGCAGGTCCCGCTCGACACCCGCGTGCGCGAGGCCGGTGACGTGGGCACCCCGATCGTGCTGGCCGAGCCGGAGTCGCCGGCCGCGAAGGCGCTGGGTCAGGTCGCCGACCGGCTCGCCCTGCGCCGGGAGTCGCTGCTCGGCAAGCCGCTGGGCCTCAAGCCCGCCGGCCGCTGACCGTACGCCGGCCACGGCCGGCGCTGTCGCCACCCGCACGGGGGCGGCGTTCCCCCGGGAGCGCCGCCCCCGTCGTCCGTGGTGACACCGAGGCGGGCCGGGGCCAGGGCGGCGCGACCTCGCCGCTGACCGGGATCAGGTCGCGTCGTCGTAGCTGGCCCGGGGGGCGGGGGCCGGGGCGGCGCCGGTGGCGGTCGCCGGGCGACTGCCGTTCGCACGCACGTCGGCGGCGGAGGCCACGTCCTTCAGCTCGTTGTGCACGCCGGTGACGTCCGCCCGCAGGTTGTCGTAGACGCCCTGGAGGGGCTTCCGGATCGCCTGCTCGTCCTCCTCGCTGAGCAGGTGCTTGCGGATGAACGCCTTCGGGTGCAGGTCCTCCAGCTGGATGTCGGTGCCCAGCTCGCGACTGAGGTCGGTGGTGGCGTTGCTGGCCATCGCGCGCAGGTTGCGCACCATGCGCAGGCCGTCGCTGATCACCGCGGGCAGCCGGTCACCGAAGATCAGCAGCGCCAGGAGCAGCAGCGCACCGATCTCCCACCAGTTCAGGTTCTCGAACACTGCGCGGGCCTCCTTCGGCGTCAGCAGCAAGACTACGCACGAGGGGCACCGGCCGGGGAGGGGGTGACCGGTCCCTACTTGGCGTCAGCGGCCAGGGTCACGGAGGCGTTCTGCCGGTTGGTGCCCCGGCGGTACTCCACGGTCACCACCGCGCCGGGCGCGAACTTCCGGACCAGGGCGATCAGGTCGGTCGGTTCGGTCATCGGCCGGCCGTCGAGCTTCAGGATCACGTCACCGGCCCGCAGCCCCGCGCCGGCCGCCGGGCCGGACGGCTCCACGGCCGCCAGGCGTACGCCGGCTCCTCCGGTGCCCGCGCCGGACCCGCCGACCTGGGCGCCGATCACCGTACGCCGGGCCTTGCCGGTGCCGATGATGTCCTGCGTGATCCGCTTGGCCTGGTTGATCGGGATGGCGAAGGCGAGGCCGATGTTGCCCGCCTCCTGCCCCTCGGAGACCAGCGACTTGATCGTCGAGTTGACCCCGATCACCCGGCCCGCGCCGTCGACCAGCGGGCCGCCCGAGTTGCCGTGGTTGACCGCCGCGTCGGTCTGGATCGCCGCGTAGTAGCGCGTCGGGCCGCCGGGCTCGCCGGCCCGCATCGTCCGGTCCAGGGCGCTGACGATGCCGGCCGTGACCGTGTTGGCCAGCGAGAGCGGCGAACCCATGGCCAGCACCGGGTCGCCCACGGCCAGCGCGTCGGAGTCGCCGAACTCGACCGGCCGCAGGCCCGTCCGGGAGACCTTGATCACCGCGATGTCGGACTCCGGGTCCTGTCCGACGACGGTCGCCGGGGCCGAACTGCCGTCGTTGAAGACCACCGACGCCTTGCCGGTCGCCCCCGCGACCACGTGGTCGTTGGTGATGACGTGCCCGTCGGCGCTGGCGATGAAGCCGGAGCCCTCGCTCGTGCCGCCGAGGCCCGCCACCCGGACCGTCACCACGCTGGGCAGCACCCGCTCGGCGACCCCGGCCAGCGACTCGGGCCTGCGCTGGGCCAGGCCGGGCGCCTGCGGGTCCGCGCCGAGCACCGTGCCGGCCCCGGCGCCCCCACGCACCGCGAAGGCGTACCCGAGCGCGCCGCCCAGGCTGCCCGCGAGCAGCGCGGTGATCAACGGGATGAGGAGGAGCTGCCGCAGCGTCGGGCGGCCCGGGGCGTCCGGGTCGCTGACCGGCTCCGGCTCGGTGCCGGGGCTCGGCGCGGCCGGCAGCACCACCGCGGCCGGCGCGGTCGGATCGCGCCACGGGTCGGCCAGCGCGTCGGACCACCAGGGCGAAGTCGTGCCGCCCCCGGCGCCCTGAGGCGTCGGCGGCGACCCCACCGGCGGATGTCCGGGCACCGGCGGTCGCGCCGGCGCCGGAGTTCCCCCGGGCTGGCGCCAGTCCCAGCCGTCGGTCACGTCGGTGCCCTCCCAGTCCATCCCCGGATCCCGCGCTCCACGGACCCGGCGACAGCGTCGCCCGGTCGCGCTGGCCGGAACACCGCTTCCAGGATTACACGGATACCGCGGATGGAGTCACCGGTTGCCGACCGTGATCGTCGGGTGGCGGACGCGCGGCTGCGCCCGTTCGACGTCGCCTCTAGGCTCACAGTGCCCACCCGCCCCCGCACCACGCATGCCGCCCGGAGGTGTCCCATCGCCACGGTCGCCGGTTCCGGCAATTCGACGGCCCAGACCCTGCACTTCGCCGAGTCGTACGTGACCGAGGATCTCGTCCTGCGCACCGCCCGCAGCCTGGCCCACGAGGTCGGCCTGGAGGCGGTAACCCCCGGCGCCGGAGCGGCGCTGCGCCTGCTGGCCGCCGCCGGCAGCGCCCGGGCGGTGGTGGAGATCGGCACCGGCACGGGAGTCAGCGGGGTCTGGCTGCTGCGCGGGATGCGCGCCGACGGCGTACTCACCACCATCGACGTCGAGGTCGAGCACCAGCGGATCGCCCGGCGGATCTTCGCCGAGGCGGGCTTCGCCGCCGGTCGCACCCGGATCATCACCGGCCGGGCGCTGGACGTGCTCCCCCGGCTCGCCGACGGCGCGTACGACCTGGTCTTCGTGGACGCGGAGGCGACCGGGTTCGCCGCCTGCGTGGACGCCGCGCTGCGGCTGCTGCGGCCGGGCGGCGTGGTCGCGCTCAACGGCACGCTGGCCGGCGGCCGGATCGGCGACCCCGCCGCCCGGGACGTCGAGACGGTGACCGTCCGCGAGGCGATCAAGGCGATCCGGGAGTCCGAGCACTGGATCCCGGCGCTGCTGCCGGTCGGCCACGGGCTGCTCGCCGCCGTCAAGTGCTGACCCGCCGCTGACCGGGGCCCGCCGGGGGCGGGCGCCGCCGGGCGGTCAACCCAGCGAGCCCAGCCAGCGCAGCAGCGAGCGTACGCCCCAGCCGGTCGCGCCCCGGGTCAGCTCGGCGTCGTCGCCGTCGGCCCACGACGGCGCGGACATGTCCACGTGCAGCCACCGGTCGCGCAGCCCGCCGGTGAACTCCCGCAGGTAGAGCGCGGCCATCACGGACCCGGCGCCCCGGTCCGGCGAGCTGTGCAGGTCGGCAAGGTCGCTGCCGAGGTGCTCGGCGTAGTCGGCGGGCAGCGGCATCCGCCAGGCGGCCTCGCCGGCGGCGGCGACAGCGGCCAGCACGTCCGCGGCGAGCCCGTCGTTGTCGCTGTAGAGGGCGCCGGTGCGCTTACCCAGCGCGACCGCGTTCGCCCCGGTGAGCGTGGCGAGGTCGACCAGCAGGTCGGGCTGGAGTTCGGCGACGGCGTACGCGAGCGCGTCGGCCAGGACCAGTCGCCCCTCGGCGTCGGAGTTGGTGGTCTCGCTGGTCGTGCCGCCGTAGTGGCGGATGATGTCGCCGGGGCGGAACGCCGAGCCGCTGAGCATGTTCTCCGCCAACGGCGCGAGCGTGGTGACCCGGACCGGCAGGCGCAGGGCCGCCGCGCCGAGGGTCGCCGCGACCACCGCCGCCGCCCCCGCCATGTCCTTGCGCATCAGCTTCATCGACGCCACCGGCTTGATCGAGATGCCGCCGGTGTCGAACGTGATCCCCTTGCCGACCAGCACCACGTGGGTACGCGCGTCGGCCGGCCGCCAGTCCAGCTCGACCAGACGCGGGCCGCTGGCCGAGCCGCCCCCGACGGCGAGGATCCCGCCGAAGCCCTCGGCCGCCAACTCCTCCGGGTCGCGGACCCGCAGGTGCAGGTCCGGCACGTCGGCGGCGAGGGCGGCGACCTGGTCGGCGAACCACTGCGGGTTCTTGACCGACGAGGGGGTGTTGGTGAGGTCCCGGGCGAACCGGGTCATCCGGGCCGTCGTCCGGGCCACCTCCAGGGTCGTGCCGTGCGCGTCCGGGTCGGCCACCACGACGTCGACCTCCGCCAGGGCGGGGGCGGTGCCGGCGTCGGTCAGCCGGAACCGGTACGAGGCCAGCAGCAGCCCCTCGACCAGTCCGCGTACGGCCGCCGACGTGGCGTCGGCCGGCATGGCCAACGTGACGTGGATCTCATCCTTCGCGGCCCGGGCCAGAGCCGCGCCGGCCGCCCGCCAGCCCGCCTCGTCGCCCTCGCCGACGCCGAGCAGCAGCAACCGGCCGGGGTCCCGCCCGGGTCGCAGCTGCGCCTGGACCTCACCGGGGCGCCCGGTCAGTCGGGCCGCCGGCACCAGGGCGACGGCCTCCTCGGCCACGCCGTCGGGCAGCGTCGCCGAGGTCGGGGCCGGTCGGGCCGGTTCGTCGCCGGCCGCACCTGGCCGGACGGGCAGAACGAGGGTGTCGAGCCGGTCCGGCTCGGCGAGCAGACGGATGGCGAGCACGCGGAGCCGTACCTCCAGGGAAGCTCGCGGAGCGCGGCTCCGCGGGGAATGAAGACCCTGAGCCACCGGCGGGGCCGGTGGCTCAGGGGTTGACGAAAGGCCCACGCGGGCGCGCGGACCGTTCCTCGGTCAGCCGGCGGCTGCCTTCAGTGCGTCGCCGAGCGCGTTGGCCTCGTCGGGAGTCATCTCGACGACGAGCCGGCCACCACCCTCCAGCGGGACGCGCATGACGATGCCCCGGCCCTCCTTGGTGACTTCCAGCGGACCGTCGCCCGTCCGCGGCTTCATCGCCGCCATGTTGTCTCCCCTCAGACCTACACCAGGGTCGGTGGGTTGCCCCACAGCCACTTCGTCTTGACCACCGCAACCTACGCGGGGGTGTCGACCACGATTTTCCCTGATGAACACCGCCGGACCCAAACCGAAGCAGCATTGATGTAACAGCATCTAGCTTATCCTGAGAAGGCCTGTCACAATGTGCGGTCATGCAGGCACGGTCGGCACTCTTCGACCTGTACGGCGACCACCTCCGGGCGAGGGGCGGCCGGGCACCCGTCGCCGCCCTGGTCAGGCTGCTGGCGCCGCTCGGGATCGCCCCGCCCGCCGTGCGCACGGCGGTCTCCCGGATGGTCCGTCAGGGGTGGCTCGACCCGTGTCGGCTGACCTCCGGGCCGGGATATTCGATCACCCCGAAAGCCGCCCGCCGACTGGACGAGGCGGCGGCGCGGATCTACCGGACCGGCCGGATCACCTGGGACGGGCGGTTCGACCTACTGGTGCTGGAGGCCCCCCTGTCCCGGCGGGACCGGCAGCGGCTCGCCGCCAACCTGACCTTCCTCGGCTACGGCGCCCTGGACGAGTGCACCTGGGTGGCGACCCGGCCCGGCGAGGACGTGGACGTGCTGCTCGACGAGGCGGGCGTGCGCTACGAGCGGTTCACCGCCGCGCACACCGCCGGCACCCCCGGCGCGATGGGCGTGGTGCGCCGGGCCTGGGACCTGGCGCAGATCGGCCAGGCGTACGAGCAGTTCGTCGCCGAGCAGCGACCGCTGCTGGCCGGGGTCACCGTGCGCAGCCTCGACGAGGAGGCGTACGCCGCCCGGTTCCGGCTCGTGCACGCGTGGCGTACCTTCCTGTTCCGGGACCCGCAGTTGCCCCCGGCGCTGCTCCCCGAGCGTTGGCCCGGCACCGCCGCGGCCAGTTTCTTCGACCGGCACGCGGCGCGGCTGCGGCCGGCCGCCGACCGGTACGTCGAGCAGTGCCTCGACTCCGGCAACCGCATCGCCCGACAGAAGGGTCGTTAGAAGTGACCGAGCCGCTGCTCGTCGACCGCACCGACGCCGTCGTCACCCTGACGCTGAACCGCCCCACGGCGATGAACGCGCTCGACGTCGCGCTCAAGGAGGCGCTGCGGGACACGCTGGCCGAGCTGGAGACCGACCGGTCCTGCCGCGCGGTGGTGCTCGCGGGCGCGGGTCGGTCGTTCAGCGCCGGCCAGGACCTGCGTGAGCACGTGCAGACCCTGGAGTCCACCGACGGCAACCCGCTGGACACCGTCCGCGCGCACTACAACCCGATCGCCGCCCGGCTGGCCAACCTGCCCAAGCCGGTGGTCGCCGCCGTGCGGGGGATGGCCGCCGGGGCGGGCGCCTCGCTGGCGTTCCTCGCCGACATCCGCATCGGCGGGCCGTCGACCAGCTTCCTGATGGCGTTCGCCAAGGTCGGGCTCGCCGCCGACACCGGCGCCTCCTGGACGCTGCCCCGGCTGGTCGGGCACGCCAAGGCCATCGAGCTGCTGATGCTGGCCGAGCCGGTGGGAGCGACGGACGCCTGCCAGATCGGGCTGCTCAACCGCCTGGTGGAGGACGACGAGCAGGTGCTGCCGACCGCGCAGGAGCTGGCCGCCCGGCTGGCCGCGGGCCCGACCGTCGCGTACGGGGCGATCAAGCGGCAGCTCTCCATCGCCGACGCGGGCACGCTGGCCGACGCCCTGTCCGCCGAGGCGCAGGCGCAGTCGATCTGCGGGGGCACCGCCGACCACCGCGCCGGCACCCTGGCCTTCGTCAACAAGCAGAAGCCGGTCTTCGAGGGCCGCTGACGCCTCCCCCGGGCCGGCCCGGCCCCGCATTCCACAGGCGGTGGGCCGGGCGGCCTCCGGCGGAGTGAAGCGGGCCTCCGGCGACGGTGGGCCGGGTCAGTCGTCCTCCTCCGGATCCTGGTTGGCCTCCGCGCCGAGCACGAACGCCTGCATGGCCAGCTCGTCGCCGGAGGGTGAGACGAAGGCCGGCAGCTCGCGGGGGCCCAGCTCCTGCACGTAGGCCCAGAACAGGCGGACCGCCTCGGCGGGCGACGCGGCCTCGATCGGCAGGTCCAGGCTGACCAGCCAGGAGCGCCGCTGCGGCGGCGGGCCGAGCCGGTCAGCCAGGGCCCCGAAGGCCGCCGGGTCCAGCGCGGTCACCGGCCCGTCGAGCGCCAGCGCGTCGGCCGGCGCCGGCTCGTCGAAGGCCCGCCGGGTGTACGCCACCACCAGCGGCGCCTCGACCCGCTCGGACTGCGGGTCGTCCGGGTCCTCCCGCTCCTCGCCGCCGGCCCCGGTGACCCGGCCCAGCGCCACCAACCGGGGCGGCGCGTCGACCAGCACGGCCACCCGGTCGCCGGGGCGGGGTCGGGCGGCGTCGGCCAGGCCGGTCAACTCGAGCGTGTCGTGGTGGACGAGCCGCTCGGCCTCGTAGCGCCCGGTGGGCAGCAGCACCGCCCAGGCGCCCGTGCCGTCGGCGGGGCGCGCCCCGTCCACCCGGTGCGCGGTGTCGGTCGTCATGGCCTCCATCCCATCACGCCGCCCGCGCCGCCACGACGTGGCAGCCCGCAAGGTGGTCGTCGACCATCCCGGTGGCCTGCATCAGCGCGTAGGCCGTGGTCGGGCCGACGAAGCGGAAGCCCCGCTTCTTGAGCGCCTTGGCCATCGCGGTGGACTCGGCGGTCAACGCCGGCACCTCCGCGAACGACGTGGGTCGGGCCGGCCGGGGCGGCGGGGCGAACGACCAGAGCAGCGCGGAGAGCCCCTCCGGAAGCTCCAACGCCGCCCGGGCGTTGGCGATCGCCGCCTCGATCTTGGCCCGGTTGCGGACGATGCCGGCGTCGGCGAGCAGCCGGGCGACGTCGGCGTCGCCGTAGTCGGCCACGGTCCCGATCCGGAACTCGTCGAAGGCCAGCCGGAACGCGGGACGTTTGCGGAGGATGGTCAGCCAGGACAGCCCCGACTGGAACGCCTCCAGCGTCAGCCGCTCGTAGAGCGCGTCGTCGCCGCGCAGGGGCCGGCCCCACTCGGTGTCGTGGTAGGCGGCGTAGTCGGGGGTGCTGTGCCCCCAGCCGCATCGCGGCAGCCCGTCGGCGCCGATCACCAGGTCAGTCACGCGTCCACGCTAGGGCACGGCCCCGACGGGCCCGCGCCCTGCGGCCCCGCGCCGCGCCCCGGCAGCCGGGCCCGGTCCGCCCGGGTTCGCCGACATCGGGGCGTCCCGATCACGCCGACACCCCGATGTCGGCGACATCGAGTCGATCAAGCCAAGTCGCCCGACGGGGCATGATCCACGGCCGCCCCGGTCAGGGGAGCCGGCCCTGCTCCACCAGCCGACCGAACTTCTTCAGCGCCTGGCTGAGGCTGAACTTGGACCCGGGCCAGAGCACCGGCCAGGCCACCCGGCCCGCCGGCCCGCCGGGCAGGTGGAACCACTCGTGCCAGACCACCTGGGTGCGGTTCCGCTCGAGCGGCGTGCAGCGGAGCACGCCGGGGCCGCGCAGCAGCTTCCCGCAGTGCACCACGCCCACCTCGTAGGGCGCGTCCACCCGGACCACCCGCATCTCGTCACGCAGCACGGCGGGGCCGAGCGCCGTGACCGCCTCGACCAGGCTGCCCTCGCCGCCGTCGCCCTCGACCACCCGGACGGTGGTGAAGGGGATCCAGTCCGACTGCCGCTCCCAGGCGGTCAGCGCCGCGAAGACCCGCTCCGCCGGCGCGTCGACGATCACCGTGGCGGTGACCTCGCCCGCGCCGGGCTGCGCCACGTCGCGCAGGTCGTCGCCGGGTTCCGGACCGGTCACTTCGACTCCGACCCCGACCCGACCACCGGACCGGGGCTGGTCGCGTCACCCGCCGGCCGCGTCGTGCCGTCGCCCGCGTCGGGCCGGTTCACGGCGGCGTCCGTCCGGTCAGCGGCCGCGTCCCCCGCGCCGGGCCGGTCCCAGGCGGTATCGCCCGCGTCGGTCCAGTCCACGGCGGCGTCGCCCGCCTCCGTCCGGTCCACGGCGGTGTCGGTGTCGGTGTCGGTGTCGGTGTCGCCGGTCCGGTCCGCGGCGCGGTCGGCGCCGGGCCGGGCGAAGGCGGCGTCGCCGGGGTGCCCGGTGGCTGCGGAGCCGGCCGGCGTGGCGTCCTTCGCCGCCGACGCGACGGTCGGGCCCGCGAACGCGGGGATCGGCGCCACGACCACGTCGGTGTCCCCCGGCGCGTCCGGGCGGTCGGCGCCGACCGGCACCGTCCCCCGGGCCTCCGGCGACGACACGGCGGCGGCCCCGGCCGCCTGCTCCCGCGCCCGGCGCAGGGCGTCGGCATCCGCCGTCCGCCCCTCGCGCAGCGCGGCGACCTCCGCCTCCAGCACGCCGATCAGCTCGGACTTGTAGCCGATGTCGTAGGCCGCCCGGCGCAACGCGTGGTCGACCTGGGCCATGCGGTAGCCCCGCAGCGCCGTGTCGAACCGGACCTCACCCACGTCGGCCTCGGCGAGCGGGCGGGACGCCGGCAGCGGCACGGACCGTCCGTCCGGCTCGGCCGGCACCAGGCCGGGATCCCGGCCGGAGACCAGCACCGTCACCCCGAACACGACCGCCGCGACGGTCAACGCCACGACCAGCAGGAGCAGAACCTGACCCATGCACAGATCGTGGCATGTCGAACCGCCGGGAGCGACCCCGCCACCCGCCGCGCCCCGGATCCGTGCCGAAGAGCCCCCGCCCGACGCACCGGTACGGGAGGCGGCGACGGCGGACCGGCGGGGCCCGAACCGGGCGGACCGGCTAGCGTCGTCATCGGCCGACGGCGGGGACGGGTCGGCGGCGGACCTTCAGGAGGCGGCATGGCCGGGGCGCTTCGGCTCGGTGGGCGCACGTTCGGCCCGGACGAGCTGGTGGTGATGGCGATCGTCAACCGCACGCCGGACTCGTTCTTCGACCAGGGCGCGACCTTCGCTCAGGACAGCGCGCTGCGCGCCGTGGAGCGGGCGGTCGGGGAGGGCGCCGAGATCATCGACATCGGCGGGGTCAAGGCCGGTCCCGGCGCCGAGGTCGACGTGGCCGAGGAGATCCGTCGCACGGTGGCGACCATCGCCGCCGTCCGGGCCGCCTTCCCCGACGTGGTGATCTCGATCGACACCTGGCGGGCCGAGGTGGCGGTGGAGGCGGTTGCGGCGGGCGCCGACCTGCTCAATGACACCTGGTCCGGCGCCGACCCGGCCCTGGCCCAGGTGGCGGCGCAGACGGGCGCCGGCCTGGTCTGCTCGCACGCCGGCGGCCTGGCACCCCGGACCCGCCCGCACCGCGCGGCCTTCGCCGACGTGGTCGCCGACGTGCTCACGACGGTGACCGGGCTCGCCGAACGCGCGGTCGCGCTGGGCGTACGCGCCGACGGGATCCTGATCGACCCGGCGCACGACTTCGGCAAGAACACCCGGCACTCCCTGGAGATCACCCGCCGACTCGGCGAGCTCTCCGGCACCGGCTGGCCGCTGCTGGTGGCCCTGTCGAACAAGGACTTCATCGGCGAGACGCTGGACCTGCCGGTGGCCGAACGGCTGGAGGGGACGCTCGCGGCCACGGCGGTCTCGGCCTGGCTGGGCGCCCGGGTGTTCCGCGCGCACCAGGTCCGCCCCACCCGGCGGGTGCTCGACATGGTCGCCTCGATCCGGGGCGACCGGCCGCCGACGCTGACCCGGCGCGGCCTCGCCTGACCGTCGCCCTGCGGGGACGGCGGGGCGACCGTCGGGCCGCCCGCGGCGGGGCAGGGTGGTGAGAGGCTGACCGCGGCTGAGGTCAGGACCAGCGCAGGATGTTCTTGCGCCAGGCGTAGAGGATGCCGAGCGCCAGCACCGCGACGAAGACCGCCATCTCCACGACCGTGACCATGCCGAACCCCGGCCGGTCGAAGACGACCGCCCAGGGGAAGAGGAACACCGACTCCACGGCGAACAGCACGTAGAGGTACGCGTACACGTAGTAACGGATCTGCATCTGCGCCCAGTCGGCGCCGACGGGGTCGAGGCCGCACTCGTAGCTGGTGCGTTTGCCGAAGGGTTCCGCCGGACGGGCAGGACGTAACACCCGATTGGCCGAGAACGCCGTAACGAAGAAGAGGACGCTGGCGAGCAGCAGCAGCCCGAGCGTCGCGTACGAGCCCAGGTAACCGGTCACGGTCGCTGAGCCTACCGCTCCTCGTCGCGACCCGGGTCGAACCCGTTACGGATTCGTTTCCCGGCGGGACTAGTGCCCTCTGGCAACAATTGTCGAATATTGGGATCTCACTCATCGTCACCGGAGGACAGATGGCTCGCGTGGACGTACGGCCCGGCCGGCGGGCGCGTGACCGACGCGCCGTGCCCCTGGTGGCGATCGGCCTCGCGGTCGGACTGACCGTCGCCGCGGTGCCCGGCTGGGCGACCGCCGCCCCGCCGGCCGCCCGGGCCGCCTCCACCGCGACCGAGCCGGCCGGCGAGCCGGGCGGGGACACGCCCACGGCGGATCCGACGGACACGGGACCGGTGCCCACCGAGGCGCCCTCGACCACCGCGCCGCCGCCGGAGACCACGCCACCGGCCCCGACGACCGAGCCGGCCCCGACGACGACGGCCCCGGAGCAGCCGGCGCCGACCACCGCCGCGCCGACCACCGCCGCACCGCCCCCGGCGCCGTCGGTGCCGCCGGTCCGGCCCTCCGCGCCCGCCGCCACCCCGCCGGCGCCCCTGGCCGGGGTCAGCGTCACGACCGACGACATCACCCTGACCGCCGCGTACTGGAACGCGCCGAGCACGGTGACCACGCTCCGGGTGACCATCACGAACACGGGCGCCACGCCCGCCCGGATCGGGCTGGCCTACACGCTGCCGGCCGGGCTGTCCGACGCCGGCACCGCGGGCTGCGCCCTGGTCGGCGGCGGGGAGCACCGCTGCGGGGAGTGGGCCAGCGCGCCCGGCGCCCGGTTCAGCACCCTGCTCCGGGTACGCGTCGACGGCGACGCCTGGAAGCGGATGCCGCTCAGCGGCTCCGTCCGGGTCACCGCGACCGCCCCCGGCGTGCCCGGCCCGGTGGGCGACGACGAGGGGTTCGCGGTGCTCTTCCCGCCCGGCCCGCCGGTGCCGGGGATCAGGCTGGACGCCGACGCGGTCTCCTTCGACATCAGCGGCGGGTCGAGCGGGCTCGACGTACGCCTGGGCAACACCGGGAAGGTCGACGCCGAGGGCCGGATCGAGGTGGTCCTGCCGGCCGGGGTGACCGTGCCGACGCCCCCGTCCGGCTGCACCACGGTCGACCCCTCCCGTACGCGCTGCGAGCTGGGCACCCTCGCCGCCGGCCGGACCGCGCAGCTGCGGCTGCCGGTCTCCGCGACCCCCGAGGCGCAGCGGCAGGCCCCGCTGGCCGGCGCGGTGCTCGGCCAGCTCGACCCGCGCAGCGGCCGGGCCCGGCAGGTGCAGATGAGCTTCCGGATCACCGCCGCCGCCGCGCTGGCGACCCCGGTGGCCTCGCCGCCCGCGCCGACCGGGTCGCAGGGCAGGCTCGCCGCCGACGCCGCGGCCGTCAGCAGCGACGGCGGAGGTGGCTCGGTACGGCGGACGGCGATCCTGCTGATCGTGGTCTCCACGCTGCTGGTGGTGTTCGCCCTCACGCTGGCGACCACCTCCCTGCGGCGGCGGACGGCCGCCCCGGCGGGTGGACCGGCAACGGCACCGACCGAGTGACCCGGGCGGCCCTGGTCCGGCCGGGTCTGCGTCCCGCCCACCCCGCGACCGGTGATCTGGATTACGGCGGGCGGACGGAAACACCTCAAATCGGGGTGGAATCTCGCTGGATCGCATCCCACAGGGCGGCCTCCGAGAAGGTTGGGGCCGCGATTCGACGTAGGCTCTCGGGTGAGGTAACTACAGCGGACCGGGCCCGCCTCGGCGGGTCTGGTGCAGCGGTGCGTCAAGGAGGTCACGTGGCCGGGCAAGGCGAGGTCACCATCACGTTCAGCCGCCCGCGCGACCGCGCCCAGCGAAGCGAGGTGCAGGCGTGACCAAGCAGATCCGTCAACTGGACCGGGTGGTGATCCGGTTCGCCGGTGACTCCGGCGACGGCATGCAGCTCACCGGCGACCGGTTCACCTCGGAGACCGCGCAGCTGGGCAACGACATCTCCACGTTGCCGAACTTCCCGGCGGAGATCCGGGCTCCCGCCGGCACCCTGCCGGGCGTGTCGAGCTTCCAGGTGCACTTCGCCGACTACGACATCCTCACCCCCGGCGACTCGCCGAACGTGCTGGTGGCGATGAACCCGGCGGCGCTCAAGGCCAACCTCGCCGACCTGCCGCGGGGCGCGGACATCATCGTCAACACCGACGAGTTCACCAAGCGCAACCTGGCCAAGGTCGGCTACCAGTCGAACCCGCTCGAGGACGACTCCCTCGCCGGCTACGTGGTGCACCCGGTGGCGCTGACCTCGATGACGGTGGGCGCGCTCGCCGATCAGGCGGTCTCCAAGAAGGACGCCGAGCGGGCCAAGAACATGTTCGCCCTCGGCCTGCTCTCCTGGATGTACAACCGGCCGTACGAGTCGACGCTGCGCTTCCTGGAGCGCAAGTTCGCCGCCCGTCCCGAGCTGGTCGCGGCGAACGTCGCGGCGTTCCGGGCCGGCTGGAACTTCGGCGAGACCACCGAGGACTTCGCGGTCCGCTACGAGGTCAAGCCGGCGAAGATGCGGCCGGGCACCTACCGCAACATCACCGGCAACGCGGCCCTGTCGCTCGGCCTGGTCGCCGCCGGCGTCCGCTCCGGGCTGCCGGTCTTCCTGGGCGCCTACCCGATCACCCCGGCCTCGGACATCCTGCACGAGCTCAGCAAGCACAAGCGCTTCGGCGTGCTCACCATGCAGGCCGAGGACGAGATCGCCGCGGTCGGCGCGGCGTTGGGCGCGTCGTACGGCGGCTCGCTCGGCGTCACCACCACCAGCGGCCCGGGCGTCGCGCTCAAGAGCGAGACGATCTCCCTCGCGGTGGCGCTGGAGCTGCCGCTGGTCATCGTCGACGTGCAGCGGGCCGGTCCCTCCACGGGCATGCCCACCAAGACCGAGCAGGCCGACCTCAACATGGCGCTCTACGGCCGCCACGGCGAGGCCCCGATCGCGGTGATCGCGCCGAAGTCGCCGTCGGACTGCTTCCACGCGGCCATCGAGGCGGCCCGGATCGCGCTGACCTACCGCACGCCGGTCATCCTGCTGTCCGACAACTACGTCGCCAACGGCTCCGAGCCGTGGCTGCTGCCCGACGTCGAGTCGCTGCCCGACCTGCGGGTCGAGTTCGCCACGAAGCCCAACGGCGACGACGGCACCACGTTCCTGCCGTACCTGCGCGACCCGGAGACCCTGGCCCGGCCGTGGGCCGTCCCGGGCACCGCCGGGTTGGAGCACCGCATCGGCGGCCTGGAGAAGGCCGACAAGACCGGCGACATCTCGTACGACCCGGCGAACCACGACTTCATGGTGCGCACCCGGGCGGCCCGGATCGAGACGATCCCGGTGCCGGACGTCGAGGTCGAGGACCCGGACGGCGACGCCCGGGTGCTGGTGCTCGGCTGGGGCTCCACGTACGGGCCGATCGGCGCGGCGTGCCGGGGCCTGCGCCAACGCGGCCACGCCATCGCGCAGGCGCACCTGCGGCACCTGGCCCCGATGCCGGCCAACCTCGGCACGGTGCTGCGCTCCTACGACCGCGTGGTCATCCCCGAGATGAACCTCGGCCAGCTCGCCCACGTGATCCGGGCTAAGTACCTGGTCGACGCGATCGGCTACAACCAGGTCCGCGGCCTGCCGTTCACGGCCAACGAGCTGGAGACGATGCTGGAAGAGGTCCTGAAGAATGTCTGAGCCCGTCGCCCTCAAGCTCACCGCCAAGGACTTCAAGTCCGACCAGGAGGTGCGCTGGTGCCCCGGCTGCGGCGACTACGCGATCCTCGCCGCGATCCAGCAGTTCATGCCGGAGCTGAACATCCCGCGCGAGCGGATCGTCTTCGTCTCGGGCATCGGCTGCTCGTCGCGCTTCCCGTACTACATGAACACCTACGGGATGCACTCGATCCACGGCCGCGCCCCGGCGATCGCCACCGGCCTGTCGGCCAGCCGGCCCGACCTGTCGGTCTGGGTGGTCACCGGTGACGGCGATGCGCTCTCCATCGGCGGCAACCACCTGATCCACGCGCTGCGCCGCAACGTCAACCTGAAGATCCTGCTGTTCAACAACCGGATCTACGGCCTGACGAAGGGGCAGTACTCGCCGACCTCCGAGGTCGGGAAGGTCACGAAGTCGACCCCGGCGGGCTCGGCCGACGCGCCGTTCAACCCGCTGTCGCTCGCCCTCGGGGCCGAGGCCACCTTCGTGGGCCGCACCATCGACTCGGACCGCAAGCACCTCCAGTCGGTGCTGCGGGCGGCGGCGGAGCACCAGGGCTCGGCGTTCGTGGAGATCTACCAGAACTGCAACATCTTCAACGACGGCGCGTTCGACCAGCTCAAGGAGCCGGCCACCCGCGACGATTTCCTGATCCGGCTGGAGCACGGGCAGCCGATCACGTTCGGCAAGGACGGGCAGTTCTGCGTCGTGCACCCGCCCGGCGGGTTCGGCCTGGAGGTCCGGGAGACCGCGTCGGTCAGCCCGGGTGAGATCGTCGTACACGACGCGACGGTCACCGACCCGGCGTACGCCTTCGCGCTGTCCCGCCTGCCCGGCCTGGACCTGCGGAACACCCCGATCGGTGTGTTCCGCTCGGTGGACCGGCCGTCGTACGACAGCGTGGTGCAGGAGCAACTCGCCGAGGCGAAGGCGAAGGTCACCGAGACCCCGGAGCAGCAGCTCGCGGGCCTCCTCGCCAGCGGGGACACCTGGACCATCCTCTGACCGGCGCGGCCGGCCGCCATCCCGCCAAGGGTCGCGACCGGCCGCCACGGTGCCGGTACGACGAGAAAGGGGCCCGCAACCGGTCGGTTGCGGGCCCCTTTTTCGTTACTTCCCGGATGGGACTCCCCTGATCAGAAGATCAGGTTGTAGTCGCCCCAGCCGCTGGCGATCACCTTGCCGCTGGCATCGATCCAGTCGCCCTTGCCGTTGGTGGTGTAGAGCCGCATCTGGTTGCTGCTGTTGATGCCCAGCATGTCCATCATGTTGTCGCCGTTCCAGTCGCCCAGCGTCATGATGTTCTTGAAGTTGGCCCAGCCGCTGCCGATCTGGGTGCCGGCCGGGTTGGTCCAACCACCGGCGCCGTCGGACTGGTACATCTTGAGGACGCCGGTCGACGTACGGCCGATGATCACCTCAAGTCCGTCGCCCTTCCAGGCGCCCGGCGTGAGGAACAGGTTGAACCCGTTCCAGCCGGTGCCGATCCGGGTACCCGCCGGGTTCTCCCAGCCGCCCGCCCCGTTGCTGGTGTAGCGGATGAGATCGCCGTTGGACTTGCGGACCAGCAGGCTCGGCCGGTTGTTGCCCATCCAGTTGTTGGTCACCATGAGGGCGGTGAAGTTCGCCCAGCCGGTGCCGATCAGCTTGCCGCCGCCGGCGAAGTTGCCCGCGCCGTCGCTGTTGTAGATGTACAACTCGCCGCTGGTCTTCATCGCCATGATGGACGGCTTGTGGTCGCCGTTCCAGTTGTAGACGCGGAAGACCCGCTTGAAGCTGCCCCAACCGGAGTTGATCTGGCGGGGAGCGTAGTAGAAGCCGCCGACCCCGTTGTTGGCGAACCCGGCGCCGTAGAACAGCTGCAGGTTGCCGGCGGTGTCCCGGCCGATCAGGTCGGTGTGCCCGTCGCCGGACCAGTCGGCGTTGATCAGCGGCGGCCGGGTGAAGTCGGCCTTCACCGTGTTGACGTAGTTGTTCAGCCGCACGTAGTAGCCCGGCTCCGAACCACAGACGACGGAACCCCAGGTGGTGACACCGACCTGCTTGCCGCCGACCATGAGCGGGCCGCCGGAGTCGCCGGAGCACGTGTCGGGGACCGGATTCGTCGGGGTACCCCCGCCCTCACCCGCACAGGTCATCCCGGCCGGGTTGTACTGCACCATGTAGCTGCCGCAGACGGAGTCGGACCGGATCGGCACCGTCGCCTTGCGCAGCCGACTGTCGTCGACCTCGTTACCGGCGCCGTCGTAGGCGATGCCGTAACCGGCGATCACCGCGGAGGTGCCGGCCGCGTACGGCGTCGCGTCGCCCTGCGTGCTCAGCGACACCGGCGTGTACTCGGTCGGCAGGTTCTTCTTGAGGGTGAGCACCGAGATGTCGTTCTGCAGCGGAACCGACGGGTCGTTGTAGTTCTCGACGATGTTCCAGCCCTGGTGGGTCCAGGTGGAACCGACCTCGGCGACGTACCCACTGCCGTCGAGGATGTTGCCCTGCTCGTCGAGGAGCTGGTCGTTGCCGGCGATGACCCGGGTGGTGCCCGGGCCGTCGGCGGTGCAGTGCGCGGCCGTCAGCACCTTGTTGGGTGCGACGATCGTGCCGGTGCACCACCACCAGTAGTACGTGCCGTCGATCTGCAGCGTGCTGACGACACCGACGATGTACGGGAACTCCGACGCGCTGGCGAGACCTCCCCCGACGATGCGCGGCTTCGCACTCGTGCCCGACTGGAAGCGAGGCCCCTTGGCGCCCGGCGTGGGCAGTTCGATCTTGCCCTTCTGCAGGTTCGGCAGCTTCCTCGGGCGCTCGGCCTGAGAACCGCTCGCCGCGTCGTACACGCCACCCCCGGCGGGGGCGGCCTGCGCGACGGTCACGGGCGCGACGACTGCCGCGCCCGCCAGGGCGAGGCCCGCCACGACGCCGGCCGACCAGCGTCGTCCGGATCCTGCGGAATTTGCCACTTCAGCCACTTATTGTTTCCCGTCATTCGATTAACGAGGCACTCGGAACGGCGCAGCGGAGATGCCCGACCGGACGGGAAGACGACAGTCAACGCCCGAGGCCAGAGCCTCCGCGCGAAAGATGTTGCCCCCGTCGCCGGAGCCAGCGACAGTGCGTCGACTGCGGTCAATTGTCACACCCGCTGGCAATTCCGAGCCGCCAAACGGTAGCAAGCATTCCGTCGTCGAGATAGATCCGTAAAGGGGATTCTTGACTCAGCCCAAGAGCCTGACCGGGCGCGGCGGGACCGGTCAGGGAGCGGCGGTCGCCTGAGGACGGTCGTCGCGTACGTGTACCAGCATGTCGCCGGTCTCGATGACCGCGCCGGCCTTGTCTGCCAGGGTGACCACCTTGCCCCGCCGGACCAGGGCGATGACCAGCGATTCCAGCTCGCGGGGCGAGCGTCCCACCTCGGAGCGCTCGGCGGAGCGCATCGCCAGCGCCATGCCCTGGCCGGGGGTGAGCAGGTCCTCCACCACGTCGATCAGCGGCGGGGCCGAGGTGGACAGGCCCAGCAGCCGGCCGGCGGTGGCCGAGGAGACGATCACGTGGTGGGCACCACTCTGCTTGAGCAGGGGAGCGTTCTCCGCCTCCCGGGCGGCGGCGATGATCCGCACCTGCCCGGCGGTGAGCTGCCGTACGGTCAACGCCACCAGGACCGAGGCGTCGTCGCTGTCGGTCGCGATGATCACCGCCTTGGCGTTGCGTACGTGCGCCTCGTTGAGCACCGACGAGCGGGTCGCCGAGCCCTCGATCGCCACCAGGCCGGCCGAGGTGGCCTGCCGCAGCGCCGGACCGCTGCGTTCCACCACCACGATCCGGGACTTGTCGAGCCCGTTCTCCAGCAGGGCGGAGACCGCGCTGCGGCCCTTCGTGCCGTAGCCGCAGATGATGACGTGGTCCTTCACGGCTCTCCTCCACCGCGACAGGCGACGCCCGGTGCGGTACTGCTCGGTCAGCACTTCCAGGGTGGTGCCGACCAGGATGATCAGGAAGATCACCCGGGCCGGCGTGATGTAGACGACGTTGATCAGCCGGGCCGTCTGGCTGACCGGGGTGATGTCCCCGTAGCCGGTGGTCGAGAGGGTGACCACCGCGTAGTAGAAGCAGTCGAGGAGGGTCAGCGCGTCCTCGTTGACGTCGCGGTAGCCGTCCCGGTCGAGGTAGACCACGGCGACGGTGGCGAAGACCAGACCGATGGCGGCGGCCAGCCGGAGACTCAGCGCGCTCAGGGGGCCCCGTCGCTGGGCGGGAAAGTGGATCACGTGAGGGCCTGTCCCGGCCCTGTCGTCGCCTGCACGACCACAACATAGCGGCCTGCGCGGATCTCGCACGGGGAGGTCGTCGACCCGGGTCACCACGGCTCACCCCACGACGCGCGGCACGACGGGACGACCCGCGCGTCCGACAGGGGGCATGATGGGGGTGTCCCGGACGACGAGCCCGAGAGTGAGGCCCGCATGTCGTTGCTGCGACGAGTGATCGGCGGGGTGCTGCGCCGGCTGCGGCTGCGGCAGGGCCGCACGCTGCGCGAGGTGGCCGAGGCCGCCGGAGTGTCGGTGCCCTACCTGTCCGAGGTCGAACGCGGTCGCAAGGAGGCCTCGTCGGAGGTGCTCGCGGCGATCTGCCGGGCGCTCGGCATCCACCTGTCCGACCTGCTGGAGGAGGCGCGCGACGACCTGCGTCGGGTCGAGCCGCGCATCCCGGCCGCGCCCCGGGCCGGCCTGGCCCGGCTGGAGCGGGCGGAGGTCGGCCGACCCGACGCCGTCACCCCGGCCGTACGGGTCGCTCCCCGGGCCGGCGGCCCCCTGCTCCACCTGGCTCCGCGTCCGGGCGGCACGACCCTGCGGGTCGGGCGGCCCGCCTCCGCCGTGGGCGGGCGCTCCGGCCCGCGTACCCGCGTCGCGCTGGGCTGCGGGCGGACGCGGGCGGGCGCGCGGACGTTGACCGTCGTCTAGGCCGGCCGGTTCTGCCGTCGGCTGATCTGCCGCCGGCAGAATGGCTGGCCCCGCGCGCCCCGTTCCGCGCAGGCTGGAGGTGCCGGTCCCCCGGGCGCCCCTCCGGTCGCCCGCCGGCAGTGCCGGAAGGGCGGACGCGATGATCGGTCTCGACGTGCGGATGTTGGACGGTGGGCAGCCGTCCTTCGGCGACCAGGTGTTCGACCGGCTGCTGAAGGAGCGGATCATCTTCCTCGGCACCGAGGTCACCGACGCCTCGGCGAACCAGATCTGCGCCCAGATGCTGCTGCTCGCCGCCGAGGACCCGGAGCGCGACATCGTGCTCTACATCAACTCGCCGGGTGGCTCGGTCAGCGCGGGCATGGCCGTCTACGACACGATGCGGTTCGTCCGCAACGACGTGGCGACGGTGGCGCTCGGCTTCGCCGGCTCGATGGGGCAGTTCCTGCTCTGCGCGGGCACGGCCGGCAAGCGTTACGCGCTGCCCCACTCACGGATCATGATGCACCAGCCGTCCGGCGGGATGGGCGGCACCGCCGCGGACATCACGATCCAGGCGGAGAACATGCTGCACGTGAAGCGGACCATGCAGGAGCTGATCGCCCGGCACAGCGGGCGCAGCCTGGAGGAGATCCAGCGGGACTGGGACCGCGACCGGTGGTTCACCGCCGAGCAGGCCCGCGAGTACGGCCTGATCGACCGGGTGGTCACGAGGGCCGAGCAGCTCCCGGGGAGCTGACGGAGCCGGGCCGCGACGGGAGGCGGCGACACCGGCGCCGGACGCGCCCCCTCGATCCGCGTCCGACCTCCGGTACGCGATGGCCATCGCCGTGCTGGCCGCCGATACGACGGAGCCTATTCCCGCCAATGAGATTCCGCGCGGACTGCCGTCGCAGCGTCTTGTGCGCAAATCTCGTTACACAAATATCCCCACGTACGGCGGTGCCGCGTCGAAGCCCCGGGCCGGTGCGACACGGACGCCGCGCCGGCGTACCTCGGGCGTTCGAGGAGGTGTCCGCCGCCCGGCCCGGGGCCGGTAGCGTGCGTGGGCGTGACCGGACCGGACCACCTGCACGACACCCGGGCATCCTACGACGCCATGGCCGCCGAGTACGCCGAGCAGTTCCAGGACGCGCTGGCCGACATGCCGTGGGACCGGGCGGTCCTCACCGGCTTCGCCGACCTCGTGCGGGCCGCCGGGAACGGGCCCGTCGCCGACGTCGGCTGCGGGCCCGGTCGGCTCACCGGGTACCTGCACGGGCTCGGGCTGGACGTCTTCGGCATCGACCTCTCCCCACGGATGGTCGAGATCGCCCGCCGCGCCCACCCCGACCTGCGCTTCGAGGTGGGCGCGATGCCCCACCTGGAGCTGCCGGACGCCTCGCTCGGGGGCGTCGTGGCCTGGTACTCGACCATCCACGTCCCGGACGAACTGCTCCCGGCCGCCTTCGCCGACCTCCGCCGTGTGTTGGCGCCCGGCGGTCACCTGGTCCTGGCGTTCCAGGTCGGCGACGAGCCGCTGCACCTGACCGAGGGGTTCGGCGGCCACTCGATCTCGCTGAGCTTCCGGCGTCGGCGACCGGACCGGGTCGCCGAGCTGCTGACCGAGGCCGGACTGGACGTGCGCGCCCGGCTGGTGCGCGAGCCGGAGACGTACCCCTTCCAACAGGAGCGCACGCCGCAGGCGTACCTGGTGGCCCGCCGGCCGGTCGGCTGAGGCGCCGGGTCAGCGTGCGACGGTCAGCACCACCTTGCCGAGCGCCCGGCGCCCCTCCAGGTCGGCGTGCGCGGCGGCGGCGTCGGCCAGCGGGTAGGTCGAGACCAGCGGTCGCCACCAGCCCTGCCCGGCCAGCTCCAGCGACCGGGCGGCCAGCGCCGGGATGCCGCCGGGCAGGGCGCGGAGCCGCTGACCCAGCCAGCCCACGGTCAGGCCCCGGCCGATGACGTCGCCGGTGTCGATCCGGGTCGCCTCGCCCGCCGACCAGCCGAACATCATGAACCGGCCGCCCGGCCTCGTCAGCTCCAGGGCGGCCCGGCCCACCGCGCCGCCCACCCCGTCGTACACCAGGCTCAGGCCGCCGACCCGGTCCCGCACCACCTCGGTCCAGTCCGGGCGGCCGTAGTCCACCACGAGGTCCGCGCCCAGCTCGCGCACCTTCGCCGTCCGGTCGGCCCCGCGCGCCGCCGCCACCACGGTGGCGCCGGTCGTCCGCGCGGCCTGCACCAGGAGCCAGCCGAGCCCGCCGGCCGCCGACGGCACGAAGACGACGTCGTCCGCCGTCGGCCGTTCCAGGTCGAAGACCCCGAGGGCGGTACGGCCCGTGCCGATCGCGGCCACCGCCTCGGCGTCGGTCAGCCCCGGCGGTACGGCGTACAGCGAGCCGACGTCGGTGACCGCCTGCTCGGCGTACCCGCCCGGCACCATGCCCAGGTGCGCGACGACCCGCCGCCCGCGCCACGCCCCGTCCACGCCCTCGCCCAGCTCGTCGACGACGCCGGCGACCTCCCGGCCGGGGATGGTGGGCAGGTCGGGCAGCGGGAGCGGGCCACCGGCCTCGCCCCGGCGCAGGGTCGTGTCGAGCAGGTGCACGCCGCTCGCCGACACCGCGATCCGGACCTGGCCTGGGCCGGGTGTCAGGTCGGGCAGGTCGTCGAGCACCAGGTTTCCGGGGGGACCGAACTCGTGAAGCCGAATCGCACGCATGCCCCCATCCGACAACCTCAATCCCGCTTCAGGTCAACCCCCGGAGTCAGACGGTCGGCACCACCATCGGGGTTCCCGTCGCCGGGGAAGGTTGGGCGAGAGCCCGATCCGGGTACCAGAAGGCACCCGGACGAGACGCGGTTCCGGTCCGTCCGGGATTCGGTCCCCCGGGACGACCTTTAGACTAAGGTCACAGTCCGTAATCCGGATTCCCCCGGACAATCGGAAGGACTTCACGTGATCGAGACCATGCAGATGAGGCCGATCAACCCCGAATCGGTGCCGGAGGCCACGGGCGGTTACCACAACGCGCTGGAGGTCCAGACCGCCGGACGGATGCTGTTCATCAGCGGGCAGATCCCCCAGTCCCGGGACGGCCACGTCCCGGCCACCCCCGAGGCGCAGTGCCGGCTGGTCTGGGACAACATCCGGGCCGTCCTCGCCGACGCCGGCATGGACGTCGACAATCTGGTCAAGGTGACCACGTTCCTGGCCGACCGCCGGCACGCCGACGTCAACACCAAGGTCCGCAACGAGGTGCTCGGCGCACACCGCCCGGCGCTGACGGTGATCGTCACCGGGATCTTCGACCCGGAGTGGATCATCGAGATCGAGGCGATCGCCGTCGCCTGACCGGCCCGTCCGACGGCCGACCCGGCGACGACCAGCCGCCGGCCGCCGCGCCGCGGGCCCGTGCGGGCCGGCTCACCGGCGCGGCCGGGCAGTCGTGGGGGAATGCTGACCGCGCAGGGCCACGACCTGGTCGCACTCCGGGCTGCGGCCCAGTTCGCGTACGTGGGCGCGGACGAGCTCGGGGATCCGGTAGCGGCCGTCGGGCAGCGCCTCGGCGAGCCCCGCGTCGACCAGGCGTTCGGCGGCGACCTCGGCGGCGGCCATCGGCTGGCCCGACAGCGCGGCGAGGTTCGACACGCTGACCAGGCCCCGGTCCAGCCGGCTCAGCAGCCGCAGGGCCCGCAGCGCCACGCCGTCGCCGTCGCCGTACCGGGTCAGCACCCGCACCGCGCCGGCGAGGCAGTCCCGGATCGACATCGACTCGCAGACCAGGGCGTCGAGCCGGGCGGCGGGATCGGCCAGCCGGGCGGCGAAGGCGGCGAGCGACCAGTTCTGCCGCGTCGCCAGCCGGGCGGCCGCGATCCGCAGGGCCAGGGGCAGCGCGTCGCAGCGCTCCACGAGGGTGCGCGCCGCCTCGGGCTCGGCGTCCACCCGCTCGGCGCCGAGGTGGTACCGGAGCATGTCGAGCGCGTCGTCCGTGTCGAGGGAGCCGACGGAGACCCGGGTGGCCCCGTCGAGGGTGGTCATCCCGGAGCGTGAGGTGACGATCAGGGCGCAGCCGACGGGCACCGGCCCGAGGACGCGTACCTGGGCGGCGGTCGCCACGTCGTCGAGGACGACCACGACCCGACGGCCGGTCAGCAGGGCCGACCAGCCCGACGCGGGGTGGTCGCCCGTCGGCGACGACAACCCGAGCGCCTCGGCCAGGACCCGCACCGCCCGGGCGGCCTCCGCCGGCCCGTCGGGTGTCCCCCCGCCCATGGGCACGAACACCGACCCGCCCGGGTGCTCCGCGGCCAGCTCGTGCGCGGCGCGCACCGCCAGGGCGGTCTTGCCGGCGCCGGCCAGCCCCTGGACCACGCCCGGCCGCCCGGACCGCACGCCCTTGACCAGACGGCCCAGCTCGGCCCCCCGCCCGTGCAGGGCCACCGGGTCGGCGGGGAACCGGGAGGCCGGCGGGCTCGGCGTGACCACCCGCACGGGCGGGCGGGCCCCGGGGTGGTGCAGCCGCAGCGCCGGATCGTTGCGCAGGATCCGCTGTTCCAGGTCGCGCAGGGACTCGCTGGGCTCGATGCCCAGCTCGTCGACCAGCAACCGCCGCAGGTCGCGGTACGCACCCAGGGCGACCGCCTGCTGGCCGTCGCGGTACAGGGCGGTCATCAGGTGGGCGTGCAGGCGTTCCCGCAGCGGATGCTGGCTGACGAGCACCTTGAGTTCCGGCAGCAGCATGCCGTGCCGGCCCAGCTCCAGCTCGGCGCCGATGCGGGCCTCGACCGTGGCGATCCGGGTCTCCTCCAGGCGGGCCACCTCGGCCATCACCAGCGGGGTCGGCCGGACGTCGGCCAGCGGGGCGCCGCGCCACAGCGCCAGCGCCGCGTCGAACCCCTCGACGGCGGCGTCCGGCAGGCCGGCCGCGAGATCGGCGTGGGCCTGCCTGATCAGCCGCTCGCACTCGCCGATGTCGATCGTCTCCGCGGCGACCACCAGGCGGTAGCCGGGACTGCGGGTGGTCAGGACGCGGCCGTCGCGGTCGTTCAGGGCGCGGCGCAGCCGCCACGCGTACCCGGCGACGAGTCCGCTGGCCGAGGCTGGCGGGCTGTCGTCCCAGAGTTCGGCCACCAGTTGTTCGAGCGACACCACCTGGTCGGCCTTGAGCAGCAGCATCGCCAGCAACGCGCGCTGTTTCGCCGAGCCGATCCCCCGCCACTGGACGCCGTCGTGGAACTCCACCGGCCCCATCAACCGGAAACGCAGGCGGGCGGGTGGTGCTTGCCGCGGGATGGGCATCTCTGCTCTCGATTCGTGAGCGTGGTGGGAGTCGGGGCCGCTCAGACCAGTCCGACGTCCGCTGCCAGCCGCCGGCGGTCGACCTTGCCGTTGGCGTTGACCGGAAAGAACTCGACCCGGTGGTACCGCGCCGGCGCCATGTAGGGCGGCAGGTGGTCGGCCACCAGGGCCGCCAGGGCCGCCTCCGCCACGGTGTCGCAGGTGTAGAGCGCGTGCAGCTCGACCGCTCCGGCACCGGGCAGCGCCAGGACGACGACGTCGTGCACCCCCGGGTGCCGGCGCAGGACGGACTCGATCTCGCCCAGTTCGATCCGGTAGCCGTGGATCTTGACCTGGTCGTCGAGCCGGCCCAGGTGGACCAGCTCACCGTCCTCCCGGCGGACCCGGTCCCCCGTCCGGTACCAGCTCGTCGGGCCGGGCGGGCCGTCGACCGGCGTCGTCCGGCGGCCGTCGTGGTCGACGAACCGGCCGGGGTTCTGCGCGGGGTCGAGGTAGCCGTCGAACCGCTGGCCGCCCCGCACGCAGAGCTCGCCGTCGTCTCCGGCGGCCCCGTCGGCCGCCAGCAGGACCCCCTCCAGGTGCGGGTGGATCCGCCCGATCGGCACGGTGTCGTTGCTGGTGCGGGGCCACCGCGCCGGATCGGCGGGAAGCTGGTAGCGGGTGCAGGTGACGGTGAGTTCGGTGGGCCCGTACAGGTTCTCCAGGGTGCTGCCCGGCGCGGCGTCCGCCCACGCCCGCGCCTGGGCCAGGGTGAGCTGCTCACCGGCGAAGAGGCTCCACCGCAGGCCCGGCATGCTGCCGGGACGCAGGGCGCGCAGGCGGCGGGCCAGGGAGATCACCGACGGTACGGAGAACCAGTGGGTGATCCCGTTGTCGTTCACGTAGCGGACGGGGGCCAGGGTGTCGCCGGGCGCGGCGACCACCAGCAGCGCGCCGGACGACCAGGCGACGAACATGTCGAACACCGACGGGTCGAAGGTCAGCTCGAAGGTCTGCGACAGCCGTGACCCCGGCCCCACGTGGTAGGCCTGCACGCAGTGCGCGAGGTAGGGGGCGAGATTGCGGTGCCGGATCGGCACCCCCTTGGGCGTACCGGTGGATCCGGAGGTGAACAGGGTGTACGCGACGTCGTCGGGGCTGCCGGCGTACGCGTCGGTCCACCGCTCGGCCGGCACGTCGTACCAGCGCTGCTGCGGGTTGTCAGGCAGGTGCAGGACGCCGACCGGCCCGGCCGCCTCGTCGGCCACCCGGCCACCCGCGTCGTCGGCGAGCAGGGCGTCCACCCCGGCGTGGGCGCAGGTCCGCCGGATCCGTTCCGCCGGCGCGTCGGGGCCGAGCGGCACGACGGTCGCGGCCAGCCGCAGCGTGGCGAGATAGCCGACGTACGCCGCGAGGCTGCGCGACGCGCAGAGCCCGACGACCCGGGGCGGGCGGCCGTGCAGGGCGACCAGCCGGGTGGCCAGCCGCTCGACCCGGTCCAGGAGTTCGGCGTACGTCAGCTCGTGCCCGGCGACGCGCAGCGCCGGGGCGTCGGGATGGCGGCGGACCGCGTCGGTGAACCCCTGGAAGAGCGTCGGGCCGTCCGCGCTCACCGGGAGCCGCCGGTGGTCGCCGCCTCCGGCAGGTCCCCGCCGTCGTCGGCGGTGCCGGCGCCCCCGCCCTCGTCCGGACCGTCGGACGCCGGCGCGGCGGCCGGGCCGTCGACCTCAGCCATGCGCTCCCGGGTGACCACCTTGAAGAACGGGTAGATCAGCAGCACGCAGAGCACCGCGAAGAAGCCGAACGCCACCTGGTAGGAGAAGAACTCGGCGAGGACGCCGGCGAGGATCGCGGCGACCGGGGTCATGCCCCAGGCCACGAGGCGGCTCGCGGCGCTGAACCGGCCGAGCATGTCGGCCGGCACCAGCGACTGCGTGATGAACCGGGAGTTGACCGTCCACATCGTGCCGCCGGCGCCGGCGAGGAACGCCGCGGCGCCGATGGCCCAGGCGCTGGACGGCGCGGCGGGCAGCAGCGCCGGGGCCGCGACGAGGGCGAAGGCGCCGACGATGTCGGTGAACATGGACCAGCGTCGGCCGATCCACCGGTTGACCGGCCCGACGATGACGGTGCCGATCACCCCGCCCGCGCCGAGGCCGGTGAGCAGGAAGCCGTACTGCCGTTCGTCGAGGCCGAGCGGGCCGCCGACGGCGTAGACCGGGATGAGGGCGAGCCACGCCGCCCAGCAGCCGGCCATGATCGCGATGAGCAGCGCCATCGTCCGGAGCAGCCGGTGCTGCCAGAGGAACCGGAGGCCCTCGCGGATGTCCTCGTTGACCGAGCGCTTGCGCTCGGGGGCCGCGACCTTGAAGTTGCCGACCAGCAGGAGCAGCAGGACCGCGCCGGCCACGTAGGCGAACCCGGTGACGCTGAGCGCGAGCCCGAACCCGACCGCCACCAGGAAGCCGCCGATCGGCTGCCCGGCGAAGCCGTTGAACAGGTATTCCAGGGCCGTGATCCGCGCGTTGGCGGTCTCCCAGCGGTGCTTCGGCACGGCCGACGGGACGATGGAGACTCCGGCGATCCCGGCCACCACGTCGGCCAGGCCGATGACCAGGGCGGCGGCGTAGATCAGCGCCAGGGTCGGGCTCGCGGCGAGCACGGCGACGAGGAGCGCGCCGACGGAGACCATCCGGGCGATCTCGGCGCCCATCAGCAGGGCCCGCCGGTCCATCCGGTCGACGAAGACCCCGACGTGCAGCGCGGCCACCAACCACGGCAGGCTCATGATGGCCGCGACGGCGGTGACCACGACGGGTGATCGACTGATCTGGGCGGCGAGCAGCGGGAGGGCGATCCGGGCCACCGCGTCGGCGATGTTCGTGGTGCCCGTGAAGATGACCAGAATCCATTCGTTCCGCCTGGCTCCGGGCGGATCCGCCTGCGCTGTGGTTTGAGCTGTGGCCACGACAATCCCTCGCACGGTCTTGAATTAGAAGAAGTGAATCAGAACTCCGCCGCGAAGTTCGCACAGCACCCGGACAAACGATAAGGGACCATTTACCCGGCCGTGCTTGTCAATTAGCTGACACGCAATGCCGAGCGGGTCGAGGACCGATCCGGCACTTCCGCCCCGGCCATCGCCGGCAATTCCGATCGAACCGGTCGCCGGGGCTGAACGGAGTCGCAGGTCATCGGGGTCCGCGCGTTGACAGGGTGGTCGTACGGGTATCGACAGGCGGCTCCAACAATCGCGGAAAGTCCCTTTCGCGCCTTATGGGAATACTCTGCGTTGCGCTGGTTGCACCATAGGTCATCCGGGGGGACGTGTCCATCCTCACGTCAGCGGGTCAGCCGGCCCCTCCGGCGGCGGCCATGACAGTCCACCGGGACCCGAATAATACGTACGGGCGTTTCTGTCGCCCGGTGCCGCATCTGAGGCGATTACGGCGGCATTGCCGCCCCGTCGGGCACCGCCGCCCCGCCTCCGCCACTGGCCAGCGCCCCTTTTACGTCGTAACCGCCCGGAGCCGGACGGGCTCCCGGGTGCCGGCCGAATCAGCGACCAACGACATTCCATCCCGGGAACATCGAGAGAACATCGGCGCCGGGATGCTCTGACCCGTAGAACTTCCAAGCGCAAATTCAGTCGACCCCCACCTCGATCGGCGGCCCCGGCTCCTCGCCCGGTTTCCGATCATTGCGGCGCGGCCGACCTCAGGTGAACGGGAAGCAGGGATGACGACTCCAGCTGACCTCGACACGACGATCGCGAAGTACGCGTCGGTGGCCTTCGACGACTCGACCCCCCTGCTGGAGGCCGGCCTCGAATCGCTGTCCCTGCTTCGGCTCGCCGTCGAGCTGGCCGACGACGACGACGCGGAGATCGACGCCACGCGCCTCGTGGACCTCCGCACCGTCGGCGACCTCAAGCAGTGGCTACGCGAGCTGAGCGCCGTGGGCGCCGAGACCGGGGGCACACGGTGACCACGACGGCCGGGACGGAACCCGCGACGGACACCGGGCCGGTGCGACTGCCGATCACCGAGTCGCAGAAGGGGCTGCTGGTCGTCAACGAACGCTCGCCCGGCCGCGCCGTCTACAACCAGCTCGTCCGCTTCGACATCGACCCGTCGATCCCCGACGAGACGATCGAGCGCGCGCTGGCCACGGTGGTCGCCGTCCAGCCGGCGATGCGGCAGGTCTTCGGGCTGCTCCCGGAGATGCACGCGCGGCTCACCCCGCCGCCGGGTCCGGAGGACTTCCCGCTCGAACGGGTCACGGCCCAGCTGCGCGACTTCGAGGAGGCCGTCGGCGCGGCGCAGCGGCGGATCGGCCGACCCGAGTTCGACCTGGCCAACGGCCCCGCGTACCGCTTCGCCGTCGTCCGCTGCGTCGACGAGCCCCGGGTGGCCGTCCTCCTCTGCGACCACCACATCATCCTCGACGGCGTGTCGATGGGGCCCCTGGTGCGGGACCTCCAGGAGGCACTGTCCGGCCGCCTCGCCGGGGCGGAGGCCGAGCAGCGGCGCGTCGCCCGCGAGAAGGCCTTCGTCAAGGAGCTGGCGGCGCAGAACCGCACCGCGACCTCCGACCGCGTCGTCGACCGGTCCCGGGAGTGGGCGGCCCGGTTGCGGGAGGTCCCGCCCCTGGTGCTGGCCCCCCTGCCCGGCCGCGCCGCGCAGACGGAGTTCACCGGCGACCGCGTCAGCTGGTACCTCAGCGCTGCCGAGACGGCCGCGCTGTCGGAGACCTGCCGGCGGCTGGAGATCTCCCCCTTCGTCTTCTTCTCCGGCATCTACGGCACCGTGCTGGCCCGGCACGGCAACGTGTCCAGCGTCCTGGTCGGCAGCCCGTTCATGGCCCGCCGCACGATCGGCGCCTTCGACCTCGGCGGCTTCTTCGTCAACACGCTGCCGGTCACCGTCGACGTGGAGTGGAGCCGCACCGTCGACGAGCATCTCGGCAAGGTGGTCCGGGAGTCCATCGACTTCTGCCGCGCGAACGTCGACGTCACCTTCAACCGGCTCGTCGCCGACGTACGGCCCGACCGGTCCAGCAACCGCAACCCGCTGTTCTCGGCGATGCTCGCCATGCAGGACACCTTCACGCCGGAACCGGGCGGGGCCGTGCTGCGGGTCCTGGAGCCGGGCAACGGCACCGCCAAGTTCGACCTCTGGCTGGGCGCCACCCCCGTCGACGGCCGCTGGCTGCTCGAACTCGAGTACGACCGGCAGCTCATCGCACCGGTCGTCGCCGACGGGCTGCTCACGTCGCTGCGCGACGCCGTACGCGGGGCGGTCCGGGACGGCTCGCAACGGCTCGGCGACCTCTTCGCCGACGCCTCCGCCGCGGCCAGCGTCCGCTCCGACGGCTGGACCAGCCCGCTGACCGGGGACACGCCGTGGGACTGGGTGACGGCGGCGGCCCGGCAGCGGCCCGACGCCCCCGCGATCGAGGACCCGACCCGCCGGCTCGACTACCGGCAGTTGCTGGCCGAGGCCGAGCGGATCAGCGCCGGGCTCGCCGCGCACGGCGTCGGCCCCCGGGCCGTGGTGGGCCTCGCCGCGACGACGCTCTGCGACACGGTGACCGCCATCCTGGCCATCCTGCGCCGGGGCGCGGCGTACCTCCCCCTGGATCCGGGCCTGCCCGCCGAGCGGCTGGAGTACATGGTCCGGCGGGCCGGCTGCGAGTTCGTCGTCGGCGAGGCCCTGGTGCCCGACGTGCCCACGGTCGCGGTGGCGGACCTGGCCGCCACGACGGAGCCGGTGCCCGACCCGCTGGCCGACCCCGACGCCCCGATCTACGTGATGTACACGTCGGGCTCCACCGGGCAGCCCAAGGGCGTCCAGATGGGACACCGCCCCCTGGCCAACCTCACGAGCTGGCAGATCGCGGCCCTCGGCATGGACGCCGAGACCCGCTTCCTCCAGTACGCCCCGCTCGGCTTCGACGTCTCCTTCCAGGAGATCCTGCCGACCCTGGCGGCGGGCGGGACGGTGGTCTCCCGCGAGCCGGCCGACCGGCGGATGTTCACCGCCGTCCTCAGCCGGATCGCCAGGACCGAGGTGACCCACGTCTACCTGCCGGTCGCGGCGCTGCGCCCCCTGGTGCAGACCGCCGCGAGCCGGGGCACCCGGTTGCCCGCGCTGCGCTACCTGTGCGTCTCCGGCGAGCAGCTCATCGTCGACGACGAGATCCGCGACTTCTTCCTCGCCCACCCGCACTGCACCCTGGTCAACCTGTACGGCCCCACCGAGACCCACGCGGTCACCTCGCACCGGCTGTCGTACCGGGACGCGGTGTGGCCGACCCACGTGCCGATCGGCCAGCCGTACCCGCGGGTGAGCGCGTACGTGGTCGACGCCACCGGCCACCTCGCCCCACCCGGCGTCGCCGGCGAGCTGCTCCTGGGCGGGGACTGCCCCGCCGACGGCTACATCAACGACCCGGAGATCACGGCCGAGCGGTTCGTGCCCGACCGGTTCTCCGGCGCGCCCGACGCGACCATGTACCGCACCGGGGACCTCGTGGTCCGCGACGACCGGGGCGACCTGGTCTTCCTGGGCCGGATGGACACCCAGGTCAAGATCCGGGGATACCGGATCGAGCTGGGCGAGATCGAGGCGGTCGCGAACCAGGTCGACGGCGTCCGGCAGTCGGTGGCGGTGGTCCGGGGCGCCGGGGCCGACCGGGAACTCGGGCTGTTCGTCCGTCCCGACACGGACTCGACCGTCGACCCGGAACAGGTCCGCCAACGGCTGACCACGGCGCTGCCGGTCTACATGCGTCCCCTGTGGATCTTCCCGGTCGACCGGGTTCCGACCACGCCGACCGGCAAGACCGACCGCGACGCCCTGCTGCGGCTCGCCGACGAGCTGCTGGTCGAGCAGCAGAGCGCCGACAGCACGGAGGTCGCGTACGCCGACGACCTGGAGCGGGAGCTGGCCGGGCTGTGGGGCGGGGTGCTCGACGTCGAGGGCATCCGGCCGGACCGCCCGCTCATCGAGTACGGCGCCCACTCGCTGAACATCTTCACCACCCTCGCCGAGGTGCAGGAGCGCTACGGGGTGGCGGTGCCGCTGGTCGACTTCTTCGCCGCCCCCACCGTGGCCACGCTGGCGGGGCTCGTCCGCACGGGACGCGGCGGCGACGATGCGGCGGTGACGCCGTGACCAGGCTGCCCGGCCGGCTGGTCCCCCTGCTGCGGCGGGGCGCCCGACCGGCGTGCGTACTGCTGCCGGGCGCCGGCGGCGGGCTTCAGCCCTACCTGCGGCTCGCCGCGGCCATCGGAAAGACCCACAACGTCGCGGCGGTACGCGCGGCCGGCCTGCTGCCCGACGAGGAGCCGGAACTCAGCATCGCCGAGATGGCCGACGCGGCGGCGCAGGCGCTGGACGCGGACGGCACGGTCCCGGCGGCCGTCTTCGGCTGGTCCCTCGGCGGCTCGGTCGCCTGGGAGCTGTGCGTCCGGCTGGCCGAGCGGGGGCACCTGCCCGACCTGGTGCTGGTGGACGCGACGCCGCTGCCGCGCCGCGCCACGGCCGAGGAGGACGCCCGGGTCCGCGAGACCGTCGTCGGGATGCTCGGGCCGCGCCCCGCCCCGGCGACCGTCGAGCGGGTCCGGCGGGTCTTCGACACGCAGGTCGCCGCCCTCGCCGACTACCGGGCCGACCGGCCGTACGCCGGCCGGGTCCTGATGCTGATGTGCACCGACGAGGAGTTCGGGTTCCGCGCCGAGGCCGAGGCCCGGTGGCGGGAACTCGCACCGGACCTGCGCGCTGGGCGGCTCGACGCGGGGCACTTCGACGTCTTCGACCCCGAGCGCCTGCCGCAGCTCGTCGACGAGGTGACGCCCTTCCTCGGCCGGGCCTCCGGTGCGGTGCGGCGATGAGCCCGCTCGCGGTGGTCAGCGGCGGCACCCGGGGCATCGGGCTCACCTTCAGCCGCCGACTCGTGAAGCTGGGGCACCGGGTGGTCGCGCCGTACCGGGGTGACGCCGTCGCGGCGGCGTCGGCGGCGGCCGAGCTCGGCGCCGCGTTCCACCCGGTCCGGCTCGACGTCGGCGACGCCGACGCGGTGGGCGCCGCCGTGGAGACGGTCCTCGCGGAGCACGGCCCGCCGACCGTGCTGGTCAACAACGCGGGCATCAACATCGACCGGCCGTTCCTGGAGATGTCGACCGAGGACTGGCGGCGGGTGCTGGACACCAACCTCTCCGGCGTCTTCCACCTGACCCGGGCGTTCGCGCCGGCGATGCTGGCGGCCGGGCGCGACGGCGTGATCGTCAACGTGGGGGCCACCACGGGCATCCGCCCCCGCCGCAACGGCGTGAACTACTGCGCCAGCAAGGCCGGCCTGCTCCAGCTCACCAAGTGCCTGGCGCTGGAGCTGGCGCCCCGGATCAGGGTCAACTGCCTGATCCCGGGCATGACCGAGACCGACGAGCTGGTGACCCGGTTCCGGCTGGACGACCCGGCCGCCCGCGCGGCGGTGGTCGCGGAGATCCCCCGGGGCCGCATCGGCACCACCGAGGAGATCGCCGACGCCCTGGAGTTCCTCGTCGGGCCGGCGAGTGGATACCTGACCGGGCAGAAGCTGATCGTGGACGGTGGGCAGTTCATGTGGTGACCGATGTGGACGAGATCCTGGACGGCGCGACGCGGGCCCGGGCCGAGCTGCCCCCGCCCGGCGACGGGCGCTACGACCGGTACTGCGCGGCGCTCGCCGACCGGCTCGCCGCCGGCTGGGCCGACGTCCTGGCGGCGAACGCCACCGACGTGGCCCGGGGCACCGAGGCGGGCCTCGGCCCCGAGCTGGTGGACCGCCTGGCGCTCGGCAAGCGCCACCTCGACGCGCTGGTCGACCTGATCGCGCGGACCCGTGCGGCGCTGCCGGCGGTGACCGCGCCGACCGAGGGACACCGGGCCGGCAACGGCGCCACCGTACGCCGGCTGCCCAAGCCGCTCGGCGTGGTTCTGATGATCTTCGAGGCCCGGCCGACGGTGACGGTGGAGGGCGCCCTGCTCCCGGTGGCGGTCGGCAACGTGGCCGTCCTGCGCGGCGGGTCGGAGATCGCGGCCACCAACCAGGCCCTCGCCGTCGTCGTCGGGCAGGCGTTGGCGGACGCGGGGCTGCCCGACGGCACCGTACGGATCGTCACCGACCCCGACCGCCGGCTGGTGCGGGCCCTGCTGAAGCGGCACGACGCGGTCGACGTGCTGATCCCCCGGGGCAGCCCGACGCTGATCGACTACTGCCAGACCAGCTCCACCATCCCGGTGATCGCCAGCGGCGGCGGGGTCAACCACCTCTACGTCGACCGCAGCGCCGACCTGGAACTGGCCGCCCGGATCGCGCTCGACAGCAAGCTGGGCGAGCCCACCGCCTGCAACACGCTCGAACTGGTGCTGGCCCACGCCGACGTGGCCGAGGAGCTGACCCGGGCCCTGCTGCGGGCCGGCGCCGGGCTGACCGAGCCGTGGCTGCTGCGGGTCGACCCCCGGCTGACCGCCGCCGTGCCCGCCGGGGCGCCGGTGGCCGAGCTGACCGCCGCCGACGACGGCCGCGAGTTCCTGGAACGCGCGGTCGGCATCCGGCCCGTCGCCAACCTCGACGAGGCGGCGGCCCACATCCGCCGCTTCGGTTCCCGGCACACCGAGGGCGTGGTGGCCACCGACCCGGCGGTCGTGGACGGGTTCCTGGCCAGGGTGGACGCCGCCGCGCTGGTGGTCAACGGCTCCCTGCGCCTGCACGACGGCCCGACGATGGCGCTGGGTCCGGAGCTGTCCATCAGCACGGGCCGGCTGCACGTACGCGGGCCCGTCGACCTGTCCGCCCTGCTGACCTGGAGCTGGGTCGTCGACGCCGGGGGCAGGCTGCGCGGCGACGGGACGGAGGCGGCATGACGGACCGGTCCCTGATCAACGAGGCGGTGAAACGGCTGGTCGTACGCGAGTCCCGGCTCGCGGTCGACCCCGGCACGGTCGACGACCACGAGCCCCTCAACGGCGACCTGCTGCGGGTCAACTCGCTCGGTTTCCTCGGCATGCTCGTCCGGCTGGAGGACGAGCTGGACGTGACGCTGCCGGACGACATCTTCGCCGGGCGGGTCTTCACGACCGTCGCGGACCTGGTCGACGTCGTCGCCGACGTGGTGAAGGAGGAGTCGTGACCGAGACACCCCGGGCCTGGCGCAGCGTCCTGCCGCACCTCGGCTACGAACTGCCCGCGGACGTGACCCCGGAGGACACCGACGGCCCGGTGACCGCCACCCTGCCCCTGGAGCTGATCCGGCAGAGCGTGTCGGCCCGGGAGTTCTGGCCGATCCCGGAGCCGGTGGCCGAGCGCTACCGGGCCTACCGGCCGGCGCCGCTGTGGCGGGCCCGCCGCTTCGAGGCCGAGATCGGGGCCACCGTCCCGATCTACGTCAAGTACGAGGGCGGGAACATCTCCGGCAGCCACAAGTTCAACACCGCGCTGGCGCAGGCCCACTACTACCACCGGGCGGGCTTCCGGGAGCTGGTCACCGGCACCGGCGCCGGGCAGTGGGGCAGCGCCCTCGCCGCCGCCTGCGCCGCGTTCGGCATGGCCTGCACCGTCTTCATGGTCGGCGGGAGCCTGCGCGACAAGCCGTACCGGGGCAGCCTGATGCGACTCTACGGCGCGGAGCTGCACGCCAGTCCCAGCCCGCTGACCGGGGTGGGACGCGCCGCCGCCGAGCGGCCGGGGCAGGGCAACAGCCTCGCGCTGGCCATCGGCGAGGCCGTCGAGTACGCCCGCGCGGATCCCAAGCGGGCGTTCTGCATCGGCAGCGGCGAGACGTACAGCATCCTGCACCAATCGGTGATCGGCCTGGAGGCGATCGACCAGCTCGCCGCCGTCGACGCCCCCGTGGACGCGGTGATCGGCTGCGTGGGCGCCGGCAGCAACTTCGGCGGGCTGGCCCTGCCGTTCTTCGCCGCCTGGCGGGCCGGCGAGCTGGACGTGCCCGCCGACCTGATCGCGGTCGAGTCCAGCGCCACCCCGAAGCTGACCCGTGGGGTGTACGCCTACGACCACACCGACTCCACCGGCACCGGCCCGATGGAGCCGATGTACACGATCGGCAGCGGGTACGCGATCCCCGCGTCGCACTCGGCCGGGCTGCGCTTCCACGGCGCGGCGAAGCTGATCTCCGCCATGCGGCACCGGGACCAGATCTCGGCGCTGGCGGTGGGCCAGCGGGAGGCGCTGACCGCCGGCCGGACGTTCGCCCTGACCGAGCTGGTGCTGCCCGCGCCGGAGTCGGGTCACGCGCTGGCCGCCGCCGCCCGGGTCGCGACCGGGCGCGAGTCCGGGCACCCGGCGAGGCACGGGGTGCTGGTCTGCGTCAGCGGGCACGGCCTGCTCGACCTGGCCGCGTACGACAAGCTCCTCGCCGGTCTGCCCGAGGACCTGCCGGCCGACGAGGACGCGTTGCGGGCGGCGACGGCGTCGCTACGCGCCGTCCACGAGATCTGAAGGGCGTGACATGGTCGCTGTGCCTGCGGTGCCGACGCGCAGCCGGGAGTGGACGCCGGTGCTGACCGGTCTCCGCGCCGACCTGCTGGACTGCGTCCAGGTGAACCTGGCCGCGCTGGCCGACCGGGCCTACGGGCCCGGCGCGCACCTGGCGCTCGGGGCCACCCTGCGCTTCCACACCGCAGAGGGGCCGGCCGGGACGCCGGCGGTGACCGCGTCGGTGGACCAGCGGCTGGCCGAGGCGGCCGACCTGCTCGGCCTGCGGGTCACCCGACGCTGGGACGACGTGCCGGGCGCGCGGCTGCGTGAGCTGGTGGCGGAGCACTCGCCGCTCTACGTGGTCGCGGACACGTTCACCATGAGCTGGCTGCCGTACGCCGGCAACCAGCACATGGAGCACAGCTTCCTGCTGGTCGACGCCGGTGAGCACTGCGTGGTGGTCGACGGCTACCACAACTCCACCCAGTGGGGTGACGCGCGACCCGGGACGTGGCGGATGCCGGCCGCCGACTTCGACGCGGCGGTGCCCCGCGCGACCGCGATGACCGTCGTCGCCGACGGTGCCCCGCTGCTCGACCGGGCGGCGATCCTGCGGGACAACGCCGCCGCGTTGCGCGCCGGGGCCGACCGGATCGAGGACTACCTGGCGGCGGTCCGACGGCGGGCGGGCGAGCCGGAGGCGGCGGCCCAACTGGTCCTCGACGTGTGGCTGCTCGGCCGGTCCCGGGCCCTGCACGCCGCCTGGCTGGCCGGCGACCCGGGCGCCGCCGACGCGGCACGCGAGGCCGCCGCCCGCGCCGACGCCTGGCTCGCGCTCGCCGGGCAGAGCTACGTGGCGATGCGCCGGGTCCGCCGGGGCGGCGTCTTCCCCGCCCCCGTCCTCGACCAGCTCGCGGGCCTGCTGCGCGACGACGTGGCGCTCGCCGGACGGCTCGCCGACGCCGGGCCGGTGCCGCCGCCGCGGGGCGGGTCGGCCGCCGACCCGGGCCGGATCCGCGAGGTGCTGGCCGACGAGGTGCGGGGCGTCCTCGGCGTCGGCCCTGACGTGCCGGTCGACGGGCGTCCGCTGCGGACGCTGTCGGGCTTCAACTCGTTCCGGCTGGTCGAGGTGATCGAGCGGGCGGAGACCCGGCTGGGGGTGGAGCTGGACCCGGACGACCTGACCGGCCCGGCCCTGCACGACCTCGACTCGCTGGGTGCCGTGTTCGAGCGGGCCCGGCCCGCGACGCAGGGGGTGTCGGGCCGGTGAGCGGGCTGCTGCACGAGCTGCTGGACCGCACCGCGGCCGCCCGGCCGGACGCGCCGGCGATCGCCCACGGAGACCTGGTCCAGAGCTACGGCGAGCTGGACGCCGCCAGTCGGCGGCTCGCCGGCTGGCTGGCCGGGCGTGGTGTCCGCCGGGGCGAGCGGGTGGTGGTCTGCCTGCCCACCGACCCGCTGCTGCCCGCCCTGCTGTACGCCTGCTCCCGGGCGGGCGCCGTGTTCAGCGTGGTCAACGACCAGTCCCCCGCGATCGCCCTGGCGCACGTGCTGACCGACGCCGAACCGGCGCTGCTCGTCAGCGACAACCCCCGGGCGCTCGCCGTGGCCGCCGAGCACGGGGTGCCGACCGTCGGCACGGCGGACCTGCGCCGGATCGTGCGGGACGGCCCGGACGCCGAGCCGGCGGCGGCCCCGCTGGCCGTCGACCCGGTCTGCCTCATCTACACCTCCGGCAGCACCGGCATGCCGAAGGCGGTGGTGTCCACCCACGCGCAGGTGGTCTTCGCTGCCGGGGCCATCGCCTCCCAGCTCGGCTACCGGGCCGACGACGTCGTGTGGTGCGCCCTGCCGCTCTCCTTCGACTACGGCATGTACCAGATCTTCCTCAGCACGCTGGCCGGCGCCCGGCTGCACCTGGCCTCCCCCGCCGACACCGGCCCGACGCTGCCCCGGCACCTGGTGAACAGCGGCGCGACCGTGCTGCCCGCCGTGCCCGCCCTCGCCCGTGGCCTGGCCCGGATGCTGTCCCGCCCGGGCACGGCCGTGCCGGCGCTGCGCCTGCTCACCAACACCGGCGCGGCGATGCCGCCCGAGGTGCTGCGCGACCTGCGCGCCCGCATCCCCACGCTGCGCGTACAGCTGATGTTCGGGCTCACCGAGTGCAAGCGGGCCGCGATCATGCCGGTGGACGAGGACCTGCGCCGGCCCGGCGCCTCCGGGCGGGCCCTGCCCGGCACCGAGATCCTGATCGTGGACGCGGGCGGCGCGGCGGTGCCGCCCGGCACCGTCGGCGAGATCGTGGTCCGGGGCCCGCACGTGATGGCGGGCTACTGGCGTCGCCCGGAGCTCACCGCGCAGCGCTTCCCCCGCGCCGAGGGGCTCTTCCCCCAGCTGCGCACGGGCGACCACGGCTGGCTCGACGCCGACGGCTACCTCTACTTCGTCGGCCGGCGCGACGACATCTACAAGGAACGCGGCATCCGCGTCAGCGTCACCGAGGTCGAGGCGGCGGCGTACCGGATACCGCAGGTGCAGGCCGCCGCCGTGCTGCCGCCCCGTGCCGAGGACGGCGGCGACTCGGCCACCCTGTTCGCGGTGACCGAGCTGACCGCGCCGGAGGTACTCGCCGCGCTGCGCACCGAACTCGACGAGATCAAGACGCCCCGGACCTGCCTGGTCGTGCCGGAGATCCCGCTGACCCGCAACGGCAAGGTCGACCGGGCGGAGCTGTACCGGATGTGGTCGGAGCGCGCCCGTGTCTGAGCTAGCGGAACTCTTCGACCGGCCGGACGCGCCGCAGACCCCGGCGTACCTCTACGACCTGGACGAGCTGGCCCGCTCGTACGCCGCGCTGCGAGCCGCCCTGCCCGGGCCCGCCGAGCTGTTCTACTCGCTCAAGGCCAACCCGCACCCGGCGGTGGTCGCCGACCTCACCGCCGCGGGGTGCCGGGCGGAGGTCTGCTCCCCCGGCGAGCTGCGCGTCGCGCTGGCGGCCGGCTGCGACCCGGCCGAGGTCCTCTACACGGGCCCCGGCAAGCGGGACGTCGACCTGGTCGAGGCCGTACGGGCCGGCGTCGGGCTCTTCTCCGTCGACTCCCCGTACGGGCTGGACCAGCTCGACCGGGTGGCCCGCGGGCACGGCGTCGAGGTACGCGCGCTGGTGCGGATCAACGACGACACCCCGGCCCCCGGGCAGGGGCTCACCATGACCGGCGTCGCCTCGCAGTTCGGCGCGGACGTGCGCTGGGTGCTGGACCGGCCCGAGCTGTTCGGGCCACGCCGGAACGTGTCCCCGGTCGGGTTCCACCTCTACATGGGCAGCAACGTCGACGGCGAGGACGCCCTGCTCGCCCAGTTCACCCAGTCCGTCGACACCGTACGGCGGCTGGCGGCGGCGACCGGGACGCAGCCGGAGCTGATCGACCTGGGCGGCGGCTTCGGGGCGCCCTTCGCGCGGGCCGGCGACCGGCTGGAGCTGCCGAAGCTGGCGGACCGGCTGACGGCGTTGCTGGCCGACGCCTTCCCGGGCTGGCCGGAGCGCGGGCCGGGCGTCGCCTTCGAGTCCGGCCGGTACCTGGTCGGCACCTGCGGCACGCTGGTCACCCGGGTCCTCGACGTGAAGCGGTCGCAGGGCGCCACCGTGGTGGTGCTGGAGTCGGGCATCCACCACCTCGGCGGGATGTCCGGGCTGCGCCGGCTGCCGCCGATCGTGCCGGACCTGGTCACCGTGGACGCGGCGGCCGGCGCGCCGGTGCCCGGGACCATCGTCACCGGTCCGCTGTGCACGCCGCTGGACACGTGGGCCCGCGCCGCGGCCCTCCCGCCACTGGTCCCGGGCCAGCTGGTCGCCGTGCCCAACGTGGGCGCGTACGGCCTCTACGCCAGCCTGGTGGCCTTCCTCGCGCATCCCATGCCGGTCGAGGTCACCGTCGCCGGGGGCCGGATCACCGGCGTGACCCGGCTGGAGCTCACCCGGCACACCGTCATCGGCAGCGACAGGGGTTGATCTGACAATGGACGCCGCTTTTCCGGACCTGCTCAAGCCGTTCCTCAAGTACGCGGGAACGCAGCCCATCACCGCCGAGGCCTCGCTCAACGAGCTGGGCCTGGACTCGATGCGCGCGATCGAGCTGCTGTTCACCATCGAGGACACCTACGGCGTGTCCATGCCCGACGAGCTGCTGACCGACAGCACCTTCGCCACCGCCGGCAGCCTGTGGAACACCATCGAGTCGCTGCGGGGGCGGGCGGCGTGAGCACCGCGACCCGCCACGAGGCCGCGGTGGAGCAGGTGCTGGCCGCCGCCGCCGCGCACGCGGAGCAGGCCGACGAGGCGGCGGAGTTCCCCGTCGCGGCGCTGGACGCGATGCGGACCACCGGCCTGCTCGGCCTGCTCGTGCCGGCGGAGCACGGCGGCGGGGGCGGCGGGCTAGGCGACCTCGTCGACGTGACGCTGCGGCTGGCCCGGGTGGACATGTCCGTCGCGTTGATCTTCGCGATGCACTGCCAGCAGGTGGTGGCGGTGGTCCGGCACGCCGACGGCCCGTTCGCCGCGCGGCTCCTGCCGGAGCTCGGCAAGGGCGACGTCTACCTCGCCTCGGTGACCACCGAGCGCGGCAAGGGCGGGCACCTGCTCAGCTCGGAGTCGACGGTCCGGCAGGACGCCGGAACGTTGACGATCGACCGGGACGCCCCGATCGTGACGGGCGGCCAGCACGCCGACGCGTACCTCATCACGACGCTGGCGCCGGACGCCACCTCGCCGAGCCAGGTCTCCCTGGTCTACGCCCGCCGCGACCAGCTCACGCTTGAGGTGCGCGGCGGTTGGCAGCCGCTCGGGATGCGGGCCACCCAGAGCGTGCCGATGCGCCTGACCGGGCGGGTGCCGGCCGACCAGGTGATCGGCGCCCCCGGGAAGTTCCGCGAGATCGTCGCCCCCACCTTCGGCCCGCTGGCGCACATCGGCTGGTCGGCGGCGTGGCTCGGCGCGGCGACCGGCGCGCTGTCGCGGATCCTGCACCACATCCGCGACGCCGGCCGGGGCCAGTTCGACCCCTCCTCGGAGCTGCTGCTGACCCGGCTGGCCCGGGTCCGGGGCCGGCTCGACCTGGTCAACGCCCTGCTGCGGCACACCGTCGCCGCCGTGGAGGGCACCCCGGACGTGGCCGACCCGTCGACCCAGCTGCTGGTCAACTCCCTGAAGGTGCACGCCGCCGAGCAGTGCTTCGCCGCCGCCGACGAGATGGTGGAGCTGGTGGGCCTGCGGCACGGCTACCTCAGGTCGTCGCCGCTGTACCTGGAGCGCGTCTTCCGGGACCTCCGCTCGGCCTCGCTGAACTACGCCAACGACCGGCTGCTGCTGGTCAACGGGGCGCTGACGTTGCGCGACCGGCAGGTGCACCTTGCCTGAGCTGCGGACGGCACCGGCGACGGCCCCCACCGGGCCGGTCCCGGCGGCACCCGACACCGGTGCCGACGTGGCCGCGCGTACCGGGGCGGCGCTGCGCGGGCTGGAGTCCCCGGGGGACGCCCGCGCCGTCTGGCGGGCGCTCGGCGAGCACGGCCTGCTTCGTGACCTCGGGCCGGCCGAGCTGCCGGGGCTGCTCGGCACCCTCGACGCGTACTGCCCGGTGGGGGTGGTGCTGTCCGTCTGCGTCCAGGTCGCCAGCGCGCTGCCCGTCCTGCGCGAACAGGTCGACGCGGAGCCGGCGGACGGGCCGGTGCGGGCCGCGTACCTCGACGCGGTCGCCGGTCGCGCGACGCTCGCGCTGGCCGCGACGGACCGCGACGGCGCCGGCTCCGACCTGATGGACCTCGGCACGACGGTACGCCTCGACGACCGGTCGCTGGTGCTCGACGGCGGGAAGCGGTGGATCACCAACGCCCGCACCGCCGGGCACGCGCTCGTGCTGGCCCGGCACCGCCCGCAGCGGCACTTCACCAGCTTCGTGTGGGTGCTGGTGCCCACCGACGCCCCCGGCGTCCGGGTGTCCGCGACCCGGGGCACCCCGCTGAGCGGCGCCGGCCTCGGCGACCTGCACTTCGACCAGGTGTGCCTGGACCGGTCGTACCTCATCGGCCGGCCCGGCCGGGGCATGGTCAGCTTCGCCCGGCACATCGCCACGGAACGCTTCGCGGGCGGCGTGTGGGCCGCCGCGATGTGCCGGCGGGTGCTCGCCGACACCCACCGCCGGCTCGTCGAGCGTCCCCTCGGCGACGGCCGGGCCTGGGACAACGCGGCGATCCGGGAGCGGTTCGCCCGGTGCGTGGTGGAGGCGTGGCGGATCGGGGCGGCCTGCGACGCCCACCGGAGAAGCACCGAGCCCCTGGTGACCAGCATGCTGCTGAAGACGTCGGTGGCGCAGGGCCTGGACGTGGTGCTCGGCGAGTGCGCCGCCCTGCTCGGCGCGGAGGCGTACGCCGAGGGCGGGCTGGCGCAGCTGCGGGCCGCCGCCGGCATGTTCGCCACGGCCGGCGGCGCCACCGGCGCGATGCTCGCCGGGATCGCCGAGCACGTGCCGGACCTGCTGCGGGACCGGCCATGGTGACGGCCCGGCAGCGGACGGCGCTGGCCTGCCGGACACGGCCGCGCCGGGACCCGACGGGCCGCCACCGGGGCATCGTCCGGCTGCGGCTGGGCGCCCGGGTGCGGGTGGCCGTGGCCGAGCAGCGACTGCTCGCCCACCTTCCGCCGGCCCCGGCGGACCTGGCGACCGTCGGTGACCTCCCCGCCGGCCCGCGCGCCGAACGGCTGGCCGCGCGGGCGCTGCTGCGCCTGCTGCTCGCCGCCGAGCTGGGCCGGGCTGCCGGCGCCACGCCGATCGCCGCCCGCGACGGCGGCCAGCCCCACCTGCCCGAGTGGCCGGGGATCAGCGTCAGCCTGTCCCACGACGCCGGGACGGTGGCCGCCGCGCTCGGCCGGGGCGTGCCGGTCGGCGTCGACGTCCAGGTGCCCGTGCCCGCGCCGCCGGCCCTGCTGCGCCGCTGCTGCGCCCCGGCTGTCCGCGCCGCCCTGGACCGGCTGCCCGCACCGGCCCGGGACCGCGAGTTCGCCTGGATCTGGACGGTGCAGGAGGCGTGCGTGAAGGCGACCGGCGCGGGCCTCGCCGGCCGCCCCTGGGCCATTCCCGTGCCGGCGGGCCGGCGGACGGGCCGCTGGGCCGACCTGCGGTGGGTGAGCCTGCGCGGGCACAGCCGGGTGCCGGCGAGCGTGGCGCACGTGGTGGGTACGCGATGACCGCCCCGGACCC
Organism: Micromonospora reichwaldensis; assembly: GCF_031845925.1. NCBI lineage: Bacteria > Bacillati > Actinomycetota > Actinomycetes > Micromonosporales > Micromonosporaceae > Micromonospora > Micromonospora reichwaldensis. The sequence continues at coordinate 193,228 of NZ_JAVRFL010000004.1, read as the reverse complement.
CCGCTTCGCCGGGCTGAGCTGCTACACCGCCAACCTGGCCGGCTACCGGGCCGGCGAGTTCGCCGACACCCCCGACCGGTTCGCCGACTCGGTACGCGTCGCGGTGCGCACGGACCTGCCGGAGGGGCAGCTCGCCTTCTCCCACCACCGGGTGCCGCTCGACCGGCTGCCGGACGGCACCCGGCTGGCGTGGGCCACCGCCCCGGTCGACGGCGTCGTCGAGTCCGTCGACGCGGAGCTGCGACGCCACGGCCGGGTGCTGGTGGTCACCGACAACGCGGCGCTGCCCTGGTCCCCCTCGGCCGGCGGCACCGCCCACGCGCCGCACTGGCTGCTGGTCGACGACCGGCGCGGCGACGACTGGCACGTGGTCGACGGGTTCAGCGGGCTGCTGCCCGCCGGCGAACAGGAGCCGTACGCCGGCTGGCTGGGCACCGCCGGGCTGCTCGCCGCGATGACCCCGCCGCCGGCGTGGCGCCCGGAACAGGACCGCCGCAACGCGCTGGCCTTCGGCTTCTGGATGCCCCCGCCGGCCGGCGGGCACCCACAGTGGCTGGTCCGTACGGGCAGCGCCGGGGACGAGCCGGAGCTGCCCGGCGACTGGCTGCTGGACGAGGACGCGGCCCTGGAGTTCCTCCGCGACCACGTCGTCGCGCACCCGGAGGCCGCCGGGGCACACCTGGACGACCTCTGGGCCGTCGCCCAGCACCGGACGTTCCGGTACCGCCACCTCGGCGACGACGGGGCGGTGCGGGCCTGGGCGGACCTGCCCCGGGCGCTGCGCTTCGCGGTGGAGTCGGCCCGCCGGGGACGCCCCCGGTCCGCGCTGGTGCGGACCACCTTCGACCACCTGCGGCACCTGGAACGAGACCGGTCGACCACCCCAGCGCCGGCGGCGGAACGCCCGCCCCGGCAGACCTTGTGAAGGATGTGCGATGCAGACCCGTACCCTCTACGACTGGTTCCGTACGTCGGCCCGGCAGCACCCGGACAACGTGGCGATCGAGGTCGCCTCGGACGCACTGACCTACGCCGAGTTGCGGGCCGCGGCCGAGCGGTTGTCGGCCGCCATGCAGCGGGTGCCGGGACGGCCACCCCGACGGGTCGGGCTGCTCACCTCCCGCAGCCTCGTCGGCTACATCGCCTACCTGGCCGCCCTGCGGCTGGGTGCGACGGTGGTGCCGCTCAATCCCGCCAATCCGGCGGCCCGGAACCTCGCCATCTCCGACGAGGCGGGGCTCGACCTCGTCATGGTCGACGACACCTCCGGCGACGGGCTGGCCGAGTTCCGCGCGCAGACCACCGTCACGGTCCTCGACCTGACCGGTGAGGGCTGGCGCCGGTTCCTCGCCCCGGGCGACGCGGCGGAGATCCCGCCGGAGGTGGAGCGGGGCGGCGACGACTTCGCGTACATCATCTTCACCAGCGGCACCACCGGGAAGCCCAAGGGCGTGCCGGCGACCCACGCCAACGTCGACTCCTTCCTGACCGAGGTGACCAAGCGGTACCGGTTCCGGCCCGAGTCGCGGGTCTCGCAGACCTTCGAGATGTGCTTCGACGGCTCGATCCTGGCGATGTTCGGCGCGTGGGGCACCGGCGCCACCCTGTGCGTGGCGCAGCGCGGCGACGTGCTGACGCCGGTGCGCTTCATCAACACGAAGCGGCTCACGCACTGGCTGTCCGTGCCGTCGCTGATCTCGTTCGCCAAGCGGTTGCGGGCGCTGGCACCGGAGAGCATGCCGACCCTGCGGCTGAGCTCCTTCGGCGGGGAGCCGCTCACCATCGAGCAGGTCAACGACTGGACGGCCGCCGCGCCGAACACCGCCGTGATCAACTGCTACGGCCCCACCGAGACCACGGTCATCGTCACCGCGTACGAGGTGCCCGCCGACCCGGCCGCCCGGATCGAGTCGTCGAACCGGTCGGTGCCGATCGGGGACATCTACCCGCACCTCGACTACGTGCTGCTCGACGAGGACCTGCGCCCGTGCGACGACGGCGAGCTGTGCGTCCGCGGTGAGCAGCGCTTCCCCGGCTACCTGGACCCGACGGAGAACGCGGGCCGGTTCGTCTCCTTCGACGGCGACCGGGGCCGGCTCTACGACGGCACCGGGCCGTTGACCGCCGAGCACTGGTACCGCACCGGCGACCGGGTCCGCCGCGAGTTCGGCGAGCTGGTGCACCAGGGCCGCATCGACCACCAGGTGAAGGTGCGCGGCAACCGCGTCGAGCTGGCCGAGATCGAGGCCGCGCTGCGCGCCCACGCGGACGTGGTGGAGGCCGTGGTGCTCACCGTGGCCGGCGCCGACGGGGAGCTGGACCTGCACGCCGTCTACACCGGCGCGGCGCTGGCCGACGACGATCTCACCCGGCTGGTGGGACACCTGCCCCCGTACATGCGGCCACGGGCGTTCCACCACCGGGCGGAGATCCCGCTGACCGAGGTGGACAAGGTCGACCGCAAGCGGTTGACCTCCGAGCTGCTCGCCACCCGTGGCTGAGCAGCACGCCGGGGCGGCCCCGGGCCCGGTCCCGGCCACCGGCATGCAGGAGGCCCTGTGGTGGGTGCACCAGCGGGCCCGCGACCGGTCCGTCTACCACCTCACCTGGCGGCTCGCGGTCGACGAGCCGCTCGACGAGGCGGGGCTGGCCGTCGCCTGGCAGGCGATGGTCGACCGGCACGAGGCGTTGCGGACCTCGGTCGTCCGGCAGGCGGACGCCGTCACGCTGGTGGTGGCGCCCCGGATCGTCGTGGGCCTGCACCGGGTGGAGGTGGACGACCCGGGACCGGCCGACCCGGGCACCCTGCTGCGGCTCGTCGCCGAGGAGGTGCACGCCGGGCCGATGGAACCGGAGGCGGCACCGCTGGCCCGGATCACCCTGGTCCGGGTCGGCGACCGGCACGAGGTGCTGCTGACCGTGCACCACGTGGTCCTCGACGGCTGGGCGGTCCAGCTGCTCGTCGGCGAGCTGTCCGAGGCGTACGCGGCCACGCGGGAGGGACGTGCCGTCAGCTTCCCGGCCGACCCGGTGCCGTTCAGCACGTACGCGCGGGAGCAGGCCGCGGCCCGCGCGGACGGCCGGTGGGACAAGAGCCTGGCGTACTGGCGCGACGCGCTCGCCGGCGCGGCCTCCGCCGTCCTGGAACCCGACCTGCCGGGCGAGGTGGCCAGCGGCGCGCCCGGCGCGATCCTGCGCTACGGCTTCAGCGCCGAGGCGGGCGCCGGGATCGCCGCCCTGGCGAAGGCCACCTTCGCCACCCCGTTCGCGGTCATCCTCGGCGCGGCGCAGATCGTGCTCGCCCGGGCCGGCGCCGGGCCGGACGTGGCGGTGGGCGTGGTGACCGCGAACCGGATGACCGCCCGCGACCAGGCGCTGCTCGGCTACACCGCCAACCTCTGCGTGGCCCGGGCCACGGTCGACGGGGCGGACACCGTCGCGGGGGTGGTGGGTGCCGCCCGGGACGGGATGTGGCAGATGCTGACCCACCAGGCGGTGCCGTACCCGGTGGTGTTCGGGGCGCTGCCCGAGGCGACCCGGAGCGCGCTGGGCGATCCCGCGCCGCTGCTGCTGAGCTACCTCGGCCCGATCGGCACCGACCTGCGGCTCGGCCCGGTCCCGGCGACGCTGCTGCCCAGCCCGAACCGGGCCGCCCGGGCCGACCTGGCGATGTCCGTCTGGGAGGCCGACGGCGGCTACCTCGCCGAGATCGAGTACCACACCGGGCGCTACCGGGAGAGCAGCGTGCTGGCCCTGCTGCACGACCTGGACGAGGTGCTGGCCGACGGCGGCGCCGAGCCGCAGCGTACGGTCGGCTCGTTCGACGTCGCCACCCGCGCCCGTGCCGGCCGCGCGGCCCCGGCCACCGTGGACCGCGACCGGGCGACCGGCCCGCTGCCCGAGTCGGCGGACTGGCAGCACGTCGTCGCCGCCTGGACCGACGTGCTCGGCGGCCCGCCGGCCGACGCGGACGTCGACTTCTTCGCCGCCGGCGGCAACTCGCTGAGCGCCCTGCGCCTCGTGGACGCGCTGACGGCCGACGGGCGACCGGCGGTGGACGTCGTGCGGTGGCTGGGCGAGCCGACCCCCCGCCGGTTGGTCGACCTGCTGGGCAACGGGTCGCAGCCGGTGGCGGCGGAGTCGACGCTGGTGGAGTTGCGGGCGGGCCCGGGGCCGCACCTGCACCTCGTGCACGGCGCCGGGGGCAGCCCGCAGGACTACCAGGACCTGCTGGCGGAGCTGCCGGAGCACTGGCGGGTGACCGCCTCCCGCGACAGCGCGGAGCTGCCGACGGTGGCGGCGCTGGCCCGCCGGTACCGGGCCGACCTGGACGCGGCGGGGCTGGTCCCGGACCTGCTCGGCGGGTGGTCCTTCGGCGGTCAGGTCGCCTACCAGATGGCCGCCGACCAGGTCGGTCGGCGTTCGGCGCTGGTCGTGCTGGACTCCGCCCCGCCCGTCGGGTACGAGCTGCCGGCCGACGAGGTCCGGGACCGCTTCGACACCTTCACCGAGAACATCCACCGGGCCCTCGACCTGGAGCCGGACGCCCCGAGGCCCCGGGTGACGGGTGGCCCGGAGCCGGCCGGCTTCGACGAGCGGCTGGCCCTCGGCGCGCTCGCGGCCAGCCTGGCCGCCGTCCAGCAGCCCGTGCCCACGGCGCTGCTGGCGCACCGGTGGCGCAGCTACGAGCGCCACGTCCGGGCCAGCGCCGAGTACGTCCACGACGGCCCGGTCGACACTCCCGCGCTGGTGATCGGCGCGGACCTGCTCGACGCGCAGCTCGCCCAGTGGACGGCGCGGGTCGGGGCGGCCCGGTCCCAGCGGATCGGCACCGACCACTTCGGAGTGTTGCATTCCGCCGCCGTGACGCAGGTGGCGGCGGCCGTCATCGATTTCGCGCGCGTCGCGGCGGCGCGAGGTTAACCAAGGAGGATCCGTGTTCGACTCGAGAGTCTTGTACCAGGAACTGCGGGAGCACGTGGAGCGCGACGTGGCACCGGACGACATCGCCACGGCCCGCCGCGACTTCTCCTACCTGGGGCACGCGAAGGTCTCCTTCGTCGCCCCCGACAGCGTCAAGAAGGCCGTCGCCGACGAGGTCAACGAGCTGATCGACAAGGCCGGTACGCGCCGGGACCTGCGGTTCGCCGAGACCGACTACACGCCGCGCCGGATGCGCAACGTGACCCGGGCCGAGATCGCCGAACTGGGCACCGTCATCAACGGGATCTACACCGCGGAGCCGATCCTGCGGGTGTTGTCGGAGGTGGCCGGCGAGCCGGTGCACCCGTGCCCGTACGAGCCGGAGCAGTTCGTCATCACCTGCCTGGAGAAGGACGGCGACACCCACGGCTGGCACTGGGACGACTTCACCTTCGCGCTGGTCTGGGTGGTCGAGTGCCCGCCAGTGGAGCACGGCGGCTTCGTCCAGTGCGTGCCCAACACCGTCTGGAACAAGGAGCGTCCGGAGATCAACCGGGCGCTGGTCAGCCGTCCGATCTACTCGATGGAGCTGTTCCCCGGCGACCTGTACCTGATGCGGACCAACACCACGCTGCACCGGGTCGCCCCGGTCCGCCAGGGCCGCCGCAAGATCATCAACATGGGGTACGCCTCGACGTCCGACCTGACCCGCGACTTCACCCACGAAACCATGGACCAGCTGTGGGCGACCGTGCCCGCCGGAGAGGTGTGACCATCATGTCGACTCGGAACAACATCGCCCCCCAGCACATCGTGCTCGCCTTCTCCGGCGGGCTCGACACGTCGGTGGCCCTGGTCTGGCTCAAGGAGCGGTACCGCTGCCGGCTGACCGCGTTCATCGCGGACCTCGGGCAGGGCGAGGAGCTGGACACGGCCGCCCGCAAGGCCGAGAAGCTCGGCGCCGACGAGGTGCGGGTGGTCGACCTGCGCGAGGAGTTCGCCCGGGACTACGCCTTCCCCATGTACCGGGCCAACGCCCTCTACGAGGGGCAGTACCTGATGGGGTCCTCCATCGGCCGGCCGCTGATCGCCGCCGCGCAGGTGCGGGTGGCCGAGGAGGTCGGCGCCGACGCCGTGGCGCACGGGGCCACCGGCAAGGGCAACGACCAGATCCGCTTCGAGATGACGTTCGCCGCGCTGCGCCCCGACCTCACGGTGATCAGCCCGTGGCGGGAGTGGGACCTGGCCTCCCGCAGCGACCTGCTCGCGTACGCCGGCAGGCACGGCATCGAGCTGGACCTCAGCAGCGGCGAGCGGCCGTACTCCATCGACAGCAACCTGCTGCACACCTCGTACGAGGGCGAGGCGCTGGAGGACCCGGCGCAGCCCGCGCCCGAGGGGCTGCTGTTCCGGGTGCGCGACCTTCCCGACACCCCCGACGAGCCCGAGACCGTCGAGATCCACTTCCAGGGCGGCAACCCGGTCGGCGTCAACGGGACGCCCCTGTCCGCCAGCGCCGTGCTGGAGACGCTCGACGGGATCGGCCGCCGGCACGGCATCGGCCGGCTCGACATCGTGGAGAACCGGATCTTCGGCATGAAGACCCGCAACATCTACGAGGCCCCGTCGGGCAGCCTGCTCTGGCACGCCCACCGGGCGGTGGAGTCGCTGGTGCTCGACCCGGAGGTGGCGCAGCTCAAGGAGGAGCTGATGCCGAAGTACACCGCCCTGGTCTACCGGGGCCTCTGGTTCGCCCCCGAGCGGCTGATGTTGCAGACCGCCATCGACTTCAGCCAGCAGGACGTCACCGGCGACGCGATCCTGCGGGTGCACCGGGGCACCGTCCAGGTGATCGGCCGCCGCTCCCCGCACAGCCGCTACGACACCGCGTTCGCCACCTTCGAGGCGGACGACGTGTTCGACCAGCGCGACTCCTCCGGCTGGCTGCGGGTCAACACCGTCCGCTTCCGCGCCGGGCGGGCCACCCGGGCGGCGAAGCCGTGAGGATCGTCTTCTTCGGGTACGGCGAGCTCGGCGCGACCGTGCTGCGGGGCATCGCGCCGCACCACGAGGTGCTGCTGGTGCTCACCCACCGGGCCGAGTTCAGCGGGCTCGGCGAGCCGGACGTGGAGCTGGCCGCGGCGGACCTGGGACTGCCGGTGCGCTACTCAGCCACCGCCCGCGAGCCCGACCTGCACGAGCAACTGCGCGACCTCGCACCGGAGCTCATCGTCTCCACCAACTGGCGGACCCGGGTGCCGGCGGAGGTGCTGCGCATCCCGGAACGCGGCGCGGTCAACACGCACGACGCGCTGCTGCCCGCGTACGCCGGGTTCGGCGCCGTCAACTGGGCCATCCGCAACGGCGAGGAGGAGACCGGCCTCACCGTGCACTACATGGCGGAGGAACTGGACACCGGCCCGATCATCACCCAGGCCCGCGTGAAGATCGGCCCGCACGACACCGCCGGCCAGATCCTGGAACGACTCCTCGCGGAGTACGTGCCGGTCACGCTCGAGGCGTTGGAGCGGGTCGCCGAGGGCCACCGGGGCGAGCCGCAGCCGCCCGAGGGGGCGTCCTTCTACCACCGGATCGGCGTCGAGGACACCCGCATCGACTGGCGGGACAGCGCCACCACCATCTGCGACCTGGTGCGCGGCCAGTCGGACCCGTTCGTCAACGCGTGGACGACGCACCGGGGGTTCCGGCTGTGGGTCAAGGCCGCCACCCGGCCGACCCGGGCGCACGGCGGCACGCCCGGCCGGATCGTCAAGGCCGACTACGGCGGAGTGGTCGTCGCCAGCGGCGGACCGGGCGACGGCGACGACCGCGGGGTGGTGCTGCTCCAGGTCTGCACCGAGACCGGGCCACCCGTGCGCGCCATCGACTACTTCACCACCTTCGGCGAGTACCTTCACTGACACGGTGACCGGGGGCGCCGGTCATCGCGCGTACGACGATGACGGGAGAGGTCGGATGATCGGTCGACTGCACTCGGTGGTGCTGGACTGTCCGGACGCCGAGAAGTTGGCGGAGTTCTACGTCGAGCTGACCGGCCTGGAGTGGGCCGACAGCGACGGGTACTGGGTGACGTTGAAGGGCGCGGACGGGCATCCCCGCCTCTGCCTCCAGAGCGTCGCCGACTACCAGCCGCCGCAGTGGCCGGATCCGGCCTTCCCGCAGCAGGCCCACCTCGACGTGGAGGTGGACGACATCCAGGAGGCCGAGGAAGCGGTGCTCCGGCTGGGCGCCACCCGGCTGCGCGGCGGCGGCAGCCGTAACCACGGCTTCCGGGTCTACGCCGACCCGGTGGGACACCCGTTCTGCCTGGTCTGGGGTCAGGACTGACGCCATGACCAACCAGGACCGGGCAGTGGAGTTCCGCCGTACCGCCGGGGCGTTCGCCACCGGCGTCGGCATCGTCAGCAGCGTGTACGACGACATCCCGCTGGCGATGACGGTCAACTCGTTCACCACCGTCTCGCTGCATCCCACCCTGGTCCTGACCTGCCTGAAGCACCGGAGTCGACTGCTCACCCAGATCCGCGACTCCGGCATCTTCGCGGTCACCGTGCTCGCGGCGGACCAACGGGAGGTCGCCCGTTGGTTCGCCGACGCCCGGCGGCCCTCCGGCGCGGCCGCGTTCGCCGGCGTCCGCGTGCACCGGGCGCCGGCCACCGGCTGTCTCGTGTTCAGCGAGGGACTTGCCTACTTCGACTGCCGCGTACGCGACCTCTCCGACCAGGGCGACCACTCGGTGGTCATCGGGGAGGCGGTGTCGTACGGCCCACTGAATCCGGCGAAGGCGCCGCTGCTCTATCTCCACGGGTCGTACCGGTCGATCGCGCCGGTGCCCCCGGCGGTGTCGGCCGCGTAATGGCCCACCCCACCCGGCGGCGTCCGCCGCCCCGAGCCGCGCGGGCCGCGATTCGGGTACGACGACGGAGTGCAGGGGGATGGCAACCAGACAAACGAGCCCCTCCCTTTCGGGACGAGAACTGTCGCGTCATGGCCAATTCCCTTCGCCCGGCCAGGATCCGAACCTGCGACAACCAGCCCGGTCAGGAACACCGCACGACGCACGCCTCGTACGGCCGATCACCTGCTGCCACGGAAGGCGCTCCAAGCCATTAGGGCAAGATCAAGCTGCAAATTGTCCACGCCCGTGGGCGGCTTTACCGCGACTCGGCAACTCGCCCCTAACCGGTCGCCATAACCACCTCGATCGCGGCCAACAACAGCATGGCGCGCCAGGTCGAACGCCAATTACGAACCGGCCCGCGCCGCCCCGTGATCGCGCCCTCTGGGATTGGCCCAATTTGACGGACAGTGACCATCGACTACGTCCGCCACGGCACCATCGACCTGCCTGCCGCGGTGGACGTCGCCCATCGGCCAGACCCCGCGCATACGCTGCCACCAGGAGTTATGCGCCTCCCCTGCGCCACCGACCGGGCAGGCCAGGACCGAACTGGAACCGCATATCATGCTGGGCAGCTACGCCAGCCCGCCATCCAGCAGCGACTCATTGAGCACGCCAGTTCCACCTGCACTTCACCCCGAACTACTCGTCGTAACTGGACCCTGGGCGAACTGGTTCCGCGAACCAACCTACCGCAACCACGTCGGCTTGCCCGGCGCAGCCTCACCGACCTATAAACAGATGTGACCGCCTGGATCGCGGCACGGAACGCCGCCTCAAGCCGTCTACCTGGACTGGGGCGGCAGACGACATCCTCGAAACAGCTCTCGCGCCCCACGAACGATTTAACAACTGTCAACACCAGGCACGGTTGAATTGACAGTGGTTGATTCTCGTGGCAGGCTCAGGGCATCCCTTCGAACAGAACGGAGCTTCAATGCGCGCGATCCGAAAGATCCTCGCTGCCACCGCCGTCACCGGCGCGACCGCGGTGTCCATGCTGGCGGGTGCGGCCCCCGCGTCCGCCGACGCTGGAGCCAACGCAGTCGGCTGGTACACGGGTTACGGCTCGGGATCCTCCGCCTCGCTCGCCATCTGGTCGGCGGAGAACGACGCCAAGTGGAAGGCCCAGATGGGCGGCTTCAACACCTACCTCGACTGCCGCACGACCTACAGCAGCAGCACGAAGGTCAGCGACTACTACTACACCGCCAACGTGCAGCTGTACTGCTACACCTTCAACTGAGTCACCGCTCGCCGATAGCCGGAAGGAGTTCGTCGGGCACCACCAGGCGCACTCCTTCCGGTCGTCGGCGATCTGCCCGGGGCGCGGAGGACGTACCAGCTCGTCCGCAAGACGCACATCGTCGCCGCGGCGCGTTCGCTGGTCGACCGACACTCCGCTCCCCGGGCCGCTTTCCTCGCCGCCACCCCAACAAGATCGTTCTCTGGTTCGACGAGCCGTGCCGTCGAGCAGCGCGAAACAGCCGCCCACGTGGTCGACCGTTCAGCACGCGCGTCAGTGCGGGTTCGTGACACTGCAGACGCGCATCCCATCGTTCACCCTTGGCGGGGACACTGACCTGCACGAACAGCCTCACTCATGCGGTCCGAGATCGTTGCACGTGTTTCGCGCACGGCCGCAAACGGCGGCTTCAGGTGACACCCGACTGCACGGGTCGACCGATCGACGCGGGCACACATCCGCTGCTCAGATGGCGCTTCGGCTGATCTTCGAGGTGCCCCCGGCAGGATTCGAACCTGCGACACACGGTTTAGGAAACCGATGCTCTATCCCCTGAGCTACGAGGGCGCGAGGGCCTAGTCTAGCGACCCGGGCGTTCACCTGGGGTGGCAGGGAGTCGCCCACGTTCACCCACGTCACCCGGACCCGCGTTCGCCCAGCCCAGGACCACAGCTCGAGCACACGAACGTCGGTTTGCGACCGGCGGTCGCCGCAGTGACCTGCGGTGGCACCGGTTCACCCGGGTTGGCATCCGCTGGAGAGCACACCGCGCACATCATCGAAGATCATGTGGGGCTGTCCGCTCCCACGGGGGATTCCGGCCAGGTCGCGATCAGCCGCGCGATGGCTGGCCGTCGTTGTCGCGGTCAGGTCCGTTGGTCGAGGAAACGACGTCGAAGTCGCCCACGGACGACGGGTCGAAGCCGCGTCGTTCGTGAGCGGGTCCCCCGCGCTCGGCTGGTTCATTGGGTGATGATGACGTCGCCTATGCCGTAGTGGCTCCACCAGGTAGGACGGTGTCTGCGAAGTTCGCCCCCGACGCGGGTCAGCAGGAGCCAGTTTCCGTTCTGGACCAGCGCCGCGTCCTCCTGCCGGGCGGCCAACACACGGGCCACGGCCTTCATCATGTTCGGGATGCCCTTGTCGACCACGTCGTCTGCCCGCAGGGAGAAGTCGATGTCGACGTACGTATCCGGCTCCCACTCCCAGCGGGCACCGTCGTCGGCCTCGGCATCGAAATAACCCTGGCTCCCTGAAGAGACGGTCAGCGCGTACCCGCGGGTGTCGTAGAGACGAGCACTGAACAGCCGCGGGTTGGTGCCGCTCGGCCTGGGCTTCTCGGCGGCGTCCACCGCCACGAGATCAGCCACGTGGTCAAGGGGCAGGTCACCCGCCAGGGTCAACCTGAACTCGACAGCCATCTCTGCGCCTCTCCTCAGTCTCGACGGACGATCTGCATGATCGCGCCACTCGGCGTCACTGCGACGAGTTCTTTCAGCCTCTCGACGGGCCAGGTGTCGAACTGCCTCCGCAGGGCCGCGAGGTCTCCGTGCCAGTCGTGCAGGTTCAGCACCACACGTTGGGTCTGCTCCTTGTCGACCTTGGCGCGGACCTCGCTCCAGACGCCCCGCACCGGCTTGCCGAGAGTGGGCGAATAGCAGTCGAACACATGACCCTCGATCAGGTAATCCGGGTCTTTGTTCGGGTTGCCCGAATCGCCGGTACGGAGCCGGGCATCGGCGATCTCCTGCCTGGTGGGGTTCTGGTGGACCCGGTAGCTCTTGCTGGCGACTATATCGGCGCATTCGTTCTCGAGCTCCAACGGACGCCGCCCCTCGTCGTCCAACCGGGGTGGAATTCTGGTTCTCGGACCGGTCGGCGACCCGCCCGGGACACCGGTTGGCTGCCTGGCCCAGGGCGTGCCGTAGTCATGGTCAGCGAAGGCTTCGTCGTCAGCAGCATGAGGTGTCGAAGGCGGATCACTTTGCTCGGAAGGGGTAGGGCTGGCCGGTGGATGACCGCCAGCCCCCGTCAGTTTCCCGACGATCCCAACTGCCGGGCCTGCGCGATCGCCGCCTCAACGGCCTGCCGGGCCCCGCCAGTGCGCTGAACAACCAGCACCAAGACCTGCTTGATGGCCTCCAAGGCCTGCAATAGCGGCCCGGGCTGCCCTCCCTGCAGGACCATGGCGACGAGTTGCTGCGCCTCACCGACTCCGGTGATGGCCCCGGCCGCTGCCTCACGGGCGGCGTCCACAGCGCTCTGCACAGGCACCAGCCCGGCGATCGTCTCCTGCGGGGTGGCCTCGTTCGGCACCGCCGCGGCGGCCTTCGTCGCCTCACCGATCGAACCGGCAAGACTTCCCAGGCCACCCTGGATGCCCGTGATCGCGTTACGCACCCGCGCCACACCCGCCGCCACGGCGAAAAAGCCCGCACCCGCGGCGCGCAGCGCCACCTCTTGCGCCTGACTGTCAGCGGTGGCTACCAACCCCTGTGCGCGTTCGACACCGGTCATTAACGCGCGGAGTTCACCGGTGATTTTCTCGACCTGCGACACGTAGCTGGCATCCCCAATCGATGATAGTAGAAGTGCTCGACAGCCGAACCTACCGGGCTTTCTGCGGGTCCACCAGATACCGACGAGCGCCGGCCCGCCACGATGCGAGCAGCATGAGCAGATTCCATTCCAGGCATCCGTCCACATGGGCTGCAGTGGTGCAACATTGTCGACGAGCCGCCCGTTCGACTTGTCGCGACGGACGCGAACCGGCGACAGCAGCCGCGCTGGCGCATCACGCGCCGGCCTGCCGCGAGTGTCAGGCATACGCTTGCTGGCGATATCGCAACCGCCATAGTGGTGCCTCGACGGCACGATTGCCGACCGTTCGCCGTTCGATGGCTACGCCACCACCCAGGTCTCAGGCGGGCGGAACGGTGGAGGCGTGCGGGACGACCTTGGTCGGCAGGAGCAGGACGGCCCGGGTGGGTGCTGGCTGGAACAGCATCCGGACGGCTTCGACGCCCTTGCGTGCGTGCGGCTGCCACACGGTGGTCAGAGGCGGGGTCGCGACGGCGGCTGCGGGCACGTCATCGAATCCGACGACGGACAGGTCATCCGGGACCCGCAAGCCCCATGCCCTGGGTCACCCGCCCCGAGGCGAGCAGTGGGTCAGGAGGCTGCGGCGGGCTTCCTGGTGGGGTCGGCAGAGGCGGCGCCATGGGTGGGGCGGCGGGTCAGGACCTGGGGACCGGCGGCCGTGATGGCGACGGTGTGTTCCGAGTGGGCGGTGCGGGAGCCGTCGGCGGAGCGGATCGTCCAGCCGTCCTTGTCGAACTTGATCTTGTCGGTGGAGCGGCAGAACCAGGGTTCGATGGCGATGGTGAGGCCGGGGTTGAGCTTCAGACCGCGGCGGGGGCGGCCGTCGTTGGACACGTGCGGGGCCTCGTGCATGGTGCGGCCGATGCCGTGGCCACCGAACTCGGCGTTGACGCCGTAGCCGTAGGAGCGGGCGACCTTACCGATCGCGGCGGAGATGTCGCCGAGACGGCCGCCGGGCTGGGCGGCGGTGATGGCGGCCTCCAGCGCGACCTCGGTGGCCTCGATCAGCTTCAGGTCGGCCGGGTCGGGGGTGCCGACGACGACGGAGAGCGCGGAGTCGGCGACCCAGCCGTCGATGCCGACCGCCATGTCGATGCTGAGCAGATCGCCGTCGCGCAGGACGTAGTCGTGCGGCAGGCCGTGCAGCACCGCGTCGTTGACCGACAGGCACAGCACGTTGCGGAACGGGCCACGGCCGAACGAAGGGGCGTAGTCCCAGTAGCAGGACTCGGCGCCGCGTTCCTTGATCCGGCGGCGGGCGTGGTGTTCGAGGTCCATCAGGTTGACGCCGACCGCGGCGACGTCGCGCAGTTCGGCGAGCAACTCGCCGACGAACTGGCCGGTCACCGCCATCCGGTCGATCTCCTCGGCGGACTTGAGCTCGATCACGACAGCCTCCCTCTCCCCTGTGCGGTATTTTTATACCACGCCAGGTCGGGATGCTCCGGGGGTATCCTGCTGGCATGGTTCGCCAACCACTCACCGCCGAACAGATCGCAGCGGGCCAGCGCCTCGGAGCCGCCCTCCGGGCCGCGCGGGCCGGCCGCAGCCTCGTCGAGGTGGCCCTGGCAGCCGGCATCTCCCCCGAGACGCTACGCAAGATCGAGGCGGGCCGCCTTCCCGCACCGGCGTTCGGCACCGTGGTCGGCCTCAGTCAGGCCCTCGACGTCCCGCTCAGCGACTTGGCCGACGTCTGGCGGGCCGACACGCCCATCCGCCAGGCGTCCTAGAGACCAGCCGTCCAAATCGGCTCGGTGGTCCGGCTGGCGACGCTGGCCACCGGACGCGGCTGTGTGTCCTGGAAGATCTTGCTTGGTGGCTGATCGAGCGGGAACAGCACCCGCGGAGGTGACCCTGCGGGCCGGACTGCGCCGGCTCGGCACGTGTCATCCTCGCCTCGCGAGTCGGGCGTAGCGCCGACGGCAGCGCTCTCCTGAAGCGTCCGCGCAGCCGTGGCAGGCAGTGGACCCGCACCGCAGCCCGCAATGGACCCTCGACGCCGGCACTCGCGCTGCGCGAGTGCCGGCGTGGCGACGGTCGAGGCGCTCAGTCGCAGCCCAACCCCTGGGCGTACGCGGGCGGCGGGTTGCCGGCGGCGACCTTGTCGGCGATCTCCCAGAACACCTCCGGCCAGTCGCCCTCGTCGTTCATCTGGTGCAGCACGCGCCAGTTGTGGCTGCTGCGCAGGGCGTCGCCGGCCCGCTGGAGTGCGGCGTCGTCGCCGGCCCGCTTCGCGCGTAGCCATTCGGCGATCCACGCGCAGCCGACCCGGGAGGTCACCTGGGCGCCGAACTGGTAGAAGTCGTTGGTGCCGACGTCGCCCAGCGCGGTGCGGTCGAAGTTCGGCGGAAGCGGCACGTCGGCGAGCGCCTTGGCCGCCTGCTCGTCCACCCGCGCGGGCGTGACGATCTCCGCCGGAAGCGCGGCCAGCCAGGTGCGTACGTCGACGCGGACGATGTCGGCCAGGACCCCGTCGAAGTCGTCCCGGCTCCAGCCTCCCCCGGTACGGAGCTCGACGAAGGCGCCGTCGCGAGGGCGGAGCATGACCGCGAAGTCGTCGGAGCTGTAGCGGAACAGGTCGCCCGGCCAGCCGTCGACCCGCACCGACTTCGGGGGGCTGACGTTCAGCCGGTCGGCGCGGAAGCCCTCGTACTGTCCGGCCGGGTACCAGTTCATCTCCAACTGGCGCCCGCCGTTGCTGAACGCGATCGTGCCCTGCTGCTCGGTGAACCCGTAGACGGTGGTCACCTTCCAGCCCGGCTGGTCGATGAGCAGCCGCGGGTTCCCCTCGGCGGCCTTCATCGCCACGGGCGAGTAGACGACGGGGGCGCCCGCGCTGGCGGCATCCGTGGGAGGGGCCTGGCTGTCGTCCGGAGGCCCTGGGAGCACGGTGGAGACGACGAGGACGCCGGTGAGGACGGCGGCGGCGGTCAGCGCGCCAGCGAAGCGGCGAACGATGCCGCGGCCCGTTCGGGAGCGTGGTGGCGGTGACTCGACGACGCGTTCGAGCCTCGGCTCGGACATGATTTCCTCCAGGAGGGTCTGCTTCGCCCCGTCCAGGCGCCGGATGACGGCGGGTCGGTAGGGGTCGGCGTCTCGAACCATCCGGTCGAGGTGCTCCTCGGTCATCGGCCCTCCTTCGGGGTGGGTGCGGTCAGGACGTCGAGTACATGTCCGGGTGGGTCGGGGTCGTCACGGACGAGGTCGCGCAGCCTGGCCCGCGCGCGCGACAGGCGGGTACGGACCACGGCCGGGCTCACCCGGAGGACCGCTGCCGCCTCCCGGGGCTCCAGTCCCTCCCAGACGGTCAGCATCAGCACCTCCCGGTCCAGCTCACAGAGGCGGGCCAGCGCGGCCTGGACGGTGAGCCGTGCCGGCACCTCGCTGCCCGGGTCGGCGGCGATCGCGGCCGTGAGCCCCTGTCGTAGCCGCTCGCCCAGCCGATGCCGGCGTCTGCCGCTGCGATGGTGGTTGGCGAGCACCCGCCGGGCGACGCCGTACAGCCACAGCCGGGTCTCGGCTTCCGTCGGCATCTCGTGTCTGCGCCGCCAGGCCACGAGGAAGGTCTCCGCGACCACGTCGGCCGCGTCCTCGGGGTGCTCGACGCGCCGCATGGCGTACGCCAGCAGCGGCTCGAAGCCGTCGGCGTAGACGCGTCGGAAATGGTCCTCGTGCTCGGTCGCGGAGGTCACGTCCATTCCATGTCCGGTCGGACGCCGATCGTGACGGGCCGTCGCCGCTCGACGTCGCCGCTCGACGTCGCCGGACGACGACGTCGCGCGGCGACCGCGTCGATCGACTCCCCGCCGTCCGCGCGGCTACCGGAGAGCCGCCGCGGCCCCGCCGGTCAGGAGCGGCCGGAGCTGATGCGGTCCAGGTGTGGCGCGAGTTCGTCGGTGATCAGCAGGTCGCGGCGGATCTCGTCGTGCGGGTAGCCGGCCCGGCCCACCATGTGCGCCGCGACGGGCGCGGTGGCGAGTTGGAAGGCGCCGACGAGCACGAGGGTGGTGATGTCCACGCCCGTGCGCAGGCGCAGCGCGCAGCCGAGCAGGACGAGCAGCAGGCCGAGCACCTGGGGCTTGGCCGCCGCGTGCATCCGGGCGAGCAGGTCGGGGAAGCGCAGCAGCGCCGCCCCGGCGGCGACGCAGAGCAGCGCGCCGGCGATCAGGCAGACGCCGGCGGCGACGTCGAGGACGGCGTCGAGCGTCACTTGTCGTTCCTCCGGGCGGCGAACCGGGCGACGCTGACCGAGCCGACGAACCCGAGGATGGCGAGGACGACCAGCACGGGCAGCGCGGTGGCGTCGCGGCTGTAGGCGGCCTCGGTGGCGATGGCGGCGACGACGACGGCGAGCAGCACGTCGGTGGCGACGGCGCGGTCGAGGATGGACGGTCCGCGGATGATGCGGACGAGGGTCAGCCCGACGGCCATGGCGAGCAGCGCGGCGACGGTCACGGCGACGACGGTCATCTGGGTACCCCTTCCGGGTGGGTCGGCTCCGACGGGCCGGCGGCGTGGGGTTGCGTCACGCGGCGCAGTTCGTCGGGCGAGCCGATGGCGGCGACGATCCGCGCTTCGAGGTCGAGCACGCCCTGCCGGAACCGCTCGACCTCCTCGCGGCTGCGAACGCCGATGACGTGCACGTAGAGGGTGCCGGTCGTCCGGTCGGCCTCGATGATGAGGCTGCCGGGCACCAGGGACAGCGCCTCGGCGGTCAGCGTGAGGTTGAGATCGGTGTTGACCCGCAGCGGCACGGCGATGATCGCGCTGAGCGGGGGTTTCCCGATCCGCACCGCCAGCCAGGCGATCTGGGCGGAGGCGACCACGAGGTCCCGCAGGAAACGCACCCAGAACCGCGCGAGCGGCACGGGGCGGATCCGTCCGGCGAAGGTCACCGGCGGCAGCGGGAAGACCGCCAGCAGCACGACGGAGAGCACCAGCCCGCTGATCAGGTTGGCCCAGGAGAGGGTGCCCCACAGCAGCATCCAGACGCCGGTCAGTCCGGTCACGGCGACGATCCGGTTGCGCCGGAGGGCCGTGCGGGTCAGCGGCGGGTTCGTCGGCGCGACGGGCTTCGGCGGGCTCATCGGGTCACTGGTCACGGGGCACCGTCCGGGAACACGGCCTCGACGTACGGGGTCCGGCGCAGCAGGTCGTCGGCCGCGTCGGTGCTGATGTCGAACAGCGGCCCGGCCACCACGGTCAGCGCCAGGCCGAGCACCACCAGGGCGGCGGTCGACCCGATCATCAGCCGGGGCAGCACCGCGCCCGACGCCTCGGGGGTCGGTGCCTTGTACGGCTGCTCGGCACCGTCGGTGCGGGCGGCCCGCACGGCGTCGCCGACGTCCGGCATGTCCGGGTGCGGGGCACGCCAGAAGGCCAGGTTCCACACGCGGGCGATGGCGTAGAGGGTGAGCAGGCTGGTGAGCAGCCCGCCGACGACGAGCGTCCAGGCCAGCGGGCCGCCGTCGTCCACGCCGGCCTGGACGAGGCCGAGCTTGCCGAGGAAGCCGGAGAACGGTGGGATGCCGGCGAGGTTGAGCGCGGGCAGGAAGAACAGCACGGCCAGCAGCGGCGAGAGTCGGGCCAGCCCGCCGAGGCGGTCCAGGGCGGTGCTCCCGCCCCGGCGTTCGACGAGGCCGGCGGCGAGGAACAGGGTCGTCTGGATGGTGATGTGGTGCACCACGTAGAAGATCGCCGCGGACAGCCCGAGAGAGGTGCTCAGGCCGACGCCGAAGAGCATGTAACCGATGTGGCTGATGAGGGTGAACGACAGCAGCCGTTTGACGTCGGACTGGGCGACCGCGCCGAGGATGCCCACCACCATCGTCAGCGCCGCCACCACCAGCAGCAGGTCGGCGGTGCGCCCACCGGGGAACAGCAGCGTCTCGGTACGGATGATCGCGTACACGCCGACCTTGGTGAGCAGGCCGGCGAAGACCGCGGTGACCGGCGCCGGGGCGGTCGGGTAGCTGTCCGGCAGCCAGGCCGACAGCGGGAACACGGCCGCCTTGATGCCGAAGGCGAGCAGCAGCATGCCCTGCAGCACGAGCCGGATGTCGTCCGGCAGCGCGTCGAGCCGGTCCACGAGCTGGGCCAGGTTGAGGGTGCCGGTCGCCGCGTAGACCAGGCCGATAGCGACCAGGAAGATCAGCGACGAGAGCAGGCTGACCACGACGTACGTGGTGCCGGCCCGGATCCGGGTCTCCGTGCTGCCCAGGGTCAGCAGCACGTAGCTGGCGACCAGCAGGATCTCGAAGCCGACGTAGAGGTTGAACAGGTCGCCGGAGAGGAACGCGTTGCACACGCCGGCGGTCAGCACGAGGTAGGTCGGGTGGTAGACCGACAGCGGCGTCTCCTCGTTGCCGTCGGCCGTGCCCTGCCCGATCGAGTAGACGAGCACGCAGAGGGTGACGGCGGCGGAGACGACGAGCATCAGCGCGGCGAGCTGGTCGGCGACCAGGACGATGCCCAGCGGCGCGACCCAGCCGCCGACCTCGACGACCAGCGGCCCGTCCACGGAGGAGCGGACCAGCAGCGTGGCCGCCACGGCGACGGTGGCGGTGAGGACCGTGAGGCTGACCCAGCGCTGGGCGCGGGGCCGGCCGACGAGCAGCAGCGTCAGGGCCGCACCGAGCAGCGGCATCACCACCGGCAGGGGTACGAGCCAGGTCATCGGCCCCTCCCCGCGTCCCCGGCCGGGCTGGCCGTGGTGTCGTCGGCGGGCACGGTGGCCAGGGCGACGTCGCCGTCTCCGTCACCGTCTCCGGCGTCGTTGTCGGCGGTGCCCGGTCCCTCGTCCCGGTCGGCCAGCTCCATGATGCGGCGGTCCTCGACGTCGTCCTGCACCTCGTCGTGCCCGTTGAGGTGCCAGCTGCGGTACGCCAGGGCGAGCAGGAACGCGGTCATGCCGAGGGTGATGACGATCGCGGTCAGCACCATGGCCTGGGGCAGCGGGTCGCTCATGTCCCCCTCGGCGGTGGTGCCGACGATCGGCGGCCCGCCGGCCTTGCCGCCGGTGAGCAGCAGGAGGTTGGCACCGTTGCCGAGCAGGATGACGCCCATCAGCACCCGCGTCAGGCTGCGCTCCAGCAGCAGCGTCACCCCGGCGGCGAAGAGGACGCCGACCACGAGGACGTAGGTCAGGTTCGGGTTCACACCAGCTCCTTCGTCCGGTCGTCGGCCTGCTCGGTCTCGCGTTGGTCGGTCTCCTGTTGCCGGTCCATCTCCGCGCCCAGGCTGCGCAGGATGTCCAGGACCAGGCCGACCACGATGAGGTAGACGCCGACGTCGAAGAAGACCGACGTGACGAAGTGGACGTGGCCGAAGACCGGCAGGTGCAGGTCCAGCAGGGCGCTCTGGAGGAACTCCCCGCCCAGCAGCATCGCGGCGACGCCCGTGCCGACCGCGACGAACAGCCCGGCGCCGAGCACCGCGCCGGCGTCGACCGGGGCGGCCCCGTTGAGTTCCGTGCGCCCGCCCGCGAGGTAGCGCACGGCCAGCGCGAGCCCGGCCACCAGTCCGGCGGCGAAACCGCCGCCGGGGGCGTTGTGCCCGGAGAAGAGCAGGTATATCGAGAAGAGCACGATGGCGTGGAACAGCAGCCGGGTGACGACCTGGAGGATGACCGACTGCTGGCGGGTGGTGGCGCCGGTGGTGAGCCAGCGGGGCCGCGCCGACTCGGTGCGGCCGACGCCGGGGATGCCCCTGCGCAGGTCGAGGTCCCGGGAGTGGCGGAAGATGAGGCTGGCCACGCCGGTGGCGGCCACCACCAGCACGGCGATCTCGCCCATGGTGTCCCAGGCCCGGATGTCCACCAGGGTCACGTTGACGATGTTCTTGCCGCCGCCATAGGAGACGGCCTCGTCGGGGAAGTCGACGGAGATCGGGGTGGCGATCCGCGCGCCCGCCGCGACGTACGCCATGCCGGCGGTGACCACGCCCACGGCGACGCCGAGCGCGATGCGACCGCGCCGGCTGGACCGGATGGGCCGCTCGGAGAACTTGGCGGGGAGGTGGCGCAGGACCAGCACGAACATGACGATCGTGACGGTCTCCACCAGGAACTGGGTCAGGGCCAGGTCCGGGGCGCCGTGCAGGATGAACAGCAGCGCGGTGCCGTAGCCGGCGACGCCGACGAGGATCATCGCGGTCAGTCGGCGCCGGGCGCGGGCGGCGGCCACGGCGGCCACGATCACCACCGCGGCGGCGACGGCCTGCAACGGGGTGTCCCACAGTTGGAACCGCTGCGGCCAGGGCATCCCGGCCAGCAGCGCCCCACCCGGCAAGGTGATCATCACCAGCAGGATGACGCCGAGGTAGAAGGGGAGGGAGCCGCGCTGGGTGGCGCCGGTCAGCTCCACTGCGAGCCGGTCCACCCCGCCGATGAGCCGGTCGTAGACCGCGGCCCCGTCGAAGGGCAGTCGGACCGACGGGCCCAGCCGCCCCCGGTGCCGCAGGAGGAACAGCCCCACGCCGCCGGCGACCGCCAGCGCCGACAGGCCCAGCGCCAGGGTCGGGCCGTGCCACAGCGCGAGGTGGTAGCCGGGCTCGGCACTCTCGTACAGGTCCGCGTACGGGGCGAGGACCTTGTCGACGGCGGGCGCGAAGAGCCCCACCGCCAGGCCGGCGGCGGCGAGCACGACGGCCGGCGCGAGGAAGGACCACCCGACCGGCCGGGCCTCGGTGGCGGGCACGTCGCCTTTGGTCGCGAACGCGCCCCAGACGAAACGCAGCGTGTACGCGACGGTCAGCGCCGAGCCGAGCACCACGCCGGCGAGCACCACCAGGTCGGCGGTGCGGCCGTGCAGGAACGCCTCGACCGCCGCCTCCTTGGCGACGAATCCGGCCAGCGGCGGGAGGCCGGCCATGGAGGCCGCCGCGAGGCCCGCCACCACCGCGAGCGCCGGCGCCCGCCGCCCGAGGCCGCTGAGTTCGCGCAGGTCGCGGGTGCCGGCTACGTGGTCGACGACCCCGACGACGAGGAACAGGGTGGACTTGAACAGCGCGTGGGCCAGCACCATCGCCGCGCCGGCCAGCGCGGTGTCGCGGGTGCCGGCGCCGAGGACCACCATCAGCAGGCCGAGCTGGCTGACCGTGCCGTAGGCCAGCAGCAGCTTCAGGTCGGCCTGCCGCAGCGCCGCCCATCCGCCGAGGAACATGGTGATCAGCCCGCCGGCCAGCAGCATCGGCCGCCACGGGGTGACCCCGACCACGGCCGGTCCCATCAGCGCGACGAGGAACACACCGGCCTTGACCATCGCCGCGGCGTGCAGGTAGGCGCTGACGGGGGTGGGCGCGGCCATGGCGCCGGGCAGCCAGAAGCTGAAGGGGAAGATCGCCGACTTGCTCAACGCGCCGAGCAGGATCAGCACCAGGGCCACGGCCAGGTAGCCGCCCCCGGGCAGGTCGGTGGCGATCTGCGACCAACGGTACGTGCCGGCGTGCTGGCCGAGCATGACGAACCCGGCGAGCATCGCCAGGCCGCCCAGGGTGGTCACCAGCAGCGCCTGCATGGCGGCCCGCCGGCTGGCCCGCTTGGTGGGGTCGCTGCCGATCAGCAGGTAGGAGAGGACGGTCGTCAGCTCCCAGAACACGTACAGCAGCAGCAGGTCGTCGGAGACCACCAGGCCGAGCATCGCCCCGGCGAAGCCGACGAAGACGGCCGCGAAGCGGCCCAGGCCCGGGTCGTCGGAGCGGAAGTAGCGGGCGCTGTAGGCGAGCACCAGCGCCCCGACCCCGCCGACGAGCACCACCATCAGCCAGGCCAGGGTGCCCATCCGCAGGGCGATCTCCAGGCCGAGCTGGGGAACCCAGGTGACCGTCTCGACGACCGGGGTGCCGGAGCGGACCGTCCCGGTGCGAGTCAGCGCCCAGACCAGGGTCGCCGCGGGAGCCAGGGCCACCAGGTAGAGCCCTTTTCGGCCCCAGATACGTATCAGTCCCGGGGCGATCACGGCTGCGAGTGCGTGGACCGCCACCAGAACCAGCACATACCCTCCCCAGAGTTCGACAGCCGGTTAGCCAACCCTAACCGGTAAGGAGCGAATCTGCATATCGGCGATACCGTGCCGCCGGCGTGCCCGTGCCCGCCAGCGGCGCGAACGACCGGCCGTCGGCCTCCCGTCGGGAGGTCCACGGGGGCCGATGCGGCGGCCTCGTCGCCCGCGCTCCTCCTGCTTATCATGATCAGGAGGCGATCGCCCACCCTGCGGATACCCTTGGCGACCTGGCGAGCAGGGCGACGACGCGCACCCGGGCGCGACGCGACGGCGCCAGAAATCGAGGGCGACGGGTGGGTGGGGCGATGCGGAACGGGGTGCTGGTGTCGACCCGGACGGCTCTCGCCGGGGCGACGGGCAACGCCCTCGTGATGGGCGTGGCCGAGGTGAGCACGCCGCTCGGCTGGGTGCTGCTTCCGGGGCTGCTCGGCGTGTCCACCCGCCCCCGGGTGGCGGCGCTGATCTCCGCCTGGGCGGCCGTCCTGCTGGCGGCGTCCGTGGTCGTTCCCGTCGTGCCCGGGCACCGCGCCGAGCCGTGGGCACTCGGCGTCTCCGTGGCGAGCCTGGCCGCCGTACCGCTGCTGGCCTGGGCCAGGCGACGCCGCGAGGACCGGGCCGTCGCCCGCGTGCCCGCGCCCCGCGACGTCGCCGTGTTCACCATGCCCGCCGGCACCGGACGCGCCGCGTTGGCCGTCTGCCGCGCCCCCGGGGAGGTCGCGGCGGCGGTACCGCTGCGCCGGGGCGGCCTGCGCGTCCTCCTCGGCATGGCGCACGGCGCCACCCTGGCCCGCCCGGAGCACACCCGGGCGCTGGAGTCGGCCTTCCGGGACGAGGCCCTGCGCGGCGGAGGATCGCTGCCGGGGATCGCCGGAGCCCTCGACGACCTCGTGCGGGACATCGCCCCGGGCGGCTATCTCGCCGCCACCCTGGTGGAGGTCTCCCCCGAGGGGCGCGTCACCCTGCTGCGCTGCGGCGGCCCGGACGCCACCGCGCACGCCGGGGACGGGACCCGTCCCGTGGGCCTGCCCGACGCCGGCCCGCTCGGCCTGACCGGGACGGCGACGAGCGTGGCGGAGGCGCCGGCCCGCGCCCGGCGACTGGCGCTCGCCCCGGCCGCCGGGCCGCACCGGCCGACCGAGGAGGCGCTGCGGGCCCCGCGTGCCGCGGACGCCGTGGTCGCGCTGACCCGACGCCCCGGCGACCGCCGCCGGACCGGCCCGGCACTGGTGGTCGACCTGCCGCCCGATCCGCCCGCCTGACGGCCAACCCTGCCCGGCGGGCGGCCCCCGGCCCGGCGGGCGACGGCCGGCCGGTCGGCGGGGAAGCGTCCGACCCCGGTCAGCGCTGCCAGCGCACGACCCCGCCGACCACGGTGAGCGCCACCGTGAGGTCGCGCAGGGCCGCCGGCTCGACCCGGTACGGGTCGGTGGGCAGCGCGATGAAGTCCGCGAGCATCCCCGGGGTCAGCCGCCCCTTCAGGTGCTCCTCGTAGGAGGCGTACGCGCCGGCCTCGGTGAAGCAGCGCAGCGCCGTGTCGAGATCGACCCGCTCGTGCGGGTCCACGCCGCCGGGCGGGGTGCCGTCGGGCTGCTGCCGGGTCACCGCGGCGTGGATGCCGAAGAACGGATCCGGGTCCTCCACCGGGGCGTCCGAGCCGAAGGCCACCGTCGCGCCGGCGTCCAGCAGGCTGCGCCAGGCGTACGAGGCGAGGTCGCGGCCGGCGAGCATCCGGCTGGTCAGGGGGATGTCGCTGGTGCAGTGGGTGGGCTGCATGGAGGCGATCACGCCCAGCCGGGCCAGCAGCGGCACGTCCGCCGGACGCAGGTGCTGGGTGTGCTCGATCCGGTGCCGCAGCCGGCGTACCGCCGTCGGGTTGGTGCGCGCCGACTCCTGCCAGTTGGCGTACGCCCGCAGCACCATCTCGTTCGCCGCGTCGCCGATGGCGTGCGCCGCGACGGCGATGCCGGCCCCGGCCGCCTTCGCCACCAGCCGCTCGAACTCCTCCGCCGGGGTGACGGCGATGCCGTGGTTGCCGGGCTCGCCGTCGTACGGCTCGGTCATCAGGCAGGTGTGCGAGCCGAGCGCCCCGTCGGTGAAGATCTTGACCGGGCCGGTGCTCAGCCAGCGGTCCCCGTCGCCGGTCGCCCAGCCCAGGTCGATCACCTCGTCCAACGCGGTCGACGGGATCGACTTGTGCACCCGCAGCGGCAACTCGCCCCGGGCGTACAGGGTCTCGTAGGCGGCCCGGCAGTCCTGCCCGTCGATGTCGTGGATGCTGGTCAGGCCGACGGAGAGCAGCCGGGGCAGGTGGGTACGCAGTTGCGCGACCAGGTCACCGCTGAGCGAGGTGCGCATGACGTCGTACGCCGCGTCGCCGGCCGCCTCCCGCAGGATGCCGGTCGGCTCGCCGCGTTCGTCGCGGACGATCTGCCCGCCGATCGGATCGGGGGTGCCGGCGTCGATGCCGAGCCGCCGGAGGGCGGCGGTGTTGACCCAGGTGGTGTGCCCGTCGATGGTCGGCAGCACGGCGGGCCGGTCCGGGCAGACGCGGTCCAGGTCGGCCCGGGTCGGCTGCACCGGGCGGTCCCACTTGTGGCTGTCCCAGCGCCCGCCGAAGAGCCAGGCGTCGGGCGGCAGGGTGGCGGCGTGCCGGGCGATCCGCGCCAGCGCCTCGTCGAGGCTGGTGGTGCCGCGCAGGTCCACCTGCTCCAGTCCGCGCACGTAGAGCGCCGAGTGCAGGTGGCTGTCGATCAGACCGGGCAGCACCGTCATCCCGCCGAGGTCGACCCGGCGCGCGCCGACGCCGGCGCGGTCGCGGCACTCGTCGAGGTCCCCGACGGCGACGATGCGCTCGCCGCGCACCAGCATCGCCTCGGCGTACGGACGGGCGGGGTCGAGGGTGTGGATCCGGGCGTTCTCAAAAACCGTACCGGTCATGGGCTGCCTGCTTCGACGGTCGGGCGGGGCCGTCCATGCTAGACAGCGGCCCCGGGCGACGGGCGCGGTGGCACCCGGAGGCGGGGCGTCGGGGAGGGCCACCACCGGGCCGCTTGCGGTACGCTACCGGCCACTCACTACTACGACCCGTCGTGATCACCGTCGGGCACCCGCCCTCCGGTGGCCCGACAGGAGGTGCCGGATGGCTGACGACGCGGAGCTGACCGCGTGGGCGCTGGCCGCCGGCCGCGGTGACCGGACGGCCGCCGCCTGCTTCGTCCGGGCGACGCAACAGCAGGTCCGCCGCTTCCTCGCCGCGCTGGTCACGCCCCGCGAGGCGGACGACCTGACCCAGGAGACCTTCCTGCGGGCGATGCGGTCGCTGCCGTCGTACGCCGGACGCTCCTCGACACGGACGTGGCTGCTCGCCATCGCCCGGCGGGTCGCGGCGGACCACGTGCGTACCGTCACGTCACGGCCGCGCACGGTGCCGATGCCCGACGGGTACGACGTCCCCGACCCGGCGCGCAGCGGCTTCGACCGGCAGGTCGTGCTCGAACGCCTCATCGCGGCGTTGCCGAGGGACCGGCGGGAGGCGTTCGTCGCCACCCAGGTGCTGGGCCTGTCCTACGCCGAGGCCGCGGAGGTGTGCGGCTGCCCGGTGGGCACCATCCGGTCCCGGGTGGCCCGGGCCCGGGAGGATCTGGTCGCCGCCGCGCACGGCTGGTCGGAGCCGGACGCGGGCCGGGGCGGCGACGCCACCGGCTGACCCACCCCGCCGCGCTGACCTGCGGGAAGGCCACGCCCCACGAAACTGCGCGGGAACCAACGACGGGTCCGGGACGACTACCGGTACATGGGGTGTGAGCAGTGGCGTGAGATGCTGTCGGCGCAGTTGGACGGGGAGGAGACCGCCGCCGAGCGGACAGCCGTGGCGGCCCACCTGGCCGGCTGCGCCGGCTGCCGGACGTGGTACGACCGGGCCACGGCGGTGACCCGCCGGGCGCGGCTGTCGGTCGCCGTCGCCGCTGACGACCGCACCGACGTCATCCTCGGCGCGCTGCCCACCCCGGCTCCGCGCCGCCGGCGGGAGCGGGTCGTGCTCACCCTGCGGGCGGTCCTGGGCCTGGTCGGGGCGCTGCAACTCGTGCTGGGCCTGGCGCAGATCGGACGCGGCACGGCGAGCGCCCACGCGCACGCGGCGACCGGCGGGCTGATCTCGGGGCACCTGTGGCACGAGTCGGCGGCGTGGAACGTCGCCGTGGGCGCGGGCTTCCTCTTCGTGGCCGCCCGGCGCACCCCGCCGACCGGGCTGGTGCCGATGTTGAGCGCCTTCGTCGGCATGCTGGCGCTGCTGTCGGTCAACGACCTGCTGACCGGGCGGGTGGACACCGCCCGGCTGGTCAGCCACGGCTTCCTGCTCGCGGGCTACGTCATCGTCGTCGCCCTGTCCCGCCCGGGGCTGCGCCCCGACGGCCCGGCGCGCCGCAGCCGCCCGGCCGAACCCCGCTGGAGCCTGCCCGCCGACGAGCCCACGGAGTCGCCGGGGCTGCGGCTGCTCCCGTCGCCGTATCCCGGCTCCGCCCGCGTCTCCGACCGCCGCGCGGCCTGACCGGTCACCAGCTGCCCGGCCGACCACCACCAACCAGGAGAAGCGCCAGACATGCACAACCCGTCCCGCCGCCCGACCCTCGCGGCCCTCGTCGCCGCCGCGCTGGCCGCCGCCGCGCTGCTGCTCGTACCGGCCGCCCCCGCCGCCGCGCACAACACGCTGCGGGCCGCCAGCCCCGCCGACGGCGACCGCCTGACGACGCCGCCGACGCGGGTCACGCTGGAGTTCGCGCAGCGGCTCGACCCGACCTTCACCACCATCGCGCTGACCGACGCGACCCGGCGGAAGATCCCCACCGGTGGGCCCACCGTCGACGGGACGAAGGGCACGGTGACCGTCGACGAGACGCTGGGTGAGGGCACCTACACCGTCGCCTACCGGATCGTCTCCGCCGACGGGCATCCGGTGCAGGGGTCGTACCGGTTCACCGTCGCCAGCGGCGGCGACACCGCCGGCGGGGCCACCACGGCGACCGGGGCGGTCACCGATCCGCCGGCTGCCACGCCGACCGCTGTCGCGGCCCCGTCCGCTGCCACCGCCCCGCCGGCCGCCGGGTCGGTCGGCCCCGCCGCCGCGTCCGGCTCCGGCGGCCTCGGGACGGGCGGCGTGCTGCTTGCCGCCGGGGTCCTGGTGGCCGCCCTCGGCGGGACCGCGCTGCTGCTGCGCCGGCGCCGCGAGACCCGCTGACCGGCAGCACCCCGACCCCCGACCCTCCGGCACCGCGCCCCGGGCGCGAACCGCCGCTCCCCGAACCCAAGGGACACCGACGTGCCAGACACCACCTCCCGCCCCGCCCAGCCCGCCCGGGGCCCGGGCGCCGACTCCGTGGCGACGACGGCGGCCGGTGCCGCCGGGCCGGTCGCGGGCCCGCCCCGCGCCGGCGTACGTCCCGGCTCCCGGGGGCGTGGCGCGTGGCTCGTACCCGTCGCGGCCGTGGCGTCGGCGGTGGCCGTACTCCTGCTCGGCCTGCGGGCCGGCGACGCGCTCGCGGTCGCGATCCCCGGGCTGCCGGACCCGGGGCCGGTCACGGCGTGGGCGCTGCCCGTGGTCCGGCTGCTCGCCGACGGCCTCGCCACCCTGACGGTCGGGATGCTGGTGACGGCGGCCTTCCTGCTGCCCGGCGACGGGCGGAGCGTCTCGGCGTACGGCTGGCTGCTGTTGCGCCGCGCGGGCACGGCGGCGGCGGGCTGGGCGGTGGCCGCGGTGACGCTGATCGTGCTGACGGTCTCGGACCTGCTCGGCGTCCCCGTGGACGGGCTCGGCGTCCCCACCGTGGTCAGCTTCGCCACCTCGATCTCGCAGGGACAGGCGCTGCTGCTCCAGGCGGGGCTGGCCCTGACGGTGGCGGTGCTGGCCCGGGTGGGGGTGTCGCGTGGGCTCGCCGCCGGGGCGGCGTTGGTCGCGCTGGTCGGGGTGCTGCCGCCGGCGTTCACCGGGCACGCCGCCGGGGCGGGCAACCACCAGATCGCGGTGTCCAGCCTCGCCCTGCACGTGCTGGCCGCCGCGCTCTGGGTCGGCGGGCTGGTGGCGCTGCTGATGGTCCGCCGCAGCCGGCAGCTCGCCGACGCCGCTGACCGGTACGGCCGCCTCGCCCTGGGCTGCTTCGTGGCCGTCGCGGTGAGCGGATCGGCCAACGCGGCCGTACGCCTCGGCGACGTGGCCCAGCTCTGGCAGTCCCGGTACGGCTGGCTGGTCGTCGGCAAGCTCGTCGCCCTGGCGGTCCTGGGCACCCTGGGCGCCGTGCACCGGTCGCGGACCCTGCCGGCCCTGCGCGCGGGTCGACGCGGCGCGTTCGCCCGGCTGGCCGCCGGCGAGGTGGTCGTGTTCGCCGCCACCGTCGGGCTGGCGGTGGCGTTGTCCCGCAGCCCCACCCCGGTGACGCAGGATCCGCTCGACGCCGATCCGATCACCGAGCTGCTCGGCTTCCCGATGCCCGCCGCGCCGACCCCGGAACGCCTGGTGGGCCAGCCGTTGCCGGACATGTTCTTCCTGACCCTCACGGTCCTCGGCATCGGCGGCTACCTGGCCGGGGTGTGGCGGCTGCACCGGGCCGGGCACCGCTGGCCGCTGGCTCGGACCGCGAGCTGGTCGGCCGGTCTGCTGCTGCTGGCCGCCGTCACCAACCTGGGCGTGGCCCGCTACGCGTACGTGCTGTTCAGCGCCCACATGGTGCAGCACATGGTGCTGTCGATGCTGGTGCCGATCCTGCTCGTCGGCGGCGCCCCGGTCACCCTCGCGCTGCGCGCCCTGCGTCGCCCCGCCGACCCGCAGGTCCGTGGTGCCCGGGAGTGGCTGCTGCTGGCGCTGCACAGCCGACCCGCGAGGCTGCTCACCCATCCCCTGGTCGCACTGGGCATCTACGCCGGCAGCCTCTTCGGCCTCTACCTCAGCGACCTGCTCGGCACGCTGATGCGCTCCCACCTCGGCCACCTGGCCATGCTCACGCACTTCGTGGTCGCCGGGTACCTGCTGTTCTGGGTGCTCATCGGGGTCGACCCGGGCCGGCCGAGGCTCCCCCACCCCATCCTGGTGATCATCCACCTCGCGGCGATGATGGCGCACGGCTTCTTCGGCCTCGTGCTGATGCAGACCACCAGCCTCATCGCCCCGGACTGGTACGTCGCCGTCCATCCCGACTGGGCGTCGTCACTGCTGGAGGACCAGCGGCTGGGCGCGGGCATCGCCTGGGCGTTCGGGGAGATCCCCGCCGCGATCGTGCTGGTCGTGCTGGTCCGCCAGTGGATCCGCGCCGACCGGCGGGAACAGGCCCGCCTCGACCGGGCCGCCGCCCGCGCCGAGGCCACCGGCGAGCCGGACGACCTGGCCCGCTACAACTCGTTCCTCGCCGCAGCCGGCCGCGCCGAGGCCACCGACTCCGACGGTTCCGCCGCGACGTCGGCCCGTACCCCGTAGACGTCGGCGCGCAGGCCGGAGGACGCGGGCCGGTCAGGGTTGCGACGGGGGCGGCGGCAGGTCGACCACCCTGGTGGCCCAGCGGGCCATCAGCGCCGGGTCGTGGGTGATGAGCAGGACCCCGGCGGCGTGCTCCCGTTGGTAGTCGGTGATGACGGCCGCGAGGTGCGCCTGGGTGGAGGCGTCGAGCATGGCGGTGGCCTCGTCGCAGAGCAGGTAGTCCGGCCGGTGCACGAGCGCGCGGGCGAGGCAGGCGCGTTGCAGTTGCCCGTCGCTGACGGCGTGGGGGCGGCGGGCGAGCAGGTCGGGCGTGAGGCCGACGAGGTCGGCCAGCTCCGCCGCGCGGGCCCGCGCCGGCGCCTCGGGCGTGCCGGTGGCGCGCAGCGGCTCGGCGATGATGTCGGCGAGGCCCAGCCGGGGGTCGGTGGCCGCGCGGGGGCTCTGGAACAGGATCGCGACGCGGGTACGGACGGCGGCGGGCAGCCGGTGCCGGGCGCCTGCCACCCGCTGACCGTCGAGGGTGACGTGGCCGGCCTCGGGGGCGTGCAGCAGGGCCAGCACCCGGGCGAGGGTGGACTTTCCGCTGCCCGAGGGCCCGCGCAGGCCGACCGTCTCGCCGGGGGCGACGCGCAGGTCGACGCCGTCGAGGACGCGCCGGCCACCGTAGGAGACCGTGACCTCGTGGGCCGCGAGCGCGGTGCTGGTCATGCCGACGGTGTCGGCCGTGCCGACGGTGTCGGTCGCTCCGGCGGTGCTGGTCATGCCGGCGCTCCGAGGGTCAGCGGGTGGTGACAGGCGATCCGGGCCGGGGTGCCCGCCGAGGGCGCGGGCGAGGTGCGGCAGACGTCGGTGGCGCGGTCGCAGCGCGGGGCGAAGGCGCAGCCGGGCGGCAGGTCGGTGAGCATCGGCGGATGGCCGGGGACCGGCCGGAACGCCCGCTCGGGCAGGGCGTCGAGCAGGCCGGCGGTGTAGGGGTGGGCGGGTGCCGCGAAGAGTTCGGCCGTCGGCCGCCGTTCCACGATCCGGCTGGCGTACATGACGGCGACCGTGTCGGCGATCCGGCGGGCGGCGGCCAGGTCGTGGGTGATGAGCAGGACGGCGCCGCCGGCGTCGCAGCGGCGGCGCAGCAGGTCGAGGGTGTGGTCGACCAGGGGCCGGTCGAGGCCCGTGGTGGGTTCGTCGGCGAGCAGCAGCGGCGGGTCGGGGGCGAGGGCGAGGGCGGTGGCCAGGCGTTGGGCCATGCCGCCGGAGAGCTCGTGGGGATAGCGGTCGAGGTCGGCGGGATCCAGCCCGACGTCGTCGGCGACGCGCTCGGCCGCCGCGGGCGCCTCGCGCCGGGTGCACCCGTGGGCGCGCAGGGTCTCCTCCAGCAGCCGCCGGCCCGTCCGTACGGGAGTCAGGGCGGTGGCGGGGCTCTGCGGGACCAGCCCGACCGCGCGGCCGCGTACGGCGCGGGCGAGGTGTCGCTCGGAGGAGTTCACCAGGTCGACCTGCGCCCCGGTGGGCGGGCGCAGGCGGGCGTGACCCGTGACGGTGGCGTTACCGGGGAGCAGGCCGAGCAGGGCGTGCGCGAGCACCGACTTGCCGCAGCCGGACTCCCCGACCACCGCCAGGAGTTCGCCCGGGTGGACGGTCAGGTGCAGGTCGGTGACGGCCTGCACGACGGCGTCGCGGAGCTGGAAGCGGACGGTCAGCCCGTCGACCTCCAACAGGCCCGGCCGACCGTCGGCGGCGGTTCCGGCCGGGGCGGCGCTGCCGGCGGCGTCGGCGGTGTCGGCGCTGCCGGCGGCGGTGGGCTCGCGGGTGGTGGTCACAGGTGCAGCTCCGCTCGTACGCGCGGGTCGAGGCGGTCGCGCCAGCGGCCGGTGAGGGCGGCCAGGGCCAGCGTGACGACGACGAGGAGCAGGCCGGGCACGATGCTGGCCCACCAGGCGCCGGTGAGCAGGGACCGCTGCCCGTCGTTGATCATGTTGCCGATCGAGGCCAGGTGCGGGGGCAGGCCCAGGCCGAGAAAGGACAGCGCGGTCTCGTGCCAGACGGCGTGCGGCACCATCAGCGTGGTGGCCAGCGCCAACCGGGGCAGCACGTGCGGGAGCAGGTGCCGGGTGATCACCCGGGCCCGGCTCGCGCCGCCGGAGATCGCGGCGTCGATGAACGGCCGGGTGCGCAGGCTGAGCAGCTCCGACCGGACGATGCGGGCGGTGGAGAGCCAGTGCGTCAGCCCGATCGACAGGATCACCGCGCCCAGGCTCGGACGCAGCATCGCGACGATGAAGATGCCCAGCAAAAGGTGCGGCAGCGCCGCGATGGTGTCGACCACCCGCATGAGC
This sequence comes from Micromonospora reichwaldensis, assembly GCF_031845925.1. Taxonomy (NCBI): domain Bacteria; kingdom Bacillati; phylum Actinomycetota; class Actinomycetes; order Micromonosporales; family Micromonosporaceae; genus Micromonospora; species Micromonospora reichwaldensis. The sequence goes on along the minus strand of NZ_JAVRFL010000004.1, from coordinate 160,743 downwards.
ACGCGGTCGACCCAGCCGCCGAGGGTGCCGGCCACCGCGCCGACGAGGCCGCCGATCACGGTGGCGACGAACGCGGCGACCGCGCCGACGAGCAGCGAGACCCGCAGGCCGTAGAGACTGCGGTGGGCCACGTCGCGGCCCAGGTCGTCGGTGCCGGCCGGGTCCGCCCAGGAGGGCGCGAGCCGGGTACGGGCCAGGTCCACCGCGCTCTCGTCGAGCGGCCAGAGGACGGGGGCGAGGAGGCAGGCCAGGCCCGCGCCGACGAGCACGGCCCAGGCGACGGCGGCACCGACCCGGCCCGTACGCGGCTTCGGCCGCCGGACCCGGGCGGGCAGGGCGAGGTCAGTCATCGAGGCGTACCCGGGGATCGGCGGCGGCGTAGGCGAGGTCGGTGCCCAGGTTCGCGGCCAGCACCACGACGGTGGTGGCCAGGGTCGTGGCGGCCAGCAGCGGGAAGTCGCTGCCCAGCGCGCCCTGGACGGTGACCGCGCCGAGGCCGGGCAGGGAGAACACGGTCTCCACCAGGACGGCCCCGCCGATCAGCTCGGGCAGGTGGGTGCCGACGAGGGTGAGGAACGGCAGCAGGGCGGTACGCAGGGCGTGGCCGAACAGGACGGTGCGGCCCGGCAGCCCCCGCGCCCGGGCGGCGAGGACGTGGTCGTCGCGGAGGCTGTCGGCGACGGCGTCCCGGATGAACAGCACGAACCACGGCGTCTGGGCGATCGCCAGCACGCCCACCGGCAGGATCAGGTGCCGGGCCACGTCGGCGGGGTCGGTGCCGGTGGCGGTGATGTCGGTGAGCCCGCCCGCCGGCAGCCACCCGAGGGTGAGGGCGAACAGGGCGATCGCGGCCAGCCCGATCCAGAACACCGGCATCGACTGCACGGCGTACGCGGTGGCGCGCAGCGCCCGGTCGAACCAGCCGCCCCGCCGGTACGCGGCCAGCGTGCCCAGCAGCAGGCTCGCCACGAGGACGAGGGCGAGGGCGGCGCCGACGAGCAGCAGGGTCCAGCCGGCGCGGGCGGCGAGGACGGAGGTGACCGGTTCGTGGCGGCTGGTGGACCAGCCCAGGTCGCCCTGGAGCAGGTTGCCGACCCAGCGCAGGTACTGCACCGGCAGCGGGTCGTCGACGCCCCAGTTGGCGCGGATCTGCGCCAGGTTCTCCTCGGTGGCGGTGAACGCCGCCGCGCCCGCGTACTGCTGGGCGGGGTCGATCGGCGAGGCCGCGCCGAGGGCGAACATGCCGACGCTGGTGGCGGCGAGGATGGGCACGGCCACCAGCAACCGCCGGCGGACCACCTTGCCGGCTCCCGCCAGCCGCCGCGGCCGGCGCCGGGCGGTGGTCCTCGCCGGGGGCGGCGTGGCGGTCGGGGCGGGGGTCTTCGCTGTCGGGGCGGGCGTCGTCACGACTTCTTCGTCCAGGTGTGGATGTTCCACCAGAGGCTGTTGGCGACGTCGTGCTCGTGCGGCTCCACCCGGGGGGTCACCCCGGCGACCGCGTCCTTCACCACGTAGGTGTGCTGGAGGTAGGTGAGGAACACCCACGGCATGTCGGTGGCGAGCTGCTTCTGGAACGTGGCGTACGCGGCCTTGCGGGCGGCCGGGTCGGCGTTGGCGCGGCCGTCCTGCAACGCCTTGTCCACCACGGGCGACCGGTAGGAGCCGGGGTTGAAGAAGCCCTGGCCGGCGAAGGCGGAGCCGAACAGCTTGTAGGAGACGAAGTCCGGGTCGTACGGGGTGCCGTAGCCCATCACGAGCGCGTCGCTCTTCATCCGGGGGGTGATCGCGTCCCAGGTCAGCCCCTCGGGGGTGATCTTGATGCCGACCTTCTTCGCGTCGGCGGTCACCGCGAGGGCGAGTTCCTTGCGGAGGCTGTCCGTGGCCGGGTACATCAGCGCGAACGCCGCCTGCCGGCCGTCCTTGGCACGGATCCCGTCCGGGCCCGGCTTCCAGCCGGCGGCGTCGAGGGCGGCGGTCGCGGCGGCCGGGTCGGCGGCGGGCCTGCCCACGATCGACGGCTCGGCGAACTCCGACGTCGGCGGGACCGGCCCGAACGCGGGCTCGCCCGCCCCGCCGAGCAGCCCGGTGACCATCGCCGCGCGGTCCACCGCCGCGTTCAGTGCCCGCCGCACCGCGAGGTCGGCGGTGACCGGGTTGCCCATCGGCAGCATCACGCCCCGGTAGTCGGCGGTGGGCACCCGCTGCACCCGGTAGCCGGCCTGCCCGTCGAAGCCGGTGGTCAGCTTCGGCGCCAGCTCCGCCGCGTCGAACTCCCCCGCCCGCATCCGCTGCGCGCGTACGTTGTCGTCGGCGACGAACGCCACCACCACGCCGCCGTTGGCGGGCCTGCCGCCCCACCAGCTCTCGTTGGCCGCGAGCACGAGCCGGTCGCCCGGGGTCCACGACGTCACGCGGTACGGGCCGGTGCCCACCGGCTTGCGGTTGAACTCGGCCTTGTTGATGTCCTGCCCGGTCAGCGCCTTGGCCGGCACGATCCCGAGGGCCAGCCGCTGCGCGAAGGGCGCGTAGGCGTACTTCAGGGTGAACACCACGGTCGACGGGTCGGGCGCGGTGACCGAGGCGAGCATGTCCAGGTCGGAGCGGAGCGTGGAGTCGACCTTCGGGTCCAGCACCGCCTGGTAGGTGAAGACCACGTCCTGGGCGGTGAACGGGCTGCCGTCGTGGAACAGCACGCCGTCGCGCAGCTTCGCGGTGACCGTCCTGCCGTCCGCCGACACGGTCGGCAGTTCCCGGGCCAGCGCCGGCACCAGCTCGTTGCGGGCGTCGCGGGCGACCAGCCCGTCGAAGATCAGGGAGCCGCCGTCGACGCCGTAGTTCAGCACCGGGTTCAACGCGTCCGGCTCACCCGCCGTCGCCACGACGAGCGTGCCGGCGCCGGCCGCGCCCGTCGACGTGGTCGTCGGCGAGGAACAGCCGGCCACGGCGAGGACACCGGCGACGGCCACCGCCGCCACGCGCTTGGACACAGGCGTACCCATCACATGCTCCCGGGTCTGTTCTTCGCACGACCGCCCGGCGTCGTACCCGGGCCGGCGTCCTGATCTTGGCCGACGTGCCCGCGGCGGTCCACGGTCACGAGCGGGCGGACGCCCCGGCCATGGTCTGGATCGTCGCGCCCGGGGCTGCCGGCCACTAACGCCAGCATTCCGCAATTGCCAATCCCGTGCAACAAGCGCCGGACGGCCGTGTAGCCCAGGCCACACCCCGTCCAGGTCGGAGCGACGGTCAGCCGGCGTCGCCGCGGTCGTACGCGGCGCGGGCGCGATGGACCTGCTCGATGTGCGTCTCGGCCCAGTTCTTGATCGCCTGCTGGATCGGAAGCAGGGTACGGCCCAGCGCGGTGATCTCGTAATCGACGCGCACCGGCACCGACGGCGTGACGGTGCGGGTGAGGAGTCCGTCGCGCTCCAGCTTGCGCAGCGTCTGGGTCAGCATCTTCTGGCTGGCGCCGGGGATGGTGCGGCTCAGGTCGCTGTAGCGCAGGGGCCCGTCGGCGAGGGCGGCGAGGACCAGCGTCACCCACTTGTCGCTGAGCGTCGCCAGCAGCTGGTGGCCCGGGCACTGGGCGAGAAAGGCGTTGTACTCGTCGCGCTGGTGCTCCCGCAGCTGCGCGGCGCTCAGGGTCGCCATGACGGACCTCCGGGAGGGTTACGCACCTTCGGGTACCTACTTACCGCCGGAGAGTAGCAGCCCTAGCGTGAGCGGCATGAAGGCTGTTGCCGTACGCCGCTTCGGCGGCCCCGAGGTCCTGGAAGTCGTCGACGCACCCGTGCCGGAGGCCGGGCCCGGCCAGGTGCGTGTCCGCGTGGCCGCGGCGGCGGTCAACCGGATCGACCTGTCCACCCGCAGCGGTGCGCTCAGCGAGGCCGGCCTGCTCGCCCCCGCCCCGGTGGTGTGGCTCGGCTGGGACGTGGCCGGGCAGGTCGACCAGGTCGGTCCCGGCGTCGACCGGTTCGCCGCCGGGGACCAGGTGATCGGCCTGCGCGACGTGCTGTCGGCCGGTGGCGCCCAGGCGGAGTACGTCGTCCTGGACGACCGCGCGGTGGCCCCCGCGCCGGTCGGCGTCCCCGCCGCACGGGCCGCCACCCTGCCGCTCGCCGGACTCACGGCCGACCGGTCGCTCGCCCTCACGGGCCTGCGTGCCGGGCAGACGCTGCTCGTCACCGGCGCCGCGGGCGGTGTCGGCGGGTTGCTGCTCGAACTCGCCGCCATGCGGGGCGTGCGCACCGTGGCCGTCGCGGGCACGGACGACGAACCGCTCGTCCGCGACCTGGGCGCGACCTGGTTCGTGCCGCGTACGCGACGGCTCGCCGAGGCCGTACGCCGCGAGGTTCCCGGCGGCGTCGACGCGGTGGTCGACGCCGCGGTGGTCGGCGTCGCGGCGCACGAGGCGCTGCGGCCGGAGGGCACCTTCGTGGCCCTGGTCGCACCGTTCGCGCCGCCGCCCCTGCGGGCCACGCGCGTCGTCGTGCAGGAGGTGTTCGCCGACGGCGCACGGTTGACCGAACTGGCCGCGCTGGTGGGCGCGGGACGGCTCAGCCCACGCGTCGCGGACACCCTGCCGCTGGACCAGGTCGGCGTGGCCCACGACCGCCTCGCCGCGGGCGGCCTGCGCGGGCGCCTCGTCCTCACGCCCTGACCACACCCGGACGCCCGGCGGGGCCGGCCCGGCTCCCACCGGGCACAGCCTGCCGGGCGTCCGGATCGGCCCCCGTCCGACGGGCGTCCGGGCCGGTCGGGCCGCCCGGCGCTCTCGTCGTCGGGTCAGCCGACGGGCAGGGCGGCCAGCCAGTCCTGCCAGGCCCGCTCGGCCCGGGCCGGGTCCTGCCCGGGGGCGAAGACGTGGTGGCCGAGGACCAGGGCGTCGCCGCGGTCGGCACCGGAGTGCAGGAACCGGTAGAGCGCGTCGCCGGTGCGGACACCGACGTAGGTCGGCAGGCCGGCCAGGTCGACGACGCCCTCGATCGGCGGCAGCCCGGCGACGGTGCACCGGACGCGCTGCCCCTCGGCGAGTGGACCGGCCACGCCGAGGGCCTCGGCCACGACCGGCCACACCCGGTCCGCGCCGCCGACGCCCGGGCGGAAGGCCGAGACCGGGGTCGCGGTCCGGCCGGGGAAGTGGGCGAGGTACGCGGCCAGCGTCCCGAGGTACATGTCCCAGCCGATCCCCATGGCCTCGTACTCGGTCTCCCAGTCGTCCCCGAGGACGCCGCTCTGGACGAGCCGCAGGGTCGTGCTGCCCTGGTCGCGGCCCTCGATCAGGTATTCCATGGCCATGAACGTGCCGTCCGGGGCCGGTTCGGTGCGGTCGGCGAGCCGCTTGCCGGGCTCCCACGCGGTGATCGTCGACTCCTCGACGTGGCCGGCCATCGTCAGGCGGGTCCGGCCGCCCTCGCCCGGCTCGACCTCGGTGCGGCCCATGAACCAGGAGTCGATGCCCGGCCCGGTGGCGATGGCCTCCCACACCTGCTCGGGCGTGGCGGCCAGCTCGACGTCCTTGCGCAGCTCGAAGTGGTGTCCCATGTCAGTGCTCCTCGTTCGGGGTTCTGTCGTCGGGGTCGGCGCTGGGGTGCAGGGCGACCACCACCCGGTGCTCGCGCCCGCCGGGGGCGTCCTCGTCGTGGTACCTGCCGACCAGGGCGGTGACGGTGGCCGCCAGTTCCTCGGCGAAGGCCGCCCGGTCGGCCGCCGAGGCGAACCGGACGGTGCCGTCGACCGCGAAGGTCGCCACCCGCTGCTTCGCCCGCTCCGCGCCGGTGACGAGCGCGCCGACGTCCTGCACCAGGCGGGCGGCCAGCGCCAGCAGCCACCGCGCCGACAGCCGGTCCGGCGACTGCGCCGGGTCGGGCCGGACGGCGGAGAGGGCGGCGGGCGAGATCACGTACGACGCCGCGGTGGCCCGCATGACCCGCTCGGTCACGTTGCCCTTGCGGCGCTCCTCCACCAGCTCGACCAGGCCGTGCTGCTCCAGCGCCCGGAGGTGGTAGTTGACCTTCTGCCGGGGCAGGCCGACGCGGGCGGCGAGCATCGTCGCCGAGGCCGGCTCGGCGAGCGCGGCCAGCAGCCGGGCCCGCATCGGGTCCAGCGACGCCTCGGCCGCCGCCGGGTCCTCGATCACTGCGATGTCGAACATGGGCACAGCGTCCCACCGACAATTTTTCCTGTCAAGACAATCGGATTGGTCGGTGGAGTCGCCGCTCACTCCTCCCGAGGCCGCAGGCGTACGCGGCGCAGCAGTTGGGCGTTGAGCGCCACCACGATCGTCGAGGCGGACATCAGGATCGCCCCGACCGCCGGGCTGAGCGTCACCCCGGCCCACGCCAGCACGCCAGCCGCCAGCGGGAGGGCGACGACGTTGTAGCCGGCCGCCCAGCCCAGGTTCTGGAGCATCTTGCGGTACGAGGCCCGGGACAGCCGGATCACGCCGGTGACGCCCCGCGGGTCGGACGAGGCGAGCACCACCCCGGCGGACTCGATCGCCACGTCGGTGCCGGCGCCGATGGCGATGCCCACGTCGGCCCGGGCCAGGGCGGGGGCGTCGTTCACCCCGTCGCCGACCATCGCCACCCGCAGCCCGCGCCGTTGCAGGTCGGCCACGGCGTCGTCCTTGTCGGCGGGCAGCACCTCGGCGAAGACCTCGTCGACGCCGGGGCGGAAACCGAGGTCGGCGGCGACCGCCTCGGCGACCGGCCGGGCGTCACCGGTGATCATCACGATCTTGCCCACGCCCTGCTCCCGCAGCTCGGCGATCGCCTCGCGGGCCTCGGGGCGGACCTGGTCCTCCAGCGCCAGGGCGCCGAGGACGGTGGCCGTGTCGCCGTCGAGGCGCAGCAGGTGCAGCACCGCCGCGCCCCGGCGCGACCAGTCGCCCTGCCGGTCGGCCAGGTCGTCCGGCATCCGCGCGCCCAGCTCGCGCAGCAGGGCGGGACCCCCGACGGCGTACGCCGTGCCGTCGACCTCGGCGCGGACGCCGCGCCCGGTCAACGAGCGGAACCCCGTCGCCCGCCGGGCCACGCCGCGCCCGGCCCCGGCGGTCACGATGGCCCGGGCCAGCGGATGCTCGCTGTCCGCCTCCACCGCCGCCGCCAGGGCGAGCACCTCGTCCTCGCTGCCGCCCTGCGTGGCCGCCACCCCCGACACCACGTGCTCGCCCCGGGTCAGGGTGCCCGTCTTGTCGAACAGCACCGCGTCGACCGTGCGCATCCGCTCCAGCGCCAGCCGGTCCTTGACCAGGATCCCGCCCCTGGCCGCCACGGCGGTCGACAGCGCGATCACCAGCGGGATGGCCAGGCCCAGCGCGTGCGGGCAGGCGATCACCAGCACGGTGACGGTACGCACCACGGCCGCGCCGAGGTCGCCGAGCACGGCCCAGGTCACCAGGGTCGCCAGGGCCACCACGGTAGCGACGTAGAACAGCCAGGCGGCGAAGCGGTCGGCGAGCACCTGCGCGCGACCGCTGGACTGCTGGGCCTGGGCCACCAGGCGCTGGATGCCGGCCAGCGCGGTGTCCTCGCCGACCGCCTCGACGCGCACCCGGATCGCCGCGTCGGTGGCCACGGTGCCGGCGACCACCCGGTCCCCGACGCCCCGGGAGACCGGCCGCGACTCGCCGGTCACCATGGACTCGTCCAGCTCGGCGCCGCCCTCGACGATCCGGCCGTCGGCCGGCACCCGCGCGCCGGGCCGGACCAGCACCAGGTCGTCGACCCGCAGGTCCGCCACGGACACCCGCTCGACCCCGCCGTCGGCCGCCACCCGCTCGGCGTCGTCGGGCAGCAGCGCCGCCAGGGCGGACAGCGCGCCCTGCGCCTGCCCGATGGCCTTCATCTCCTGCCAGTGCCCGAGCAGCATGATCGTGACCAGGGCGGCGAGTTCCCACCAGAAGTCCAGGTCGAAGACGCCGAGCGCGGTGGCCGCCGAGGCGACGTACGCCACCGTGATGGCCATCGCGATGAGCAGCATCATGCCGGGCGCCCGGTCGCGCACCTCCCGTACGGCCCCGACCAGGAACGGCCAGCCGCCGTAGAGGAAGACGACGGTGCCGAGGACCGGGCCGACCCATGCCACGCCCGGGAACTCCAGCCGGTAGCCGAACCAGTCCATCACCATGTCGCTGGTCAGCACGATCGGCACCGTCAGTGCCAGGCTCAGCCAGAACTTCCGGCGGAACATCTCCGGGTCGTGCCCGGCGTGCTTGTCGTGCCCGGCGTGCCCGCCCGCGCCCGGAGCGTGCTGGCCGGCGTGCGTGTCGGAGGTACCCGTCGCGCGGGGTGGGTGGTCGTCGTGGTGGTGCGTCCCGTGGGGCATCTGCGCCTCCTCCTCCCGACCACCATACATACCCCCACCGGGTATTGGCCGGAGGATCGACACGGCGCCGGCACCCCCTGCGGGATGCCGGCGCCGTGTCGTCCGGGGACGGTCAGCTCATGGTGGCGAGCAGGTCCCGGCAGGCCCGCTCGCACGCGCGGCAGGCCTCGGCGCAGATCCGGCAGTGCTCGTGCATGCCCGCGTGGCCGGCGCACTCGTCGCCGCAGGACTTGCAGGCGGTGGCGCACGCCTCCAGCAGCGTGCGGCTGATGTTGGCGTCGTAGCCGGTGTGCCGGGACAGCACCCGGGCGGTCGTCGTGCAGATGTCCGCGCAGTCCAGGTTCGTCCGTACGCACTTCGTCAGCTCGGCGACCATGTCCTCGCTCAGGCAGGCGTCGGCGCAGGCGGTGCACGCCTGGGCGCAGGTGTTGAGCGCCTCGACGACGGCGGCCAGCTTGGCCCGGTCCAGGTTGATCGACTTCGGGTACGTCTCGAGCATCGGCATCGTGGTGCTTGGCACGGCGTTCTCCTCTCGGTCATTGCCTGAGCACTACCCGCGACCGTCGCCCGCCATGCGGCCACCGGCGGTACCGGTCGATTCCGCGTCCGGGGCGACACCGCGTCCGGGTCCCACCGGCCGGTCGGCTCCGGGGGCGACGGCGCGCCGGCCGTCGCGTTGGCCGATGATCGGGACCGTGATGTTCAGACGCCTCCGGGAGACGGCCCGCGAGAACCGCCGGCAGCAACGGCACATGTCGAAGTCGAAGAACCCCGACGGCTGCTGCGACTGCTGCGACCTGGGGCTGTTCTCCGCCCTGCTGACGCTCGGCGCGGCGACGGCGGCGGCGACCCGGGCGCCGGTGCTGGACCGGGCGGGGGTGGCGGTGATCCGGGGCTACCGCCGCTGGCTGTCGCCGCACTGGCCGGGACGGTGCCGCTTCACGCCGACCTGCGGGGCGTACGGGCTGACGGCGGTGGAACGGCACGGGTTGGCGGTGGGCGGACGGATGGCCGCCGAGCGGGTGCGTCGCTGCCGTCCGGGGGTGCCCCGGGGCACCCACGATCCGGTGCGCCGACCGATGCGCCCTGGAGTGAGCCGGCCGGAGATCGGGTAGAACGGAACCATGGGCCAGCTGAGCAGTTCCCCACCCCCGGCGCAGGCCGTTGAGCTGCGGCGGTGGACGTTGCAGGAGGCGGTGGACCTGCGTGCCCTGCGGGCGTCCCTGCACGAGGAACTGACCGGCGACGTGCTCGGTGAGGGCGAGGCCCTGGCGGAGGTCCCCGAGCTCGTCGCGCTGATCGCCACGGAGCTGGCGACGAACGCCCTGCGCCACGGGATCCCGCCGACCATCGTCCGGCTGCTCGCGACCGACGACTACCTCATCCTCGACGTCGCCGACCACGACCTGGGGTCCGTGCCGCAGCTCGCCGAGGCCCGGCCCGTCGGCGACGGCGGACGCGGCCTGGAGCTGGCCCGCGCCCTCTCCCTCGACGTCGGCTGGTACGCCACGGGCACCACCAAGAACATCTGGGCGTCCTTCCCCCGCACCGAGCGCCTCAGCGGCGCGCGGAGCGCCTGACCGGGCACCGGCCGACGCGGCCTCCGGGGGACGGAACGGCCGGCAGGCAGACCCACTCCGGGGCGACGAACCGGTCGGAAGCGTCCGCCCCCGGCATCCCGGCAGGTCGCGCGCCCGGCCCCCGTTCCAGGGCGGCCTACACTGGTCAGCGTGAGGCGACCAGCATGATCAACAATGAACGGCGGACCGCGCCGGGCAGTCACATCTGCTGGTCGTACGACGACCTGGAATCCCTCGCCGACCAGGCGGAGCGCCACCTCGCCGCGGGCCTCGCGGCCGGCGAGCGCTTCTGGTACGTGACACCGCGCCCCTCGGACCTGGTGGCCGAGCGGCTGCACGCGCTACCGAGCTTCACCGACGCGGTGCGCCGGGGCGCCGCCGCGGTGGTCCCCCTGGTCTCCACCTACTCGCCCGACCAGGTCGTCGACCCGGCGGCGCAGGTCGCCGCCTACGCGGCCGCCACGGACGAGGCGCTGGCCGCCGGCCACACCGGGCTGCGCGTGGTCGCGGAGGCCACCGAGCTGGTCCGCACCCCGGCCCAGCTCGACGTCTTCACCCGCTACGAGCACCGAATCGACCGCTACATGCGCACCCGGCCGTTCAAGGCCATGTGCGCCTACCACCGGCTCAACCTGGGCGACCGGGCGGTCACCGAGTTGGCCTGCATGCACCCGCAGACCAACGTCGAGGACCTGCTGTTCCGGTTGTACGCCGTGGCGCCCGCCGACGGGCACGCCGCGCTCGCCGGCGAGCTGGACATGTCGAACCACGACCTGTTCCGCACCGCCCTGGACCGCGCCGACCTGCGACCCACCGACGGTGAGCTGGTGCTGTCGGCGGCCGACCTGCGTTTCGTGGACCACCGCGCCCTGGCCCACCTGGCCGAGTACGCGCACCGCCGCGGCGCGACCGCCGTGCTGCGCACCCCCCGCTCGGCCGCGGCCCGCCTGGTGGAGCTGCTGGACCTGCCCGGCGTGCGGGTGGAGGTCACGCCATGAGGACGGGTCACGCCATGAGGACGGGTGCCGCCGCCCAGCACCACGGCTACTACCACGAGGCCGTGCGCTACGACTCCGATGACGAGCTGCTCGCCGTGGCGGTGCCGTTCCTGCTCGGCGGCGTCGAGGCGGGCGAGCCGACCTTCGTGGCCCTCGGCGAGCGCACCGGCGGGCTGGTCCGCTCGGCGCTGCCGGCCGGTTCCGGGGTCGAGTTCCTGCCCGGCGGCGACGTCTACGCCCGGCCCGCCGCCGCCATCCGCTCCTACCGCCAGCTCCTCGCCGAGCAGGTGGCCGCCGGCGCCGGGCAGATCCGGATCATCGGTGAGGTGCCCCCGGTCTCGTTCGGCGCGACCTGGGACTGGTGGGCCCGCTACGAGTCGGCGATAAACCACGCGTACGACGACTTCCCGCTGTGGAGCATGTGCGCGTACGACAACCGGATCACGCCGCCGGAGGTGCTGGCGGACGTGGCCCGGACGCACCCCCGGTTCGCCACCCCCGACGGGCGGCACGTGCCCAGCCCGACCTGGACGCCGCCGAGGGAATACCTGCGACAGGGCCCCCGGGTCGTGCCCGACCCCCTCCAGGCGCAGCCGCCGGCCGTGGAGTTGACGGACCCGACGGCGGCCGAGGCGCGTGCCGCCGTGCACAAGGTCGACCAGGGCCAGGTGCCGGTCGACGACGTGGAGGATCTGGTCGTCGCGGTGAGCGAGATCGTCACCAACGCGCTGCGCCACGGCAGGCCGCCGGTCCGACTGCGCGTGTGGGCCGGCGACGACCGTATCGTGGCGACGGTCAGCGACGGCGGCGACGGGCCGGGCGATCCGTTCTGCGGGCTGCTCCCCGTGTCCGACGGCGCCCCCGGCGGGCTCGGCCTCTGGATCACCTACCAGTCCTGCAACCACGTCACCTGGCAGCGCGACGAGGCCGGGTTCACGCTCCGGCTGACGGCCGGGAAGGCGTACACCGGCTGATCGGGACGACCTCGCCTCCGGGCGGGCGCGCGCCGGCGGAGGGTGCCGGTCGGCGGGGCCGACGCCGGTGGTACCAGGCGGCGAAGAGAGCGGTGGCGAGCAGCAGTTCGGCGACGTCGCCGCCGTAGTACATCAACCGGGCCGCCGCGCGCAGCGCGTCGACGTCCCGCTCGGGCAGCCCGGGGGGCAGGGTGGCGGCGTGCGCGTAGAGGTACTTCGCCAGCACGGCGTGCCCGGCCCCCGCCGCGAGCAGGGCGCCGGCCCGCACCGCCGGGCCCGGCCGGCGCGGCGCCGGGTCCGGGCCGGCCACCGACCAGGCGAACAGGTAGCCGGCGACCACGTAGTGCACGTGCAGGGCGTGGTGCAGCACGGGGTTCCGCTCGGCCGCCGCGTAGAGCGGCGTGAGCAGCACCAGCGCCAGCCCGCCGGTGGTCAGCAGTGCCGCCGTCACCGGATGGGCGAGCACGTGCACCGGCCGGGCCCGCAGGAACCGGCCCACCCGGCGGCCGGTCGCCGGCGGCACGACCCGCAGCAGCAGGGTCACCGGCGCGCCGAGGGCCAGCGCGAGCGGCGCGACCATGCCCAGCAGCAGGTGCTGGGCCATGTGCACGCGCGGGTCGCCGGGCCCGCCCGCCAGCGGGCCGAGGGCGACCGCGAGCACCGCGCAGCCGGCCAGCCAGGCGACCGTACGCCGGCGACGCCAGCCCCGCCGGTCCCGGGACACTGCCAGCAGGTAGCCGGCGGCGAGCAACGCGACCGCCGCGAGCGGCAGCGGGGCGGGCCCCGCGGCGGCACCGGTGTGCGCGAGCGCCGTCACCGGGCGTCGCGGCCGGAGCGGGACCGCACCCGCCAGGTCACCCACACGCCGAGCAGCAGCAGCGCCACCGCCGCCACGTTCCACACCACGTCGTACGGGAGCAGGTGCACCCCGTAGCGGATCTGGTGCAGCCGCAGCACCTTGTGGTCGACGATCCCGTCAAAGAGCTGGAACGCCCCGGCGCCGAGCAGGAATCCGCCCCAGGCGGCCCGGGGCACCAGGGCGCCCCGGCGGCGCAGGTCGGCGAACCAGAAGAAGCCGCCGACCAGGGCGAGCAGCTCGGCCGAGTGCAGCAGCCCGTCGGAGAGCAGCCCGACGGAGAGGGTGGACCGGTCGTAGAAGTGGTGCCAACCGAGGATCTGGTGGAAGACGATCTCGTCGACGGCAGCCATCACCGCCACCCCGATCACCGCGGCGGCGAGGACCGACCGGCGAAGATCAGGTGCGCCGGAGCCGTCGCCCGGCAACCACGGTCCCGCCATCCCAGCACCTCGCATCGCTCGACACCCCCGAACTACCCGGGACCGGCCGAACCATGCGGAAGTTCCCCGCCGCCGGGGCGGCCGGGCCGGGGCCTTCCGGTGGCACGGGTCACGACCGGCGGACGGCGGGCGGGCCCGGCGGTACCTTCGGCGGGCGGGCGACGATCGTTTCCCGGCGCGGAAGAAGCAGACCCCAGGAGGACACGGCCGTGCCGGACGCCGAGGAACTGGTCAACGACGCGCTCGCGGCGGTACGCGGCACCGACGTACGCCTCGCGGAGCGGCAGCTGGACCGGCTGATGATCGGGACGGGCGCCGCGGACGGCGCGGCGGCGGTGGACGCCGCGCTCCTGCGCCGCCTGGCGCGGGGCGTGGGGCGGCTGGCCCAGCGCGGCTGGCAGCCGGTGGACCTCGGCCGACTCGCCGCCCGCCGGCTCGACCCCCGGGCGGCCGGGCTGGTCACCGACGCGCTCGCCGCGCAGCGCCGCGAGCTGGCCGACCCGGTGCCGCCGTGGTGGGACGACCAGCTGCGCGACCTGGGCGCCGGGGTGTGGTGGGACGCCGACGAGGGCCACCTGGCCGCCTGGTCCGCCCGCGCCGGATGCGACCGGTTCACCGCGCTGCGGGCGGCGGTCGACGCGCTGGCCCTGATCGAGGGGCTTCCGCCGATCGCCGTGCTGCGCCCGCCGCCCGGCGCGCCCGGTACGGCCGTCGCGCGCGGCGGGTCGGGCAGCGGCTCCCGGATGCTCGACCGGGTGCGGGCGCTGCTGGCCAAGGCGGAGTCGACCACCTACCCGGCCGAGGCGGAGGCGCTGACCGGCAAGGCCCAGGAGCTGATCGCCCGGCACAGCATCGACCAGGCGCTGCTGGCGGGCGCCGCCGAGCCCGCCGACCGGCCCGGCGGGATGCGCCTCGGCACCGAGCCCCCGTACGCGGGCGCGAAGGCGCTGCTGGCGCAGGAGGTGGCGGCGGCGAACCGCTGCGAGGCCGTCTGGTCCGACGACCTCGGCTTCACCACCGTGCTGGGCTGGCCGGCCGACCTGGAGGCGGTCGAGCTGCTCTACACCTCGCTGCTGGTGCAGGCCACCACCGCGATGCTGCGCGGCCGGGGGGAACGGCGGGCCAGGAGCACCGGCCGGCGGACCCGGGACTACGACGAGTCCTTCCTCAACGCCTTCGCGCTGCGGATCGGCGAGCGGCTGCGGGCCGCCACCGACGCGGCCGACCGGGAGGCGACGGCGCAGGCCGGGCCGGAGCGGCTGCTGCCGGTGCTCGCCACCCGCGCCGAGGCGGTACGCGAACGCCTCGACACACTCTTCCCCGGCGTGGTCCGGGGGCGGCTCACGGTGCGCGACGCCGAGGGCTGGTCGTCGGGCACCTCCGCCGCCGACCGCGCCTCGCTCGGCGCCGGCCCCGCCCCGAAGCGCCAGGTACGCGGCCGGCGCTGAGATTCCGTACCGCCGGCTGTCGGAACCGGCGGGTCGGCTCCGACCCCTCACCGGAAACGCGCCACCATGGGCTCGGCCGAGGAAACGAGGAGCACCCGATGAAGTACATGCTGCTGATCTGGAACCGCCCGGGGTTCGTGGACGGGCTGTCGGAGCAGGAGCGCAGCGCGCTCTTCGGCGAGGTCGACGAACTCATGCGGGAACTGACCGAGTCGGGCGAGTTCCTCGGCGGCCAGGCCCTGGCCGACCCGTCGCAGGCGCGTACGGTCCGGCTGGCCGGTAACCGGCCGGAGGTGACCGACGGGCCGTACATGGAGAGCAAGGAACAGTTCGCCGGCTACCTGATGGTCGACTGCGACGGCCCCGAGCGGGCCACCGAGATCGCCGCCAGCTGGCCGGACGTGCGGCGGGGCTTCGGCGTGCTGGAGGTGCGGGCGATCATGGACGAGGCCGGGACGGAAATGTGAGCGGAGGCCACCTGGAGGACCTGCTGCGCGACCTGGCGCCGCAGGTCCTCGGCCTGCTCGTCCGCCGGCACGGCCAGTTCGACGCCGCCGAGGACGCCGTGCAGGAGGCGCTGCTCGCCGCCGCCGTGCAGTGGCCGCAACAGGGCGTGCCGGACAACCCCCGGGCGTGGTTGCTCACCGTCGCCACGCGCCGGCTGACCGACGAGTGGCGCAGCGAGCGCGCCCGGCGCAACCGGGAGGCCGCGCTGGCCGCCCGCGAGCCGGCGTACGCGACGGTCGCGCCGGCCGTCGACGAACAGCCACCGGCGGGGGACGACACGCTGGCCCTGCTGTTTCTCTGCTGCCATCCGGCGCTGGCCCGGTCGGCTCAGGTCGCGCTGACGCTACGGGCGGTCGGCGGCCTCACCACCGCGCAGATCGCGAGGGCGTACCTCGTGCCCGAGGCGACGATGAGCCAGCGCATCCGCCGGGCCAAGCAGCGGATCGAGGCCGCCGGGGCGCGGTTCACGATGCCCGCCCCCGGGGACCGGGACGAGCGGCTACGGGCCGTGCTCCAGGTGCTCTACCTGATCTTCAACGAGGGGTACACCGCGTCGAGCGGGCCGGACCTGCACCGGGCCGACCTGACCACCGAGGCGATCCGTCTGGCCCGGCTGGTGCACCGGCTGCTCCCGGGCGACGGCGAGGTGACGGGGCTGCTGGCGTTGATGCTGCTCACCGACGCGCACCGGGCCGCCCGCACCGGGCCGGCCGGGGAGCTGGTCCCGCTCGCCGAGCAGGACCGCGACCGCTGGGACCATGCCGCCATCGGCGAGGGGACCGCGCTGGTCACCGAGGCGTTGACCTGGTCACCGCCCGGCCCGTACCAGCTCCAGGCGGCGATCGCCGCCGTGCACGCCGAGGCCCCGTCCGCCGGGCGCACCGACTGGCGGCAGATCCTGGCGCTCTACCGGCTGCTCGCCCGGACCGCCCCGAGCCCGATGGTCACCCTGAACCAGGCCGTCGCGGTGGCCATGGTGGACGGTCCCCGCGCCGGCCTGGCCCTGCTCGCCCCGCTCGACGACGACGACCGCACGGCCGGGCACCACCGGCTCGCCGCCGTCCGCGCCCACCTGCTGGAGCTGGCCGGCGAACCGGGGCGGGCGCGGGCGGCGTACCTGGCTGCGGCCCGGGGGACGACGAGCCTGCCGGAGCAGCGCTACCTGGAGTTGCGGGCCGCCCGGCTGACGGGGACCGACAGGTCCCGGCAGCTACGGGAGCCGCGTTGACGGACGCCGGGCGGCGTGCGGCACGGGGGTGCATGCCGGCCGGCGTCCCGGGTCAGGCGTCGACGACGCCGGGCGACGTGCCCGTCGACCTCAGGCGCGGCACTCGCGGGTCAGCTTCGGTGGGATCGCGGTGAAGGTCGAGTCCATCCAGGCGGCCGGCCGGGACGCCCGGGAACCGGCGTCGATCCGGTCGGCGGTCTCCTGGATCAGGGCGCGGATCTCCGGGTCGGCGGCGCGACGGGCCTGCGCGCGTACGTCGTCCGCCAGCCCCGCCAGGTTGCGCCGGAGCTGGTCGGCGACCTGCTCACCGGTCAGGTCGCGGGTGACCGAGGCCGCCGAGTCGGTGGCGATCCTCCGGCTGCCGGCAAGGATGAGCTGGTCGACCTCGCGGCAGACCTCGACGGTGTTGGCGGCGGTCGTGGCGACCGGGGAGGGGCTCGGGGCGGCGCTCGCCGGGGCCGTCGGGCTCGCCGGGGCCGCGCCGGTCCGGGCGGTCTCCTCCCGCGCGGTGTCCTGGCAACCCACGGCCAGCACCCCGAGCGCCACCGTGGCGGCGGCGCGGCGCGCGTAGACGACGGATCGGGACACGGGACCTCCCGTTCGGGGTCTCGGCCTTCCCGGAGGTGACGGCACAGGTGCCGTCGGCGCCGGGCGGCGGGACGTCGACCTGCCAACGAGTGGCGCCTGCCGGGGGAAACGTCCGCCGGACGCGCCAGTACGCCCTCCGCCGGGTCGGCTGGTGACCGATCCGGCGGAGGGCGCGTACGCGGGTCAGCTCTTGAAGGCGTCCTTGATCTTCTCGCCGGCCTGCTTGAGCTTGGCGCTGGCCTGGTCGTTGCGCCCCTCGGCCTCGAGCCGCTCGTTGTCGGTGGCCCGGCCGGCGCCTTCCTTCAGCTTGCCGGCCGCGTCCTCGGTCGTGTTGTTGATCTTATCTTCGAAACCCATGTCAACCTCCGGATTGGCGGTGCCGGTACGCCTTTCGAATACCCCGCACCGCCACGGTCCAACCGTCCGGTCACCCACCGCCCGGCCGGCAGGCCGGCGGGCCGGCCACGATCCGTGCCGCCCGCCCCTGACGGACGGGGCCGGCGGCACGGCGCGGAGAGGTCAGGAGACCGGGCGGAAGCCCCGCAGCCGGAGGCTGTTGGCGACCACGAAGACCGAGGAGAAGGCCATCGCGGCGCCGGCGATCATCGGGTTCAGCAGGCCGGCGGCGGCCAGCGGCAGCGCCGCCACGTTGTAGGCGAAGGCCCAGAACAGGTTGCCCTTGATGATGCCGAGGGTGCGCCGGGCGAGCCGGATCGCGTCCACGGCGGCCATCAGGTCACCCCGGACCAGGGTCAGGTCGGACGCCTCGATCGCCACGTCCGTGCCGGTGCCCATCGCCAGGCCGAGGTCGGCCTGGGCCAGCGCGGCGGCGTCGTTGACCCCGTCGCCGACCATCGCCACCGCCCGCCCCTTGTCCTGGAGCCGCCGCACGACGTCGACCTTGTCGGCGGGCAGCACCTCGGCGACCACCTCGTCGATGCCCAACTCGGCGGCCACGGCGCGGGCGACGGTGGTGTTGTCGCCGGTCAGCAGCACCGGCGTCAGGCCGAGCGCGCGCAGCTGTGCGATCGCCGCCCGGCTCGTCGGTCGGACCACGTCGGCCACCGCGAGGACCCCGCGGGCCCGGCCGTCCCAGCCGGCCAGCACCGCCGTCCGCCCCTGGGCCTCCGCCGTGGCCGCCGCCCGCGCGACCTCCTCCGGTACGTCGAGGCCGTGCTCCCGCAGCAGCCGGGGCCGACCGATGAGCACCTCCCGGCCGTCGACCGTCCCGCTCACGCCGAGCCCCTCGGCGTTGGCGAACCCGGTCACCGGCGGCAGTACGCCCGCCTCGGCCGCGCCGGCGGCGACGGCCCGGGCGATCGGGTGCTCGGACGCGGACTCCAGCGCCCCGGCGAGCCGCAGCAGCTCCCCGCGCTCCTCGCCGGCCGCCGGGACCACGTCCACCAGCGTCATCCGGCCGGTGGTGACGGTGCCGGTCTTGTCCAGCACGACCGTGTCCACCTGCTTCGTGGACTCCAGCACCTCCGGCCCCTTGATCAGGACGCCGAGCTGCGCGCCCCGGCCGGTGCCGACCAGCAGGGCGGTCGGCGTGGCCAGCCCGAGGGCGCACGGGCAGGCGATGATCAGCACCGCCACGGCGGCGGTGAACGCGGCGGTGCCGCCCGACCCGTTGCCGAGCCACCAGCCGAGAGTGCCCACCGCGAGGGCGATCACGATCGGCACGAAGACGCCGGAGATCCGGTCGGCCAGCCGCTGCACCGCCGCCTTGCCGGTCTGCGCCTGCTCGACCAGCCGGGCCATCTGGGCCAGTTGGGTGTCGCCGCCGATGCGGGTGGCGGTGACCACCAGCCGGCCGCCCGCGTTGACGGTCGCGCCGACCACGGGCTCGCCCGGGCCGACCTCGACCGGGACGGACTCGCCGGTGAGCATGCTGGCGTCGACCGCCGAGGTGCCCTCGTCGACCACGCCGTCCGTGGCGATCTTCTCACCGGGCCGCACGACGAACCGGTCCCCCACCACGAGCTGGTCCACCGGGATCCGGGTCTCCGTGCCGCCGCGCAGCACGGCGACGTCCTTGGCGCCGAGTTCGAGCAGGGCCCGCAGGGCCGCGCCGGCGGTCCGCTTCGCCCGCGCCTCGAAGTAGCGGCCGGCGAGGATGAACACGGTCACCCCGGCCGCCGCCTCCAGGTAGATGTTGCCGGCGCCGTCGGAGCGGTTGATGGCGAGGCTGAACGGGTGGGTCATCCCCGGCGTCCCGGCGGTGCCGAGGAAGAGCGCCCAGACCGACCAGCCGAACGCCGCCAGGGTGCCGAGCGAGACCAGGGTGTCCATGGTCGCCGCGCCGTGCCGCAGGTTGATCCAGGCCGCCCGGTGGAAGGGCAGCCCGCCGTAGGCCACGACCGGGGCGGCCAGGGTGAGCGACAGCCACTGCCAGAAGTCGAACTGCCAGGCGGGCACCATCGCCAGCACGATCACCGGCACGGTGAGCACGGCCGAGACCCACAGCCGGGTACGCAGGCCACGCAGCTCGTCCACCGACTCGGCGGCCGGTTCGCCCCCGGCGGGCGTGGGCGGGGGCGGCAGGGCCGCCGTGTAGCCGGTCTTCTCCACCGTGGCGATCAGCTCGTCCGGGGTGACCTCGTCGGCGTACCGGACGGTGGCCTTCTCCGTGGCGTAGTTGACGGTGGCGGTCACCCCGTCCATCCGGTTCAGCTTCTTCTCGATCCGGGCGGCGCAGGAGGCGCAGGTCATCCCGCCGATCGCCAGCTCGATCTGGTTCGGTGCCGTCAGCAAAGGCTTGGTGGTCATCATGCTTCCCGTCAGTCGTGCCCGTGACCGGGGACGCCGTGGTCGGCGCCGGTGGTCGGGGAGCTCGTGGCGGCGGGCGTGCCCGCCGTCGGGGAGCTGGTCGCCGCCGGGACACCCGGCGCGGTCGGGCTGCCGGCGACGACGGTGAACTCGGCGGTACGCACCACGCCGCCGTGCTTGAAGTCCAGGTAGAGGCGGTAGGCCCCGGCCGACGGCATCTCCGCCGAGAAGCTCACCTCGGGGCCGGGCCGCGTCCGTCCGTCGCCCGGCTCGCCGTGCGGGTGCACGTGCAGGTACGCCAGGTCGCCCTGGCGCAGTGCCACCAGGTGGCCGTACGCGCCCAGGTAGGGCTCCAGGTCGGTGACCGGTGCGCCGGCGCGGCTCACGGTCAGGGTCAGCTCGGCGGTGCGGCCGGGCTCCGGGGCGCCGGCGAGCGTGACGGTGTAGCCGTCGACCGTGGTGCTGGTCGCCGGGGCTGGCAGGGGCCGCCCGGTCAGCGCGCCGGGGACGGTCACGTCGACGCCGAGCGTCAGCGCCTCGCCCCCGGTCGGGGTGAAGTCGGCGAACGCCCGCCAGACGCCGGGCCCGGCGAGCGGCGAGTCGACCCGCCAGGTGCCGTCCGGCGCCATCTCGGGGTGCACGTGCCGGAAGCCGGAGAGGTCGCGGCGGGCCACGATCAGGTGCATGCGCTTGTCGTGCGCCACGTCGTACGCGGTCACCGCCCGGCCGTCGGGACCGGTGACCTGGAAGGCGAACTGCCCGGCCGGGGCGTCCACCGGACGCAGGGTGTAGCCACGGTCGGAGACGAGCAGGCCGCCGGGCAGGTGCGCCGCCGCGCCGTTGTCGCCTCCGTGTCCGGCTCCGCCGTCCTCGCCGTGCCCCCCGCCGGCCTCGTGCGGGGCCTCGGCGGGCGGCGCCACGGGGTCGGCCACCCGGCCGACCCCGTACGTCGCGCCGAACACCACCGCGAGGCCGAGGGCGAAACCGCTCAGCTTCGTCGCCGTGTTCATGGTGTGCCTCGTTTTCCCCGTGCCCGATCTCAGGCGCCGACGAGGTCGTAACCGGCCTCGTCGACGGCGGAGCGCACGGTGTCGGTTTCCAACGGGCCCTCGCTGGTGACGGTGACCCGACCGGCAGTGACGTCGACCTGGACGTCGCTGACGCCCGGGATCGCGCCGACCTCGGTGCTGACCGCGGTGGCGCAGTGCCCACAGGTCATGCCCTGCACCTGGTACGTCGTGGTGATCATGGAACTCTCCTCTCGACGCCCCCAGCCTATACCCCCCAGGGGTAATTCGGAGGCGGACCGATGCCTGTGCCATGTACCGGTACCCGGTGGGGGTATCCCGGCCAGAAGCGAACGTACCATACCCCCGAGGGGTACGGTATCCTCGACCCCATGACCACACCGACGCCCACCCCGACCAGGGGTTACACCGCCACCAAGGATCAGCTGCTCGCGCGGCTGCGCCGCGTCGAGGGGCAGGTCCGTGGCATCGAGAAGATGGTCGACGAGGATCGCTACTGCATCGACGTGCTCACCCAGATCTCCGCGATCCAGGCCGCCCTGGACAAGGTCGCGCTGGGGCTGCTCGACGGGCACGCCCGGCACTGCATGCGCGAGGGCGCGGCCGAGGGCCGCGCCGACGAGATGGCCACGGAGATGATGGCCGCCGTCGGCCGCCTGATGAAGCGCGGCTGACCCGCCCCGGCGCCCGGCCCCGCGAGAAACGCGGGCCCCACGGCGACGCCATTCCTCCGACACCACCCGCACGACCTGCGCCCGGATGTCGGGGTGGCTACCATTCGGCCGGTGGCCCTCCGGATTCCGCACCGCCCGCCCCGCGCGCCCCGCCGGGCGGCGGCCCCGCCCACCCGCGACCGGGCGGGGGCCCAGGACCGCGGTACGTGACCGCAGCGCCTCCCGGAAGCGATCCCCGTCCCGGCCACGCGGCGACGGGTGAACCGACCGGCCCCGCCGGCACGTACCCCGCCCTGGATTCGTAGGGAGACACTCGATGGGCGCCGACCACACCCGTCCCGCTCCGTCCGCCCCGCCCGGGGTGCGGCGGATCCTCGTCGCGACGGTGGTGCCCCTCTTCGTCGCCACGCTGATCGCCGCCCTGGTGCTCTGGCCGTGGGACGCGCCCGACCCGGCGACCGGCACCGACGCACCCCGCTACCACGGCACAGTGACCCGGGTGGTGACGGAGCCGTGCCCGCCCGCCCCGGAGGCCCCGGAGGGGAGCCCCGACGCGCCGCAGGGCCCCTGCGGCACGGTCACCGTACGGGTGCAGGACGGCCCCGACGCCGGCCAGCAGGTGGAGACGCCGGTGCCCGCGGGCCCCGGCGCGCCGACCGTCGCCGTGGACGACGAGATCATCCTGGTCGAGCTCACCGACCCCGCCGACCCCACGGCCAGCACCTACAACATCGCCGAGCACCAGCGCGGCAAGCCGCTGGTCTGGCTGGTGGCGCTCTTCGCGGCCGCCATCGTCGCCTTCGGGCGGTGGCGCGGGCTGGCCGCGCTGGGCGGCCTGGCGGCGAGCTTCGCCATCCTGCTGACCTTCGTGCTGCCGGGCATCAGCGCCGGGAACCCGCCCCTGCTGGTCGCGGTCGTCGGCGCCGCTCTGATCATGTTCGTGGTGCTCTACCTGACCCACGGCGTGACGGCGCAGACCTCGGTCGCCGTGCTCGGCACGCTGGGCAGCCTGGTGCTGACCGGTGTCCTCGGCACGATCGCCACCGCCGCGACCCACCTGACCGGGTTCGGCTCCGAGGACGCCACCACGCTGTCGATGTACCAGGCCGACGTCGACCTGCACGGGCTGCTGCTGGCCGGGATCATCATCGGCTCCCTCGGCGTGCTGGACGACGTCACGGTGACCCAGGCCGCCACGGTCACCGAGCTGGCGCACGCCAACCCCGGGCTGTCCCGGACGCAGCTCTACCGGGCGGCGACCCGGGTCGGCCGGGCGCACATCGCCTCGACGGTGAACACCATCGTGCTGGCGTACGCCGGCGCCTCGCTGCCGGTGCTGCTCCTGCTGACCGCCGACTCGCGGGCGGTGACCCAACTTCTCACCAGCGAGTTCCTCGCCCAGGAGATCGTCCGCAGCGCGGTCGCCACCCTGGGCCTGATCGCCGCCGTGCCGCTGACCACCGCGCTGGCGGCCCTGGTGACCACGGCCGGCCGACGCGGCGGGGACGCCACCGACCGCGCCGCGCCCGCGACCGCGCCGACGCCCCGGCCGGCGACCGACCGGTCCGAGGCGCTGGAGGCCCTCAGCGGGCCGCGTGGAGACACGCCGGCCGCCACGCCCGCCGGATGGCCCGACGGGGGCAGAAGTACGGACACCGCATGGTGACGCTCCTCAGCGTGACCGAACAGGACGTCCGGGCTGATAAACGCATCACTGGTCACCGTCCGCCATTACGAAATAACGCATTTAGTCGGCTTAGGGACGTAGATCCCCGGGAGCGTTCTCGGGTAACCTCGCTGCCGGTCACCGCCGAAGGCGCGCAGCGGCGCCTGCGGTGCCGCCGCCCAATCGCCGCGAGGCGAACCGGGGACCCAGGTACGTGGGGTGAATCCGCGCCAGCGGTAGGGGCCACTTCCGCCCCGAACCCGTCAGCTAACCCGGTCGGCGGTCGACGGAAGGGAAAACTGTGACGGCACCCCTACGCCGCTGGTTGACGCCCGTGGTGGCCGTACTCGCCGCCCTGGCGGTCTTCGCCGGACCTCTCCCGGCGGCGGCCGCGCCCACCCCGCCCAAGCCCTCCGGGCACGGGGACGACGAGCCCAAGCTGCTCGACGACCTCATCGAGGCCCGGAACCGGTCCTTCGTGCAGGCCAAGGCGAAGCTGGCGAAATCGAAGAAGCGCCAGCTCGAACTGGCCCTGGAGGTCTCCCGGGCGCAGGCCGAGCTGAACGCGCTGGCCCCCCAGGTCAGCCAGATCGCCGCCCAGTCCTACCGCACCGGGCGGATCGGCGCGGTGTCCATGCTGCTGGACACCGCCAGCCCCGACTCGTTCGTCAAGCGCGCCGCCGCCCTCGACGAGCTCAATCTGGTCAACTCCAAGAAGCTCGCCGAGGTTAACGCGGTCAAGGACCGCGCCGAGCAGGCCAAGCTGGCGCTCGACACCGAGGTCCGCGAACAGCAGAAGCTGACAAACGAGATGGCGCGCGGCAAGCGGGAGGCGGAGAAGGCGCTCGCGCTGGTCGGCGGCAGAGGGCTGACCAGTGGCAAGGTGGTCGCCACCTCGCCGGTGGCGAAGATCGCGCCGGGACGGACGGCCGACGGCGACTGGACCCCGCTGTCAGCCACCGAGGACGACCCCACCACCTCCGGCCGCATCACCGCGCGCACCCTGCACATGTACAAGGAGGTCAAGCGGGCCGGCTTCAACCGGTTCGTCGGCTGTTACCGCCCCGGCGGGCCGTACGAGCACCCGAAGGGCCGGGCCTGCGACTGGTCGCTGCAGAAGAGCGGCTTCTCCCCCTGGCACAACGACGACACCTACATGTACGGCAACAACCTGACCGCGTTCCTGGTCCGCAACGCCGACCGGCTCGGCATCTACTACGTGATCTGGAACAGACAGATCTGGTTCCCGGCGACCGGCTGGAGTTCCTACAGCGGTCCGTCGAACCACACCGACCACGTCCACGTGTCACTGCTCTAGCCGGGACCACACGTACACAGAGGGCCGCCCCGCCGGACGCGGGAGCGGCCCTCTGCCGTCATGCGGGCCCGCCGCGACGACCTGCCGGGCGGGCGGAGTCAGGCGAGCGCGGCGCTGGCCGCCGCCTCCGGCGCGTCGGCCGTGCGGGCGGGCACCTCGGCCACCGTCCGCACCTCGCCGGCGGTCAGCCGGTACGACATGCCGACCACCCCGCAGCGGCCGGCGGCCACCTCCGCGGCGAGGACGGCGGAGCGGCCCAGCATCGCCTCGACGGTGTGCGCGATGTGGATGTCGACGATGCCGTCGATGTCGTCCACGCCCTCGGCGGCGGCCCGGCGCAGGCTGGGCACCACGGCGTCCACCACGGCGCACAGGTGCCCGACCGGCGGGGTGCCGGTGGCGTCCGCCGTACGCGCCGCCTGGACGGCTCCGCAGGAGTCGTGCCCGAGCACCACCACCAGCGGCGTGCCCAGGACCGTGACGGCGTACTCCACGCTGCCCAACACCTCGGGACCGATGGTGTGCCCGGCGGTGCGGACCACGAAGAGGTCACCGAGGCCGCGGTCGAAGATGATCTCGGCGGCGAGCCGGGAGTCGGAGCAACCGACGATCACCGCGAAGGGGTGCTGCCCGTCGGCGACCGCGGCGCGGTGCCCGGCGTCCTGGTTGGGGTGGCGCGGGGCGCCGGTCACGAACCGCCGGTTGCCGGCGTGCAGCTCGGCGAGCGCCTGCTCGGGACTCGCGGGGACGGCGAACGCGGTGCCGACGTCGGCCGGGACCCCGCCCGTGGCCGGCGCCGGGAGCGTCCGCTCCGGACCCGGTTGGCTTCCTGGCGATCCGGGACGACTCATCCCACACCTCGCTACCTCACGTGAACGGCCTGGTCACCCGGGCCGACGCTGGACGCGGGCTGCCACCACGGTCACACGCACTGCAAGATACGTCAAGGGATGCGTGATATGCATTTCATATGTTCGGCGGCCCCGGTGCGACGGCGGCCGGGCCTCCGCGCGTCCGTCGGCCGCGAGGGCACGCAGGAAAACACGAAGCAGGGGCCATACGATGGCGGGCATGGCGACGACAGGGGAGAACGGGAGCACCCGCAACTGGACCTTCCTCACCAACCACGGGCACGTGCTGCTCGCCATCGCCCGCAACCCCACCGCCCGGCTCCGCGACGTCGCCGACGAGGTGGGCGTCACCGAGCGGGCCGCGCAGGCGATCGTCGCCGACCTGGAGGCCGGTGGCTACCTGAACCGCACCCGGGTGGGCCGACGCAACGAGTACACGCTCAACCCCGCCGGGCGGTTCCGACACCCCGCCGAGGCGGACCGGCAGGTCGGCGCCCTCCTCGCCCTCTTCGCCGACGACCAGGAGCCGGCCGAGGCCACCGAGCGTTCCTGACGAGGGTCCGGGCGGCGGCACGCCGCTCCGGCCCGCGGCGGTAATCTCACCGCGTGCGCGAGAGTTTCCGACCGGGCGGGACCGGGCCGGCCCGCCGAGGCGGGCGCGGTGCCCGCGCGGTCCTCGGTGGAGCGGCCGCGGTCCTGCTCGGCACCGCCGTCGTCGCCCCGTCGCCCGCCTCGGCGGCGGTCCCCCGCTGCGGGCCCCCCGGCGTCGCCGCCCCCGCCGAGACGCCGTGGCCGCTGAGGAGACTCGAACCCTCGTCGGCCTGGCGGATCTCCCGGGGCGCCGGCGTCACGGTGGCGGTCATCGACTCCGGCGTCTCCGCCCTCCATCCCGCCCTGAAGGGCCAGGTCAAGGTGGGCCGGGACTTCAACGGCCTGCCGCAGCAGCAGGGCCGCTGCGACCTCGCCGGCCACGGCACCATCGTCGGCGGCATCATCGCCGGGAAGGAGGGCACCGGCGCGTCGTTCAGCGGCATCGCGCCGCAGGCCAGGATCCTCCCGGTACGCGTCCTGCCCGACACCCGGACCACCGTCGACGAGGGGCTGCCGGGGCAGATCGCCACGGCGATCCGGTGGTCGGTGCAGAACGGCGCCGACGTGATCAACCTGTCGCTGGTGACCCTGGACCGGAAGGATCTCGCCGACGCCGTCCGCTACGCCCTCGACGAGGGGGTGGTCGTGGTGGCCGCCGCCGGCAACCGCCAGGAGAACCAGCAGGACAGGCCCGCGTTCCCGGCCGCCTACCCGGGGGTGATCGCGGTCGCCGGGGTGGACGAGGAGGGCGGTCACGTGGGCAGCTCGGTCAGCGGGGACTACGTCGACCTCGCGGCGCCCGGGCTGAACATCCTCGGCCCGGCCCCCGGGGGCGAGGGCTTCCTCGCCGAGCCGCAGGGCGGCACCAGCTTCGCCGCCGCGTACGTCTCCGGGGTGGCCGCGCTGGTCCGGGCCGCCCACCCCGACCTCGACCCGGAGCAGGTCGCCGACCGGCTGATCCGCACGGCCGACAGCCCGCCCGAGGGGAAGAACGCCGAGGTCGGCCACGGGGTGGTGAATCCGTACCGCGCGGTGGCGACCGTGCTCGGCACCCGTACCGACCCGCCGGCCGGCGCGATGCCGGCACCACCCTCCACCGAGGACCCGCTCGCCTGGCAGGGCACCGTCGCGGTCTGGGCCGCCGCCGTCGGCGCGCTCGTCGCCGCGCTGCTGCTGTCCGTCAAGCCGATCCTGATCCGCGGGCGACGCCGGGGCTGGCGCCCGGGCCGCCGCCCGTCCGCAACGGACGCCACGACCGGCTGACGCCCTTCTCCCGTACCGCCCCGAACCCGCCCGGACAGCGTCGGGCGCCGCCCACCGGTGCGGTGGACGGCGCCCGGCGTGACTCCGTCAGCGCAGGATGCCCGGCGTACCGCCGCCGTCCGCGCCCCAGACGTCCTCGTCCTCCTCCAGCCAGGTGTTGCGAGGGGTCTCCTCCTCGCCGTAGCCGGCACCCATGCCGGCCATGCCACCGACGCCCCGCGCGCCCGCACCGACGCCCTTGGCGCCCACGCCGGCGGCACCCGCGCGCCCGCCGCCACGGCCGGCCCCACCGGCCGCACCGCCCATCATCGGGCCCATGCCACCCGCACCGAGCTTGCCGCCGGCGCCGAGCTTGCCACCGGCGCCCCGGCCGCCACCGCGATTGGCGCCGGCCGCGCCGCCGCCCATCATCGGGCCCATGTTGGGGCTGACCGGCCGGCCGAGCGAGCCGCCGCCCGGGATGACGCCCCCGCCGCCCAGCCCGCCACCGCCACCGCCGCCGAGCCCGGTGGTGCCGGGCAGGCTGCCGCCACCGCCACCGCCGCCGAGCGCGGGAACCGTCGGGGCGCCGGCACCGGCCAGGCCGCTGCCGTAGTCGTCGGCGAGGCTGCCCGTGCTCGGGTCGTAGCCACCGCTGGGGTCGTAACCACCGCTCGGGTCGTAGCCGCCGGTGGTCAGGCCGGGATGCGCGGTGGAGCCGATCCCGGTGGTCCCGGTCTCGGGTACGCCGGCCCCGCTGAGCGACGGCATGCCACCGCCCGGCATGCCACCGGTCGAGGGCATCCCGCCCATGCTGGGCGCGCCGCCGGTGCTGCCGGCACCGGGGCCGCCGCCGAGGTCCGGGGTCTGCACGTCCGGCGACTGGGTGGTGCCCGGCGTGGTCTGGCCGGGCGTGCCCGAGTCGATGGTCACGTATTCGCCGCTGACCTGGTTGTAGACCTTGGCCGCCTCGTCGGACTTGTCGTTGAGCCAGTCCGCGAGCGAGGTGAGCGGGTCGAGCAGGCCCAGGAAGTCGGGCTTGACCTTCATCTCGAAGAGGCCCGTGTCGATCACGATGCGGCCGTTGCGCGCCTCCAGCACGTCGTTGACGCAGCTCGCGGGGATGGGGAACTCGGCCTGCGCGGCGCTCAGCTTGTCGGCGGCGGTCTTCAGCGACTGGACGATGCCGTTGTGCTTCTCGGCGTCGTCGACGACCCGGCCCGTGTCCGTGGCGATCTGCTTGATGTGGGTCTTGAAGGACTCGTACGCCGGGCCCTTCCACACCTCACCGAGATCGGCGACGTTCGTCTCCAGGCTCTCCTTGACGGAGTTCAGGTTCTTCAGCAGCTGCTCCCAGCCCAGGGCGGCGCTGGTGACGTCGCCCGGCCTGCCCGCGACGACGATCTGCTGGCACATCTCTTCCCAGCTCGGCATCCTGTCACCCTCCCGATCAGCCGTTGGATCCGTTGGTGGCGGCTTGGCTGAAGGCGCGCTCCATCTCGGCGGCGGACATGGCGTTCGCCTTCTCCGCCGTCTCGTAGTTCTCCTTGACCTCGCGCAGCGCGTTGGCGGCCTGGTAGAGGTCCTCGGCGAGCTTGCGGACGCTCTGCTGCGTGGTGGTGAAGAGGCTGCCGTGCTTGCGGGCCAGGTCGCCCGCCCGGTCGAAGGCGCCGAGCGGGCTCGTCGCCCCGCCCCCCACGCCGTTCATGCCGCCCGACGCCGCCGCGCCGCCCATCCGGTCCTGGATCTCGACCATCGTGTACGACTGCTTGTTGAGAAACGAGGCGTGCGACTCCAACCACTCGATGGCCTTGTCCAGGCTGGACGCGTCCCACTCCGTGTTGTCGCCGCTCTCGCCCGACCCCGGCACCAGGCCGGAGGGGGTCTGCGCCCGGTTGACGTTGTCCATCGTGATGCCGCTGACGTGCACGGTGGGTGCCAGCGGGGTGATGGGCATGTACGGGGTGTCCACCCGGATCTCGTCCGGCTGGTCCGTCCTGTCCACCTGTGGGCTCGTCCGGTCGTCCGTCATCGGTTCCTCCCCGTCGCCGACTGACAATGTGGCTTACTGCTGGTGTCCGCCGGGGGTCGGCGGAGGTGGTGCCGGCGGCGCACCGTACGGGTGGGTTCCGCCGGTGGGCGTCGGGCCGTACCCGGGCGGGGGTCCCGCCTGGGGCGGTGCGGGCGTGCCCGGTGCCCCGCCGGGCGGCGGATAGCCCGGCGGTGGATAACCGGGCGGTGGATAGCCGGGCGGCGGGTATCCGGGCGGGCCGGGCCGGGCGACGGCCGCCTTCCGGCGGGACCGGCGCACCAGCACGATCACGAGGATCAGCAACGCGACGGGCACGAGCAGGCAGAGCGCCCCCTGCACCAGTGCGCCGGTGTCCTTCTTCATGCTGATCGACACCGCCGGCCCGTCGTCCTTCCGCGGTGTGGCCGCCCCCGCGGGCGGGGCGGCGCCGTCCGGGTCGCCGGCGAGCAGCGGGTGCGCGTCCACCGCCGGCACCGATCGCGTCAGCGCGGCGAGCGGATCGACCGCGCCGAAGCCGTGCTGGCTGTCGCGGCCGGCCGGGCCCAGGTCGCGGGCGGTGCGGATCAGCCGGTTGACCACGTTGGCCGCGTCGAGGTCCGGGTACTTGGCGCGGACCAGCGCCGCCACCCCGGAGGTGATGGCGGCGGCGTCGCTCGTGCCGCTGCCGATGCCGTAGCCGTTGGACGACACGGACGCGGACCGGGGAGAGATGATCTCCTGCATCGGCGCGGCGAGCACGGCCTCGCGACCGGTGGCGCTCTGCGCGAAGAACTCGCCGTTCTTCGCCAGCCCGGTCACCGCGATGACGCCGGGGATGTTGGCGGGGCTGGTGACGACGCGGTCGTTCTGCAGCCGGTTGCCGGCCGAGGCGATCAGCACGACGTCCTTGTCCAGGGCGTAGCGGACGGCGGCGATCTCGTCGGGTGTCGCCGCCGTGCCCGTCCCGACGGACATGTTGATCACGTCGGCGCCGGCGTCGGCCGCCCAGCGGATGCCCTTCGAGAGGTCTGCCGAATCGAAGGAGTCACCCATCGCGACGGGCAGGATCTTCGCCTCGGGGGCGATGCCCAGGTGCCGCATCGCGCCACCGCCCCGGGACGCGATGATCCCGGCCATCGCCGAACCGTGGGCCTTCCTGGCGTCGTCGTCGCGGCGACCGTCGGCCGCCGTCCCGGAACCGATGCCCTTGCCCGGCAGGATCTGCCCGCGCAGGTCCGGCAGGTTGGGGTTGACCCCGGTGTCGATGACCGCGACGGTCACGCCCCTGCCCTTGGTGAGCTTGTGTGCCTGCGGGATCTTCAGGGTGTCGAGGTACCACTGGAGGCCGCGCACCGTGTCGGCGCGGGCCGGGGCCGGCGCGGCCAGTGGACCGGAACCGGCGCCGACGACCACCGTCAGCGCCGCGACGGCCAGCCGGAGCTTGGACCGCGAAGGCTTGCCCGCACGCATGATTCTCCCAGGACCTATCGGCGCACAACGCGACGCGGCTCCGGCCCGGTCGAACCGGACCGGAGCCGCGTCGGCGACTGTGTCAGTTCCACGCCTTGGCGTTGCTCATCTCGGTGCTGACGTAGTTCTCGCGGGCGATGCCCACGGCGCCACCGATGTCGTTCAGGATCTTGTTGATGTCCCGGACGGCGGCGTCCCACTGCGCCTGGTGCTGCTCGTAGGCGGCACGGTCCTCGCCGTCCCACTGGAGCTTCGACAGCATCGAACGCAGCGTGTCCAGCTTCTCGTCGATGGTCTTCGAGATGGCCATCATCTGCTGGTTGCTGCTCTCGAGGACCGCGTAGTCGACCTTGATGCTCATGAGTTCCTCCTCTGCTCGTCTCGGCGGATCACGGGTTGAGTGCAGAGTGGAACTTGTCCAGCATCTGCTGCTGCTCTTCGTCGTTGACCTGGTGCGTCGTACCCGACTTGTCGAGCAGGTCGGCGATGTTGTCCATCGCCGTCAGCAGCTTGCCCGTGTCCTCGTTCCAGCGCTGCATGAGCGACTGGAAGCCGGTGGACGCCTGCCCCTTCCAGGCGATGGCCAGGTCGTCGACCACGTTCCACAGCTTCTTCAGCTCGCCGTCGACATCGCTGCGCGTGGAGCGCACGTCACCCGCGGCGGTATGCAGAGTCGCTGCTTCGACCTCGAACGCCATGCTTCACACCCTTCCGTCTTCTTGTGGCGGCGCAGTCGCCGCGTCCTCCCCCGCCGCAAGGCAATCACCCCACCGACGGACACTCAGCCAAGACCGTAGCGGACGGTGTCCTGCCCCGCAGCCCTGCCCCGAGTGGTCGTCCGACCGCCGCCGGAGCGGCCCCTGACCTAGGCGGAACGGGAGTACGAGCGCACGTGCAGCACCACTCCGACCACGAAGAGGAGGGCGAGCATCGATACGAGCACCCACTGCACCGCGTCGTCGGCGAGGGTGCCGAGGGCCAGCGCGAATGCCGCCACCCCGCTGAGCAGGACGAGTTCCATCGCCCTACGGGCCAGGCGCGACCGGGTGAGCTGCGCGACCAGCCCCAGGACGATGAAGACCGGGATGGTCGCCAGCGCGTATCCGAACAACATGCTCTGCCACACGGTGGCACCCACCTCTCGGCCCGGCCGCTCAGGCCCGGTAGAAGCCCGGGTCCTGCACCCAGTCGATCTGGATGTCCTGGATGTCGGGGTCGGCGTCGCCGGTCGCCCAGCCCGGACGGGAGTCCGAGACGAAGTTGTACTGGCTGTTACCGCGGAACGCCGACGCCACCGTGGAGAACAGCGCGCCGATGTCCGTGAAGATGAGCCCGAGGATCGCCGCGGTGGCGGTGAGGCCGGCCACCCCGATCGCCTGCGCCAGCGGCGCGGTCGCGGGGAACGCCTGGAGGGCCACGGCCGCGATGACCGCGATGAGGATCGGCACCAGCGCGCCGACCAGGGCGTCGATCGAGGCGTTGAAGTGGTCGCGGACGGCGGTCAGCGCCTCCTTGTTGGCGTTGAGCGCCTCCGCGAGCGCCCCGATCTCGGCGTTCAGCTTCTGCACGAAGGCGTCGAACGCGTCCCGGTCGTCGAAGTCCCACTCCTCGCTGGACGGGATCACGCTCTCCAGCGCCGCGCCGAACTGGTCGCCGCCCAGGAAGCGGGCCGCGTCGCCCCACTCCTTGATGGACTGGTTGACCTCGTCGTTGTCGAACGTCTCGAGGTGGATGATGGCGGCGGTCAGGAAGGCGGCGCCGACGAGCCACACCCAGTTGGCCCGGGCCGCCCCGGCCAGCGAGCGGACCGGCGCGGTCTGCGCGGCGACGCTGTGCGTCCCCACCACCGAGCCCGAGGAATTCGCGATCAGGATCTCCGGCATCGAGCCCTCCCTGCGTCCCGCACCCGCGAGGTCACTTGACCACCCAGGGCTGGTCCGACTTCTCCCAGTTGAGCGCGCTCTGTTCGAGGTTGGCGGCGGCCCGCTCCAGGTGCTCGACGCCGGTGCGCAGGTTGTCGAGGTGACCGTCGACGGCATCGTTGTGCGCGCTGACGGCGGACAGGCCGAGCAACGTCATGGACATGCCCGACAGCTTGACGCCCTCCAGCGCCCGCTGCGCGTTGCGCAGGTAGGCCATCGGGCCGTCGGCGGCCGCGAGCTTCTGCCCGGCCTTGCGGATGGCGTCGACGTCGACGACGTTGGCCACGGACCCTCTCCTCTCGTCAGCCGCGCAGCCGGCGCAGCGGGTCGTTGAGATCCACCCCGAACTGCTGGAACCACTCCTCGGGGGTGACCTTGCCCGCCTCGGCCCGCCGGACCAGGTCGGCACCGCCGAGCATCTCCTCCAGCAGCTCGCGCTGCCGCTCGGCGTGCGCGTCGTAGGCGGCGTCGATGGCGGCCTGGAGCGACTCGGCCAGGCTGAAGCTGTCCAGCCGCATCGCCCGGGCGTCGATCTCGATGTCGCCGACCTTCATGTCGCCGTCGACGGTGACCTGGACCAGGCCGTCCGGGCTCTCTCCGACGACCCGCAGCTCGGCGCGCTGCCGCTGGAAGTCCGCGAGCCGGCGCTGCTGCTCCTGCGCCTGACGCAGGATGCCCTCCAGGCCGGCCCCGCCCATCCCGCCGGGCGTCCACGATGTGCTCAAAACGGTCCTCTCGTCGGCTGCGACGCTCGTGCCGCAGGCTACCGGATGCCGTCACACCGGGGCGGTCCCGCCGACCGCCGCATCGGTGGGCGGACCTCAGGCCGGCTCCGACCAGGCCGTCTGGATGAGCTGCTGGCCGTCGCGGCGGCGCACCAGGGTGCCCCGGCCGGGCGGTTGCGGGCTCGGCCGCAGCGTGCCGAAGACCGCGCCCTCCTCCCGGTTGCCGGACATCAGCAGGCCGGGCTGGTCCAGCTCCCGCAGGCGTTGCAGGACCGGCTCGTAGAGCGCCCGGGCCACACCACCCGCGCGCCGGGTGACGATCAGGTGCAGGCCGATGTCGCGGGCCTGAGGCAGCAGCTCGTGCAGCGCGCTGAGCGGATTGTTCCCGCCCGAGGCGACCAGGTCGTAGTCGTCGACCAGGATGTAGAGGTCCGGCCCCTTCCACCAGCTGCGGTCGCGCAGCTGCGCGGTGGTGACGTCCGGGCCGGGCAGCCGGTTGGACAGCGCGCTGCGGATCGAGGCGAGCCCCTGCGCGAACACCTGGTTCGACGGCGCGTAGTCGAGCAGGTGGTCCCCCTCCACCGCGCCGAGCAGCCCGCGCCGGTAGTCGGCGATGACCAGCCGGGCCTGCGCCGGCGTGTACCGCTCCGTGATGCCCCGCGCGATCAGCCGCAGCAGGTTGGTCTTGCCGCACTCGGCGTCGCCGAAGACCGTCAGGTGCGGCTCGTTGGCGAGGTCGAGGTAGACCGGGGCCAGCGCCGACTCGTTGACGCCGATCGGCAGGCCCGGCGCCGAGCGGTCCACGACCCTGGCCAGCTCGCTGAGGGGCAGCCGGCGCGGCAGCAGCCGTACCTTCGGCGCCGGCTGGCCCTTCCATGCCTCCGCGACGTGCCGGGACAGGGCGATGGACGCCTCGGTCAGGTCGTCGATGTCGCGCCGGCCGTCGATCCGGGAGATCGCGGTCAGGAAGTGCAGCTTGTCGCGGGTCAGGCCGCGGCCGGGCGAGCCGGTCGGCACGTTCGCCGCCGCCCGCCGGTCGATCTCCGACTCGTTGGCGTCACCGAGACGCAGCTCCAGCTTCGTGCCGAGCAGATCCCGCATGTTGATCCGGATCTCCGCCCACCGCACGGCGGTCAGCACCACGTGCACGCCGAAGCCCAGGCCACGGTTGGCCAGCGTGGTGATCGTCTGCTCCAGCTCCTCGTACTCCTGGCGCAGGGTGTTCCAGCCGTCGACGACGAGGAAGACGTCGCCGAACGGGTCGTCGGCGAACTCCCCGGCCGCCCGGCGGCGGCGGTAGCTCGCCACCGAGTCGATGCCGTGCTGGGCGAACCGGTTCTCCCGCTCGTCCAGGACGGCCACCACCTCGGCCACCGTACGGCGTACCGCCTCGGTGTCCCGCCGCCCGGCCACGCCGGCCGTGTGCGGCAGCCCGTCCAGGCTGCGCAGCGCGCCGCCGCCGAAGTCCAGGCAGAAGAACTGCACCTCGCGCGGCGTGTGGGTGAGCGCGAGCGAGGCGAGCATGGAGCGCAGCATCGTGCTCTTGCCGCTGAGCGAGGCGCCGACGATCACCACGTTGCCGCCCGCGCCGGCCAGGTCCACGAGCATCGGGTCACGGCGCTGCTCGTACGGCCGGTCCACGATGCCCACCGGAGCGGCCAGCCGCCCGCGACCACGCCACGAGGCGGTGCAGAGGCCGTACCTGGGGTCGACGCTCAGCGGCGGCAGCAGCTCGCCCAGGCCCGGCGGCTCCGCCAGCGGCGGCAGCCAGACCTGGTGCGCCGGGCGGCCCCGCCCCTTCAGCCGGTCGATCAGCACGTCCAGCATCGCCACGGCCTTGCCGTCGGCGGGCTGCTCCGGCTCGGGCGCGTCCGGCACCGGCAGGGTCGGGTTCTGCACCGGTACGAAGTCCACCCCGTACCGGACGATCCGGCGCTGCACCAGCGCCCGCGACGACGCGGCGGCCTGCCCCGGGGCCCGGTACGGCCCGGACACGTACGCGGCCCGGAACCGCAGCATGGTGCTGGTGTCGGTCTTCAGGTAGCCGTGGCCGGGGGCGTTGGGCAGCTCGTACGCGTCCGGCACGCCGAGCACGATCCGGCTCTCCACCGCCGAGAAGGTACGCAGACCGATCCGGTACGACAGGTGGGTGTCGAGGCCGCGCAGCTTGCCCTCCTCCAGCCGCTGGCTGGCCAGCAGCAGGTGCACGCCGAGCGACCGGCCCAGCCGGCCGATCATCACGAAGAGGTCGATGAAGTCGGGCTTCGCGGCGAGCAGCTCGCTGAACTCGTCGCAGATGATGAGCAGGCTGGGCATCGGGTCCAGCGGCTCGCCGGCCGCGCGGGCCTTCTCGTAGTCGTAGCGGGAGACGTAGTTGCCGGCGGCCCGCAGCACCTCCTGGCGGCGGGTCATCTCGCCGGCCAGCGCGTCCTTCATGCGGTCGACCAGCGGCAGCTCGTCGGCCAGGTTGGTGATCACGGCGCTGGTGTGCGGCAGCGCGTCCAGCGAGGCGAAGGTGGCGCCGCCCTTGAAGTCGACCAGGACGAAGTTGAGCTCCTCGGAGGAGTGCGTCACCGCCAGCGCGCCGACGATCGTACGCAGCAGCTCGCTCTTGCCGGAGCCGGTCGCGCCGATGATCAGGCCGTGCGGGCCCATGCCCTCGTGCGCGGACTCCTTGAAGTCCAGCTCGACCACGTTGCCGTCCGGCCCGACGCCGAGCGGGATGCGCAGCCGGTCGCGGTGGCTGCGCGGGCGCCAGGTCTGCTGCACGTCGACCGCGGCGGCGTCGCCGACGCCGAGCAGGTCCGGCAGCTCCATGCTCTTCGCCAGCGGCTCCTCCGACGTGGTCTGCTGCTGCGACAGCCGGAAGGGGGCGATCTGCCGGGCCAGCCCCTCGGCGGCGGACTCGGTGAGCCGGTCCGGCCGGCCGAGGCGCGACGAGGAGGTGCCGCGGACCAGTTCGAGGGAGCTGCCGTCGCCCACGTCGAGGCAGAGCAGCCAGCGGCCGGCGTCCCGGGGCACGGTGCCGGACAGGTCGATCACGGTGGCGCCGAGCAGCCCCGGACCCATGAGCTGGCAGGCCGCCGAGACCTCGCCGCCGTCGATCACCACGACCAGGTGCGGCGCGGTGGTCAGCGGCTTCGCCTCGGGGGCGAAGCGGGGCCGGCCGGCCAGCTCGCCGGCGAGCGCCTCCTCGGCCTCGGCGAGGCTCGCGAAGACCATCCGGCGGGCGCCCGCCGCGTCGGTCCGGGCGCTGTGGTGGTTGTGCGGCAGCCACTTCACCCAGTCCCAGGACGGCTGCCGGTCGGGCGCGGCGACGATCGCGACGACCATGTCGTCCGGGGCGTGGAAGGTGGCGAGCTGGCCGAGCGCGGCCCGCGTCAGGTCGAGCACCGGCTCCCGGTCGCCGCGCAGCACCACCCGGCTGAACGCCCGTACGGAGAGCGCGGTCGGCAGGTCCGGCACGCTCGAGTGGGCGCGGACGAAGCGCCGCAGCGCGATGGCGCTCATCGGCTCCAGGTCCTCGACCGGCTTGGTCTCCGGCGGGACGATCTCCACGGCCAGGCGCTGCGGGCCGGTGGCGATCCGGGTCTCGCCGAAGTCGTCCTCGGTGATCCGCCGCTCCCACAGCCGGCGGGAGGCGGCGATCGACCAGAGCGCGTCCGGCTCCGGGTGCCGCCAGGCCATCGCCGCCCGCTGCTGCTCGGCGGCGCGCCGGGTGCGCTTGCGCATCTGGGCCAGGTAGCGCATGTAGTCGCGCCGGTCGGCGTTGAGTTCGGCCTTGTCGTTGTTGCCGTTGCTCAGCGACCCGAGCGCCATGCCCAGCATCGAGACACCGAAGAGGCCGCCGGCGATGTACGTCATCGTGCCGCCGCCCCGGCCGGCGTAGAGGAACGCCATGGCGCCCACGCCGCAGACCATCGGCAGGATCATCAGCAGCTGCCCCATCCCGCGCGGGGTGGGCTCGGGCAGCTCCGGAGGCGACTCCAGCAGCACCTCGCCCCGCGGCAGCGCAGGCCCCGGCTGACGCGGGAGCCGGCGGAACACCACCGTGCTCACGGCTGTCTCCTCCCCAGAAGCGGCCCTGATGAAGTTCGGCGAGCGACCGGAGTCGTCGGGTGGGCATCGTACGTGCCCGCCATCGTAGGTAATCTCCCGTGGGCGTCAGGAACCCGTGCGTCGGCGCCGCCGGCCAGGGGTGATCGTAGAGAGCGCGAGGAGGCCACTGTGGCGACGAAGACGGCGACCGGCGGCCTGAGCCGGATCACCATCGTGGCGCCCCGCACCCGGATGGACCTCGCGCTGCCGTCGGACGTACCGCTCGCCGACCTGCTGCCGACCCTGCTCCGTTACGCGGGTGAGGACCTGGCCGACGAGGGGGTGCGGCACGGCGGCTGGAGCCTGGCCCGGCTGGGCGGCCAGCCGTTGGACGGCGGCCGGACCGCGACGCAGCTCGGCATCCGCGACGGCGAGGTGCTCTACTTCAACCCCCGGTCGGCCACCGCGCCGGAGATCGTCTTCGACGACGTGGTCGACGCCGTCGCCACCGCCACCAACCAGCGCCCGGGCGCCTGGCAGGTCGGCACCACCCGTTCCTTCGCGGTGCTCTTCGCCGCCGCGGCGCTCGGCGCCGGCGCGCTGGCGGCGCTGTTCACCGGGCCGCCGCACCTGCCGGGCGCGCTGGCCGCGCTGGTCGTCGCGGTCGCCCTGGTGGTCTCCGCGGCCGTGTTGTCCCGGGCCGCCGCCGACAGCGCGACCGGGTCGGTGCTGGGGGTCGTCGGCCTGGCGTACGCGGGCGTCGGCGGCCTGCTGCTGCTCGCCGGCGACCGCCCGCTGACCGGGCTGGGCGCCCCGCACGTGCTCCTCGGCGCCACGGCGGTGGTGCTCTGCGCGGCGGTGGCCGCGCTGGCCGTCGGCGACCGGCTTCCGCTCTTCTTCGGCGCGGTCGCGGTCGGCGCGGGCACCGGCCTCGGCGCACTGGTCAGCCTGGCCTTCGACACCGACGCGCCGGCTGCGGCGGCCGTCGTCGCCGCGGTCGCGTTCGGCGCGGTGCCGGCGCTGCCGATGGCGGCGTACCGGCTGGCCCGGCTGCCGGTGCCGTCCATCCCGACCGGCCCCGACGACCTGAAGAGCGACACCGAGTCGGTGGACGGCCGGCAGGTCCTCCAGCTCAGCGAGCGGGCCGACGGGTTCCTGACGGGCCTGCTCTGGACGGTGTCGCTGCTGGTGCTCGGCGCCCAGGTCGTGCTCGCGCTGCACGGCAGCCTGCCGGCGGTACTGCTCTGCCTGGTGCTGGCCCTGCTGTCGCTGCTGCGGGCCCGGCCGTTCCTGGGCCGCGCCCAGCGCACCCCGGTGCTGCTCGCCGGCACGGCCGGGCTCGGCCTGACCGCCGCCGCCACCTTCGGCAACGGCTCGACGGCGGTACGCCTCGGCCTGATCCTCGGCGGCCTGGTGCTCGCGGCCGTGGTGAGCCTGATCTACGGGCTCACCGTGGCCGGCAAGCGGATCTCCCCGGTCTGGGGCCGGCTGCTCGACATCGTGGAGATCATGCTGATCATCGCGCTGGTCCCGCTGGCCTTCTGGGTCGTCGGCCTCTACGGCTGGATCGTCAACCTCCGCCCCTGACCCGCGCTCGGCGTCCCCGGTTGTCAGTCGGTCGGGTGCAGGGTCGTGATCGTGGTGCCGGCCGGGGCGGTGGCGTAGACGCCGGGGCCGTGCTGGCCGTCCACGGGGCGGGCCGGGGCGCCGGACCGGCGGGCCACCTCCCGTACCGCCTCGACCAGCGCCTCCACGTGGTCGTCGAGCGCCGCCACCCGGAGCATCGGCGGGGCGACGCGCCCGCCCGGCTGCACCACGACGGCCAGGGTGTGCGAGGGGGCGGACGTCGCCGTCACCGCGTCCACCAGCGGACCGAACGGCGCGTCGGCCCGGGGCCGCAGGACCAGGCAACGCTGGGTCCAGCCGCCGCCGCGCAGCCCCGTCCAGGTCTCCGCCGGCGGCGTCGGCGCCAGGTCCAGCCCGGCCGCCGAGACGACCGCCGCGCGCAGCTCGTCGCGGCTGAGGGGGCGGTGGTCGAGCCCGGCCGCGGTCAGCGCCTTGCCCAGCCGGCCGATGCCGGCGGAGAGCGTGCGGTGCACGCCGGGCATGCCGCCGCCCCGGCTGACGGTCTCGACGCGGGCGTCCCGCACGGAGAGCCGCAGCGCCAGCCAGACCGTCCGGTGGGCCGCGGGTGGCGCTCCCGGCGCCGGGTACCAGACGAGGGTGTGCGAGACGACCTGGGCGCGGGTGACCGGGCCGGTGAAGTCGGCGAGCACGCGCAGTGCCCGGTCCAGCACCGACGCCTCGACCGATCCGGCGGGCGCCCCGGCGTGGCCCTGCAACGCCACCGCCGCGAACCAGCCCTGCGCGTCCTGCCCGATGCCGAGGCGGGTGCCGCGGTCCGTGAGCTCGGTCACAGTCAGCTCCGGGGCCAGGGGCGCCAGCCTGGGGTCGGCCCCGCCGCCCGCCGCGAGGGTGCTCCTGGCCGCCTCCCGACGCCGCCGCAGCCGCCGGCGCAGCAGCAGGTCCTCGTACCACCAGCGGCCACCCCGGCGGGCGAAGACCGCGCCCACCACCGCCAGCGACAGCACCCCGACGGTGGCGGCCAGCCCGACCGGCCCGCCCAGCGCCGCCCAGACGGCCAGGGCGCAGAGTTCCAGCACCACGAGCTGCCCCACGGCCACGGGCCCGATCCGACCACGGTCGCGCCGGTCGGCCGGGACGACCGGCCGCTGGGCGACGCCGGACGGCTGCGGTGCCGGACGACCGGGTGGCGCCTGAACCTGCGTCATCGCTGACAGTCCCTTTCTGGACGGCGGAGCGTCCGCCGGATCGGGTCGGGCGCTGGTCCCGGTGACCCGTCGACGGCCCCTTATCGTAGGGAAGCCCGCGACACCGACTCGGACCTGCTCGTCGCGGACCCACCCCCGCCGGAGGTAAGTCATGCGGACCCGCCGCGACCAGGTGCAGGCGTACCGCTTCGTCACCCGCCGGATCGTCTCGGCGCTGCTGTCGGGCGACCCGGAGACCAGCAACCTGCCGATGCGGCGGCTCGGCATGGCGGTCTTCGGCAGCGTCATCGCCGCGGCCGTGGTGCTCGGTGGCGTCGGCGCGTACGGGCAGTTCACCGGCAACACGGCGCCGCTGGAGCCGAACACCCTGGTGATCGAGCGGGAGACCGGGGCGACGTACGTCTTCGTCGACGGGCAGCTGCACCCCACCCTCAACTACGCCTCGGCCCGACTGATCATCAACGAGCCGGCCCCGCAGGTCCGCACGATGTCCCAGGCCTCGATCCGGGACCGGCCCCGGGGTCGTACGGTCGGCATCGTCGGCGCTCCCGACGCGCTGCCGGACCGCAAGTCCCTGACGGGCCTGCCCTGGTCCGTCTGCGACGTCCCGGACCCGGCCGATCCCCGCCGCTCCGGCACCCGGGTGGTGATCGACCGCCCGCTGCCCGGTGGTGCGCCGCTCGGCGACCGGGCCGTGCTGGTGGAGGCCGACGGCCAGCGGCACCTGCTCACCGGCGACCGGCGGTTGCAGGTGACGGGCGGCGACTCCGCGCTCGCCGCGCTGCGGATGGCCAACGCGCCCCGCCTGCCCGTGGGGCAGCAGCTGCTCAACGCCGTGCCGGCCGGGCCGGTCATGCGGCAGCCGACGATCGCCGGCGAGGACGAGGCCAGCACCCTGACCGAGCGCCCGGCCAAGGTCGGTCAGGTCTTCCGGGCGGCGGGCCAGCACTACGTGCTCACCCGCGAGGGTCTCTCCGCGATCGGCGAGATCAGCGCGCTGCTGCTGCTGCGCGACGGCGGCCAGGTCACCGACATCACCCCGGCGCAGGCCGGCAAGCTGCTGACCGACCAGCGGGCGGAGGAGGCCGGGATGCCGCAGGCCCTGCCCGCGCTGCACCCGGTCACCGCGGGCCGGACGGCGGTCTGCGCGACCTACCGGGCGGGCACCGACGGCGGGCCGCCCACCACCACGCTGGAGGTCTTCGACCGGGTGCCGGCGGAGCTGGCCGCGCCCGGCGGGGTGCCCGTGCGGCAGAGCGCGCGCGACGGCGTGCGTACCGCCGAGGGCGTGCTGCTGCCCGGCGGCAAGGGCGTGCTCGTGCAGGCCACGCCCGGGTCCGGCGAGAGCGGTGCGGCCGCCCCCGGCGCCACCGTCCATCTGATCAGCGCCCAGGGCGTCCGCTACCCGCTCGGCGTCGGCGCCATGTCGGCGCTCGGCTACGAGGGGGTCACCCCGCTGGCCGTACCCGCGTCGCTGCTGGCCCTCGTGCCCACGGGGCCGACACTCTCGCGGGACGACGCGCTCGCCCACTTCGCGCCCGGCCCCGCGGCCCAGGCGCCCGGCCCGGCGAAGCCGGCGGACAGCCCCGCTCCGGCGAGATCCGGCGCGTCGGCGACGCCCTCCGACGAGCCCG
The DNA here is from genome assembly GCF_031845925.1 of Micromonospora reichwaldensis. Classification (NCBI taxonomy): domain Bacteria; kingdom Bacillati; phylum Actinomycetota; class Actinomycetes; order Micromonosporales; family Micromonosporaceae; genus Micromonospora; species Micromonospora reichwaldensis. The sequence continues at coordinate 119,062 of NZ_JAVRFL010000004.1, read as the reverse complement.
CGTCCGACGCCCCGGTCTCGCCCGGCGCGTCGTCCCCCGGTCCGGGGACGGACGGCTGAGTACGCACCGGTGGATCGACGCCGGTAGCGGGTCGCCCGCGTCGCACCGGTCGACTAACCTGAGCGCTGCCAACGGTTATCGACGATGACGTACGGGGATGCTGCCATGACCGGGCGCACGACAGTCGACCTGCTGTCCCTGGAAGACTTCCACCAGAAGTTGGCCAACCGGCTGACCGAGGCGGAGAAGGCGTTGCGGAAGCTGAGCACGGAGATGCAGTGCCGGCCCCCGGCGCTGGGTTCGTTCGCCGACGCCACCGAGAATTCCCGCCGCTACTCCGAGATCCACCAGTCCTACGTGGACCAGGTCGACCGGCTGCGTGCGGCGGTGAAGGCCGCGCAGAGCGCCACCGCGACGATCCTGGCCAACTACCGCACCGCTGAGGAGCGCAACGCGGCCAACTCCGCCGACATCGCCGCCGCGCTGAACGGGGTGGACGACGCGTTGAAGCGGAAGGAGGATCCGCGTGTCTGAATACACCCAGCGCTACCAGCACGTCAGCCACCAGCAGCTCTACGACGCCGTGATGGCCGGCCAGCCGGGCCAGATCGACGGCGTCGCCGCGCAGTGGACGGCGCTCAAGGGCATGCTCGACGGGCTGTCCCGCGAGCTCAGCGGCGACCTCGACAAGCTCGCCAACACCTGGACGGGCTCGGCCTCGCAGGAGTTCCAGCGGCGGTTGACGCTCGTCACCGACTACGCCGACAAGCTCGGCGAGGGCATGGCGGACGTGAGCCGGGGCCTGACCCTGATGTCCGGCGAGCTGCGCACCGCCCGCGAGCAGGCGGAGAGTCCGGCCGAGACCGACGACCACGACCAGGCGCTCTCCGGCGCGGCCAAGGGCGCTGTGTTCGGTGTGCCGGGCATCGTGGTCGGCGGGCTGCTGGGGCACCAGCAGGACAAGGCCGAGCAGGAGAAGGCCCACCAGCGCATGGTCAACGTGGTGGCCGAGCTGGCCGCCGGCTACGACCTCTCGGCGTACGGCCGGCTCGTCCCGCCGCCGCCACCGCATCCGGACATCCCGGGCACGACCAGCCGCGATTCGACGCCCCCGCGCAGCGGCCCGGGCGCCAGCACGCCGACGGCCGCGCCGACCACCTCCGGCCTCGCCGGGCAGCCCGGCGGCGCCACCGTCGCGGCTCCCGACCGGCCGAGTTCCGGACCGGGCGGCGGCGCGCCCGGGACGATCGTCCCGGGCGCCGTCGGCGGCGGGCAGCCGGGCGGCGGCGTGACCGGGGGCGTTCCCGGCGGCGTCCCGGCCGGCACCTCCCTCGCCGGTGCCACGGTGCTGACCGGCACGCCCCCCACGACGGGTCCCGTCGGGCTGGGCGGCACCGCGACGGCCTCGGCCGGCGGGCCGGGCCTCCAGTTCGGACCGGCGGGCGGCGTGCTCGGCACCGGGGCCCTCGCCGCGAGCGGCAACGCACCGGCCTCGGCGGTCCGGTCCGCCGGCGGCACTCCGGTGGCGGACAACCGCTCCGCGACCGGGATGGGCCGGCGCTTCGACAACGGGGCACGACAGGGCGGCGACCGGGCCGCCAGCGGGACGGGACGCGGCGGGGCGGGCCGCCCCGGCGTCCTGGGCGGCACCCGTGGCGCGCACGACGACGACACCGACGGCCGCCTGACCTGGCTGACGGAGGACGACATGGTCTGGGGCGACGGCGCGGCCGCCGCTCCGCCCGTGCTCGGCACCGACAGCTGACGCGCACCAGCACGACGACGGCCCACCCGGCGGGCGTACCACCGGGTGGGCCGTCGCACGCGCGGCGTCGGTCCCGGCGGGCACGGTCGCACCCGGCCGACGATCCTTTTCGGACATCGTGGCGGCGGTCACCCGATCCCGGGTCGTCGGCGCGCTGCGCGGGCCCGGCCCGGGCGATAGGTTGGACGGGTGCCCTCCGTAGCGTCCGTCGACCCGTTCTGGTCGGTGACGCTGCGCTCCTTGCGTGAGCTGACCCGGCTGGCGGTCGCCGCGCTGGTGCTCGCCGTGGGCCTGGGAGGCGCGACCGCCGCACCGGCACCGTTCGCCGCCGGCCCGGCCGCCGTCACCGCCCCCGTTCCGGCCGCTGTCACGGCCGCCGGTCCGACCGTCGCGAGCGCCCCGCTCACCCCACCGCTGTCGCGCCGCGAGCCGGTGGCCGAGCAGATTCACGGCTTCGCCGCCCCGCCGGCGGTCCGGCGCGACGACACTCCGACCGACACCGCCGCCGTGGCGGTCGCCCGCCCGGACGGCCCCGCCCGCGACCCCGGCAGGGGCGTCCCCGCCCGGCGCGGTCCGCCCGCCGCCTGAACCGTCGGCCACCGGCTCCGCATCCGGGGCGACGGACGGCGACGGACCGCCGGCACGCGCGTCCGCCCGGGCCGCCGTGCCCCGGCCCCGTGCCCCCGGCGGCCACCCGTCGGTCCATCCCCGGAGCGGCCACCGCCGCGGTACGCCCGCACGCGCGCCCACGATGCCCACCCGCCCGCACGCCGGGCACAGACCCTGTCGATTCCCTCGATCGACCGCGAGGTGCTGACCATGGAAAACGTGTTCTCCTCCGTCCTGCTCGATGTGCCCCGGGCCGCCGTGATCTGGCTGAGCCTGCTCGGGGTCGTCGCCGTCACCGTGGCCGGCCTGGTGCTGCGTCCCGGCCGCCTCCGCTTCGACGCCGGCTCCCGCATCCGGCGCGCCGCGATGCCGAGCGAGCTGGAACGGGTCGAGGAGGAGCGCGAACGTTCCCGGTACGCGGGGGAGGTCTCGGTCGCCGCGGAACGGGCCGCCACCACCGCCGCCCGCCTGCGGGCCGAGTGGCTGACCGCGCAGGAGGAGGTCGAGGCGGCCTGGCAGGCGTACGAGGCCGCCGAGGCGGACGTCCACCGGCTGGCGGTCGCCGAGGCGATGCCCCTTCCGCGTACCGTCCGGACGCCCGCCGAGTACGCCGAGCGCGAGCGCTTCCTGCACCGGGCCGCCCTCGACGCGTACTGGCGCAAGGAGTTGTCGGTCGAACAGCTCAGTGACGTCTTCGCGCACCGCGACGGGTGGGACCCCCGGCTGCACCCGGTCGAGCAGGAACTGGTGCTGCGCCGGGCGGTACGGGACAACCTGCTCGCCCGGCAGCGGGCGGCCCGGGAGCGGGAGCAGGCCGCGTGGCGGGCGGCCGAGAACGCCGCCGAGGCGGCGCGCAGCCTGCGGGACGAGGCGTTCGCCGCGGTCAGCCGCCGCCCCGACGAGTCGCAGTCGCTGCTGCCGCTGGTCGAGGGGGCCGCAGTGGCGGAGCAGACCCGGGAGTTCCCGGCGCTGACCGGCCGCGAGGTGCCGTCGGTGGCCCGGGGCCGGGCGGCGGTTCCCGCGTACTGACCGGCATGGCCGGGCGGAACCGGTCCCGCTGGGCTAGCGTGACGGCATGTCCAGGGAGGCGTGGATCGTCGTCGGCGTCGTGGCGGTCGTCACGTTGGTCGGCGCGGTGGTGCTGGCCGTCCGCGTGATCCGCACCCGCCGCCTGCTCGGCACACTCGGGCTGAACGGCAAGCTCGCCTTCTACGGGGCGCTGCTCTACACCGTCCTGCCGATCGACCTGCTTCCCGACCCCATCTACCTGGACGACATGGCGGTGCTGACCGGGGCGCTGCTCTACCTGGGTCGGCTGGTCCGGCAGCGCCGCGCCGCGAGCACGCCGCTGCCCGGGGCACCCGACGCGCCGTCCGGCACCGACCGGGCGCACCGTCGCGTGCCATGATCGGTGCCGCACCGCGAGACAGGGGACGGACATGCCCGGCGACCATCGGTTGGCGCCCCACGACGAGCGGGTCGTGGCGTTCTGCCGGGAACGGCACCTGGCCACGTTGACCACCCTGCGCCCGGACGGCACCCCGCACGTCGTACCGGTGGGGGTCACCTTCGACGCGTCGACGGGGCTGGCCCGCGTGATCACCGGCGGCGCGTCCCGCAAGGCGCGGCACGTCGCCGCCGCCGGCCCCGGGGGCGCCCCGGTGGCCGTCTGCCACGTCGACGGGCGGCGCTGGCTCACCATCGAGGGGCGGGCCGTCGTGCGCTCCGACCGGCCGGCCGTCGCCGAGGCCGAGCGCCGGTACGCCGAGCGCTACCGGACGCCCCGCCCGAATCCGGACCGGGTGGTCATCGAGATCGCGGTGACGCGCCTGCTGGGCAGCCTGTGACCGGTTGACCGGTTCGTCCCCTCCCGCGCCACCCACGCATGCCTGACCGGTCCGGGTGTGACGCGGGGCATCCGTACGCCGGAATCCTGCCGCCCGTGGCCCGGTTGAACCTCGACGTGCGGCCGGTGCGCCCCCGGCCGTGGGCCCGGAATGCCCACCGGAGCAGGGCCGTTGCATCCCTGAGTACGCCCGTGGGCCGACCGCCCCGGGCCGTCGAATTCCCCGAGCCGAGCGCCTCTCCCGGTGCTGTGCGCCCCGGTCCCCCCCGGCGGCGTCGACCCCCGATTGGAGCCCGACCATGAATCCGATCGTCCAGAAGAGCGGTCTCTCCGTCGCCGGCCTGCTGGTGGCCGGCGGATGCCTCGCGGGTCCGGCGGTGACCGCCCAGGCGGCGCCGGCGGCGACCACCCCGGTCGGCGCGGTGCACACGGACGACCGCGCCGCCAAGAACGGCCGCGCCGACCGGCGTGCCGAGCGCGCCGTGGGCATCGAGTACCAGGCGCAGCCCAACTTCTACTACTGCGGCCCGGCCGCGACCCGCATCGCCCTGTCGGCGCTGGGCCGGGCGCTCCCCCAGGACGAGGTCGCGAAGAGGCTGGGCACCACCGAGGCCGGCACCGACTCGGCCCTGGACATCACCCGCGTGCTCAACGAGCTGACCGGCCGCGGGTACCGGACCACCGAGATCCCGGATCCGGTGGCCAAGCCGGAGCAGGTGGACCGGCTGCGGTCCGACGTCGTCGCGGCCCTCGACAAGGGCCGGCCGGTGGTGGCCAACATCAAGGGCACCGCGGTCGACACGGTCGGCAACCCGCACTCGTACGAGGGCGGGCACTACCTGACCCTGGTGGGCTACCGGGACGGCGGTGACCTGATCCGGATCGCCGACCCGGCCGCCCCCGAGGGCGAGTACTGGATGACCCTGGAGAAGGTCGCCAACTGGATCGCCGAGCGCGGCTACTCGTCCTGATCCGCCCCGCCGAGGGCCGGCCTCCTGCGGGGGCCGGCCCTCGGCGTGCCGGCGCGACGGCCGCCCGCCGGGCACGGGACGCGGGTCGGCGACACATTGATGATCGGTGGGTTCGGTGGGCGGTTCCCGGGTACCAGGCCCACAACCGACCGTTCCGCAACCGGTGAGGGGCAGACATGACCAACCCACAGGACATCAGGGGGGAGGACGTCGTGGACGTCCTGACCGCCGACCACCGTGAGGTCGAGGCACTCTTCGTGCAGTTGGAGAGCCGGCAGGGCACCCCCGAGCACCGCCGGCAACTGGCCGACGTGGTGATCGCCGAGCTGGTCCGGCACGCCGTCGCCGAGGAGATGCACGTCTATCCGACCGCCCGCAAGGCGCTGCCGGACGGCGACCAGATCGCCGAGCACGAGATCTCCGAGCACGCCGACGCCGAGCGGACCATGAAGGAGCTGGAGTCGGTCGACCCGTCCGACCCGCGCTTCGACGAGCTGCTGGCGCACCTGACGAGCACGATCCGGCACCACGTCAAGGACGAGGAGTCGGACCTCTTCCCCCGCCTGCGCGCCGCGGTCGCCACCGAGGAGATGGTCGAACTGGCCGGGAAGGTGGAGGCGACCAAGAAGACCGCCCCGACCCGGCCGCACCCGGCCGCGCCCGACCGGCCGCCGGCGAACCGGCTGCTCAACCCCGGCACCGGTCTGGTGGACCGGATGCGGGACGCGCTGAGCGGCCGCGTCACGTCGACGGCGGAGCTGGGCCAGAAGCAGCGCTGACCGCCCCCGCTCATGGTGGCCACGCCCGGCCCGGGGCGTGGCCACCGGCATGTCACCGGCCGGCGCGGAGGGCGACCATCGGGCGAGCCACGCGACCCGCCCGGCCCCAGGCCTCCGGCAGGACCCGCCCGGCTCAGGTCTCCGGGGCGATCCGGCGCAGGCCGTCCGCCTCGGACACGATGACCGCCTCCATCGGGCAGGAGTCCGCGGCGTCCACCAACGCGTCGTCCGGCGCCACCCGCTCGGCCAGCGGGCGGGCCAACCCGTCCACCAGCACGAAGTGCCTCGGCGCGGTGCCCGCACAGATCCCCGACCCGATGCACCGCGTCGGGTCCACGTGTACCCGCCACTGCTCGTCCGTCGCACTCATCTGTTCACCAACTCACCGGCATGGCGACGAGCCCCCGGACCAGCAGGCCGCTCTTCCAGGTCAGCTCGGATTCCGGCACGGCCAGCCTCAGGTCGGGCGTGCGGGCGATCAGCGTCTCCAGGACGACCTGGAGTTCCATCCGGGCGAGCTGCGCGCCGACGCAGTGGTGCACCCCGTGCCCGAAGCCGAGGTGCGGGTTGACCTGCCGGGTCAGGTCGAGCCGGTCCGCGTCGGCGAAGACCGTCTCGTCCCGGTTGGCCGACGGGATCGACACCACCACCGGCTCGCCGGCCCGTACCAGCACGCCGCCGACCTCGACGTCCTCCAGGGCGTAGCGGGCGAAGGCCGAGGACGCGCCGAGCGGCACGTACCGCATCAGCTCCTCGACGGCAGCCGGCACCAGGTCCGGCCGCGACCGTAGCCGGGCCCACTCGTCCGGGTGGGTGAGCAGGGCGTACACGAAGTTGGGGATCTGGGTCACCGTCGTCTCGTGCCCTGCCGCGAGCAGCCCGGCGGCCAGGCGCACGACCTCGTCCTCCGCGAGCCGGTCGTCGGCGTCCCGGGCCCGGACCATCGCGCCGAGCAGGTCGTCGGTGGGTTGCTCGCGCCGCCGCGCGATCAGCTCGCCCATGTACGCGAGGAGACTGTCGATGTACTCCTGGGCCTGCTCCGGGCTGAGGGAGGTGGTCGACACGATCGCCTCGGACCAGGTGTGGAAGCGGTCCTGGTCGGCCACGGGGACGCCGAGCAGGTCGCAGATGACCCGGATCGGCAGCGGGGTGGCCAGGTGCTCCACCAGGTCGGCCGGCGGACCGGCCGCGAGCATGCCGTCCACCAGCTCGTGGGCCACCTCCCTGGTCCGGGGTCGCAGCTCCTCCACCCGGCGGGCGGTGAACGCCTTCGCCACCAGCCGACGCAGCCGGGTGTGCTCCGGCGGGTCCATCGACAGGATCCCGCCCTCCTGCTGTCGCGGCGAGTTGCGGGGCTCGTCCCGGCCCACCGAGGCGGCCCGGCTGAACCGTGGGTCGCCGAGCACGGTCCGGACGTCCGCGTGCCGGGTGGCGAGCCAGGCCGGCTCGCCGAACGGCATCCGGATCCGGGTGAGCGGTTCGTCCCGGCGCAGCCGGGCGTAGCGCGGGTCGAGGTTGAGCCGGTCGGGGTCGCTGAACGGATAGCGGTGGGGGACGGTCGTCTCGGGGGCCTCGGTCACCGGATGACTTCCTCTCGTCACGGCGCCCCAAGGGGAGGGCGCCGGTCCGGTCGGGGATGACTCCACTTTGAGTCATGTTCCGACTGCGGATAGTAGCGAGAGTGGTCGATCCTTGGCTAGCGGTACGCGTCGATCCGTCAGGAAGCAGTCGTCCCGGGTCACCTGCTTGCGCGGCGTCCCGGGTCGCTACGAGACGTTCAGCGGACCTGGTCGCCTTCGCCGGTGCGCGCCTGGGCCTGGTCGACGCCCTTGTCGATCTGCTCGTCGTACTTGCCGCCCGTGCGCTTGTCGGCCATGTCGCCGCCCTTCTCCAGGCCCTTGTCGACCTGCTCGTCGTGCTTGTCGGCGAAATCCTTGGCCTTGTCCATGAAGTCGCTCATCGGGGTCCTCCTCGAAGCCGGTTCCGAATCTCCGCCTTCCCTGGGCTCGGGGGCTCAAACGCGACGGCGAAGCAGCCCCGGAGCGATCGGGAAACGGGCGGTCGGCCCCGACGCCCCGGCCGCCCATCTAGCGTGAAAGGGGACGCGGGTGTCGGAAGGACGCCGGCCGGGTACCGACTCGCCGGAGATCGAGGAGGGCCGACGTGGTCGCAGACGATGCCGGGCGTACGCCCGAGGGAACGCCCGGCCGGGTCGCCGGCTCCCGACAGACCTGGGCCGCGCTCCCCTGGCTGGTCCGCTCGGCCGTGGTGTGGAGCGCCTGCCTGGTGGTGATCGTCGCCGGGCTGTACCTCCTGGGGAAGATCGCGGTGCTGCTCGCGCCGCTGGCCATCGCGCTGGCCGTCACCATCTTCCTCGCCGCGCTGCTCGACCCGGTGCAGCTCGCGCTGCGCCGGCTCCATCTGCCCGCCGCGCTGGCCGCCCTGCTCACCGTACTGCTGCTGCTCGGCCTGCTGTTCGGCGTCGGCGCGCTGGTGTGGAGCCTCACCGCCAACCAGTTCAGCGAGTTGAGCGAGGAGCTGGTGCAGGGCCTGCAACGGACCCGGGACTTCGTGACCTCGACGCTGCCGGTCAGCGACCGACAGCTCGACCAGCTGCTCGACCAGGCCCGCCAAGGGCTCGGGCAGGGCACGGTCGACCCGGTCTCCGGCGCCAGGACGGCCGCGGAGGTGCTCGGCTCGGCGCTGCTCGCGCTCGTCCTGCTGTTCTTCCTGCTCAAGGACGGCAGGTCCATGTGGCGCTGGACGCTGTCCCGCGCGACCGGGCCGAACCGGGAGGTGACCGCCGAGGCCGGCCGGACGGGTTGGCGGACGCTCGGCGCGTACAGCCGGGGCACGATGCTGATCGCCGCGATCGACGCGATCGGCATCGGTCTGGCGCTGGTCGTGCTCCGGGTGCCGCTGGCCTTCCCGCTCGCGCTCATCACCTTCTTCGGCGGCTTCATCCCGATCATCGGGGCGACCGTGGCCGGCGCCGTGGCGGTGCTGGTCGCGCTCGCGGCGAAGGGGCCGGTGACCGCACTGCTCGTCCTCGCCGCCGTGATCACCGTCCAGCAGGTCGAGGGCAACCTGCTGGAGCCGCTGGTCATGAAGCGTCAGGTGCGCCTGCACCCGGCGGTGATCCTGGTGGCGGTGACCGCCGGCACCCTGATCGCCGGCATCGCCGGGGCCTTCGTCTCGGTGCCGATCACCGCCGTCGTCTGGCGCGTGATCGACACCATCCAGCAACACCGCCAGCGCCCGACGCCCGCGCCCCCGACCCCCGCCTGACCACCTACCGGGCGGGTCCTCAGCGGGGGGTGGGGAGGTGGGTGGTGAACCAGTCGGCGGCGCTGTGCGCCACCTGCTCCAGGGTGCCGGGTTCCTCGAAGAGGTGGGTCGCCCCCGGGATCACCGTCAGCTCGGCCGTGTCCGGCAGCGCCTCCTGGGCCTGCTCGTTGAGCGTGATCACCTGCTCGTCCAGGCCGCCGACCAGCAGCAGCGTGGGCGCGCGCACCTGGTCGAGCGCGGCGCCGGCCAGGTCGGGACGGCCGCCCCGGGAGACCACCGCGCCGACGAGGTCCGGTCGGGCCTCCGCCGCCACCAGGGCGGCGGCGGCCCCGGTGCTGGCCCCGAACAGCCCGATCGGCACGGCGCCGAGGGGTCGCTCCGCCGCCAGCCAGTCCACGATCGCGGCGAGCCGACGGGCGAGCAGGGGGATGTCGAAGCGCAGCTCGGCGGTCCGGGCGTCCACCTGGTCCTCGGCCGGCGTCAGCAGGTCGACTAGCACGGTGCCGAGGGCGCTGCGGTTGAGCACGTGCGCCACAGCCGTGTTGCGCGGGCTGTGCCGGGAGCTGCCGCTGCCGTGTGCGAAGAGCACCACGCCGGCCGGCTCCGCCGGGACCAGCAGGTCGGCCGGAAGTTCGGCGTCCCCCGCCGGGATCGCCACCGCGCTGCTGCGCACGTCCATCTCGCCTCCGTACGTCCTCGGTCGTCCCCGTTCCGGCCGCATACCCGTCCCCGGCGCCGGCAAGCGGCCCCGGCGCCCCCGGCGTTTGTCGCCGAGGGGCCCGGGTAGGCGTCGGGTGACCGCAGACCGTACCGGCGCAACCGCGCCCCGACGGATCGCGAGGATCGCCATGGCTCAGCAGCAGCGGGAGACCCGGCAGCAGACCACCGACCGGGACCGGCGGGAACAGGACACCGAACGCGGCCGGGACTGGGCGGACGACGCCGCCCAGGCGCGCACGGCCGACGACCCGCGGGCGATGGCGCCCCGCGACGCGGCGGACCGCCCGTCACAGGGCAGGCCGCTCTGACCGACGCCGCCGGGTGACCGGCACAGGGTCCTACGCCGCCGGCCCGCCGTCGCCGACGGCGGGCCGGCGGTCGGTCACGGCTCGTTCTCGGGCAGGCGGAGCAGGGGAGCCCGACCGGGGGCCTGCTCCGGGGCGGGGCCCGACACCTCCGCGGCGGGGATCGGCATCGTCACCGGCTCCCCGCAGGTGACCCGGACCTGCTCACCGTGGTGCCGCAACTCCAGCATGTCTCCCGGGTCGCCGTAGCGCAGCGCGTACGTGGTCTGGTGCGGCCGGACGTCGACCCGCAGCCGCATCCCGCGCCACTGGAGGGAGAACTCCAGCCGCTCGAGCCGGCTCGACAGCCGCGGCGCGAAGGAGAGGTTGCCGTCGTGGTCGCGCAGCCCGCCGAACCCGCCCACCAGGGCGATCCACGCGCCGGCGAGCGAGGCCATGTGCACCCCGTCGCGGGTGTTCTCGTTGAGGTCGTGCAGGTCCATCAGCGCGGCCTCGCGCAGGTAGACGTGCGCCAGTTCGGGATGGCCCACCTCGGCCGCCAGCACCGCCTGGGTGCACGCCGACAGCGACGAGTCCCGCACCGTACGCCGCTCGTAGTAGAGGAAGTTGCGCAGCTTCTGCTCCGGCGTGAACGCGTCGCCCCGCCAGTGCATGGCCAGGACCAGGTCCGCCTGCTTGACGACCTGCTTGCGGTAGAGGTCGAAGTACGGGTAGTGCAGCAGCAGCGGGTACTTCTCCGGCGGCGTGTGCGCGAAGTCCCACTCCTGGAGCCGGGTGAAGCCCTCCACCTGTTCGTGGACGTCGATCTCCTCGTCGTACGGGATGTGCATGGACGCCGCCGCGTCCCGCCAGGCTGCCGCCTCCTCGTCGGTCACGCCGAGGTGGAACGCCTCGTCCCGGTAGCGCATCACCGCGTCGGCCGCGCTGATCAGGTTCCGCTGCGCCATCAGGTTGGTGTAGATGTTGTCGTTCTTCACCGCCGTGTACTCGTCGGGGCCGGTGACCCCGTCGATGTGGAACTGGCCGTGCCGGTCGTGGTGACCCAGCGACCGCCACAGCCGGGCGGTCTCCACCAGCAACTCCAGCCCGATCTCGCGTTCCAGCTCGGTGTCCTGGGTGACCTGGACGTAGCGTCGCAGCGCGTCGGCGACACCGGCCGCGATGTGGAAGGCGGCGGTGCCGGCCGGCCAGTACCCCGACGACTCCGGCCCCTCGATGGTGCGCCAGGGGAACGCCGCGCCCTCCAGGTTGAGCGTCCGGGCCCGCTCGCGTGCGGCGGCCAGGGTGCCGTGCCGCCAGTGCAGCGCGTCCCGCACGGCGGCCGGTTGGGTGTAGGTGAGCACCGGCAGGACGAACATCTCCGTGTCCCAGAACGCGTGCCCGTCGTACCCCGGACCGGTCAGGCCCTTCGCGGCGATGGGCCGTCGCTCCGCCCGGGAGCCGGCCTGGAGGACGTGGAACATGCCGAACCGGACGGCCTGCTGGATCTCCGGGTCGCCCTCCACCACCACGTCGGCGGCGTCCCAGAACTCGTCGAGGTATTCGCGCTGCTCGCGGAGGAGCCCGTCCCAGCCGTCGATCCGGGCCCCCGTCAGGGCGGCCTCGACCTGGTCGCGCATCGCCGGCAGCGACCGGCGGCTCGACCAGCCGTACGCGAGGTACTTGACCACGCGCAGCGTCTCGCCGGGCTGGAGCACGCACCCGATCGTGGTACGCACCCAGTCCTCGTACCCCTCGGACTGGCTGGTCGTGCGCCCCGGGGCGTACACCTCGTGTTCCATGGCGGCGGCCACCCGCAGCCCGGAGACCTTGGTCCGGTGGATCAGCAGCCCGCCGTCGGCGGTGGTGAGTTCCTCCTCGGCCTGCAACGGCGACTCCAGCACGGCCGCGACCCGCGGGTCCCCGCTCTGCGCGGGCAGCGCCTCGTTCGCCACGAGTTCCGACTGGAGGATCAGCCGCAGCGGGCCGTCCACCGCCTCGACCTCGTAGCTGATCGCGGCGACGGCGCGCTGGGTGAACGAGACGAGCCGGGTGCTGCGGACCTTGATCTCGCGGCCGGCCGGGGAGCGCCAGTGCAGCTCCCGGTGCAGGGTGCCGGCGCGCAGGTCGAGGACCCGTTCGTGGGCGAGGAGTTCGCCGTAGCGGACGTCGAGCGGCTCGTCGTCGACCAGCAGCCGGATCAGCTTGCCGTTGGTCACGTTGACGACCGTCTGGCCGGACTCGGGGAACCCGAAGCCGGCCTCGGCGTACGGCAGCGGGCGCAGCTCGTAGAAGGAGTTGAGGTACGTGCCGGGCAGGCCGTGGGGTTCCCCCTCGTCGAGGTTGCCGCGCAGCCCGACGTGCCCGTTGGAGAGGGCGAAGACCGACTCGGACTGGGCCAGGACGTCCATGTCCAGCCGTATCTCCCGGACGTGCCACGGCTCGACCGGATAGGCCCGTTCCCGGATCACGCGGTCTGCCCGGGGTCGAGCAGGTCGGCGAGGTCGGTGACCACGACGTCGGCCCCGTGGGCCAGCAGCTCGGCGGCCTGGCCGACCCGGTCCACCCCGATCACGTACCCGAACCCGCCGGCGCGGCCGGCGGCGACCCCGGCGAGGGCGTCCTCGAAGACGGCGGCGTCGCGCGGGTCGACCCCGAGCAGTCTCGCGCCGGCCAGGAACGTGTCCGGCTCGGGCTTGCCGCGCAGCCCCTCGGCGCGGGCGACGAGCCCGTCCACCCGCGCCTCCAGCAGCGGTTCCAGCCCGGCGGCGGCGACCACCTCCCGGCCGTTCGCGCTGGCCGTGACGACCGCCCGGCGCAGTCCGGCGGCGCTCGCCGCCTCCAGGTACGCGACGGAGCCGGGGTAGACGTCCACGCCGTGGGTGCGCAGCCGCTCCAGCAGCAGCACGTTCTTGCTGTTGCCGACCCCGTTGACGGTGTCGGCGTCCGGCGGGTCGTCGGGCGACCCCTCGGGCAGCACGATGCCCCGGGAGGAGAGGAAGGTGCGCACCCCGTCGGCGCGCGGCCGGCCGTCGACGTAGCGGTTGTAGTCCGGCCCGGGGTCGAAGGGACGGAACTCCTCACCGGTGGCGGCGGCGTGGCGGCGCAGGAAGCCGTCGAACGTCTCCGTCCACGCGGCGTTGTGCACCCGGGCGGTCTGCGTCAGCACACCGTCCAGATCGAAGAGACAGGCGGTCACGTGAGCAGGCAGGCCCAACACGGTACGAATCTATCCAGACCTCCGCGCCCGTAAACCGCTTTCGGTGCGCTTGCCGCGCGGCTCAGTTCGGGCGCAGCGTCCAGACCACGGTCATCCCGCCGGTCGGCTTGCCCTCCTCGGTGGCGATCTCCACCTGGACCGGGAACTCCGGCCGGCGGCCGGACTCCAGTTCCGCGACCACCTCGGCGACCGGCCGGTCGAGGCGCGCGGTGGCCAGGACGGGGCCCATGGCCAGCTTCCGGTACGCGATCTCGGCCCGTACCGCCAGCGGCGTGGCCCGGTCGAGCAGCTGCCCGAACGCGGCCAGCACGACCGCGCCGCTGGCGGTCTCGCCGAGGGTGAACATGGCCCCGGCGTGCGGGCCGCCGACGTGGTTGTGGGTGGCCGGCGAGTCGGGCAGCCGGACGGTCACCCGTACCCCACCCTCGGCCTCGGGGGCCACTTCGACGAATTCGATGCCGAGCGTACGGGCGAACGGGACAGCCTCCAGCATGCCGGCCGCCACCTGGCGCGAGTCGATGGTCATGGCCCGACGTTACTAGCCGGTAACTTTCCCGACAAGCCCGCCCCTGGGTGTAAGGAAGGGCACCTTCCTAACGCATAGCGTTAGGAAGGTGCCCTTCCTTACACCCTCCTCAGCGCCAGCCCACGTCGATCCGGTCGCCGCGCTCGTCGAAGAAGTGCAGCGCGTCCATGCGTACGGAGACGGCCAGGGGGTGCCCGGCGGCGATCCCCGGGTACGGCGCGAGCCGGACCGCGAGCTCGGCGGGGCGCCGGTGGTGCCGGCCCGGGTCGTTGAGCACGCTGGTGCGGGTGGCGGCGACCGGGGCGGCGGCCTCCTCCTCGGCGGCGCGCCCGGTCAGCCGCTGCAACACCTGCCCGAAGCGGCGCAGGCCGCGCTGGCCGGTGGGTGCCTCCTCGGTCCGGGTACCCATCTCGTCCACCACGATCGCGGTGGCCCCGATGTCGAGGAAGGCGAGCGACTCGTGCCCGTGGTGCTCCAGGTAGCGGATGCGGCCGTGCAGCACGGCGCCCTGGGTGTCCGGCGCGACCGGGGTGAGCGCCTCGGCCCGCATCCCGACCACGATCCGCTCACCGTGGTAGTGCGCGACCGCCCGGCTGCGGATGTCGTCCCACGGCAGGTGGAGCGCCTGGTCACCGAGGGTGAGGGTGACGTAGCGGTCGAGGTGGACGTAGACCGAGGCCTCCAGCAGGTTCATCCGCGGGCTGCCGAGGAACGCGGCCACGTAGAGGGTGGCCGGGCGGCCGTAGACCTGGGTGGGGGTGCCGACGTCCTGGAGGACGCCCTTGCGCATGATGGCGACCCGGTCGGCCATGGTCAGCGCCTCGGCCTGGTCGTGCGTGACGTAGATGGTGGTGACGCCCAGCTCCCGGGTCAGGCCGGAGATCTCGGCGCGCAGTTCGGCCCGGAGCCCGCTGTCGAGGTTCGACAGCGGCTCGTCCATCAGGAACAGGCCCGGACGGCGCACGATCGCCCGGCCCATCGCGACCCGCTGGCGTTGCCCGCCGGAGAGCTGGCTGGGCTTGCGGCCGAGCACGTCGCCGATGCCGAGCGCGCTGGCCACGTCGGTGACCCGCTCGCCACGCGGCTCGGGCTCCAACCCGGCCAGCTTGAGCGGGAAGGCGATGTTGTCGCCGACGGTCATGTGCGGGTAGAGCGCGAAGTCCTGGAAGACCATGGCGATCTTCCGGTCGCGCGGCGGCAGGTCGTTGGCCAGCTCGCCGTCGAGCATCACCGCGCCCGACGTCGGTTCCTCAAGCCCGGCCACCATCCGCAGCACCGTGGACTTCCCACAGCCCGACGGGCCGAGCAGCACCATGAACTCGCCGTCGTTGACGTCGAGATTGACGCTGTCGACGGCGAGGGTGCCGTCCCGGAACACCTTCGTGACATCCTTGAGTGCGACGGTTGTCACCGTGCCCTCCCCCCACCTCGTCGACCGAATCCCGAATGACTGTGACGAGGATCATGCGGTTCGCACATCGGGTAAACGTGCCATGTTCGGCTTGTGACGGCCCTGTGACGCCCACCCGGCGGGACGAGCCAGCGTCAGCGGGGTCCGCCTCCCGCCTGCGACGCCGGAGCCAGCGAGCCGACTCCGCGCGCCGGCCGGCCGGCGGTGGCCGGTTCGCCGAGGAAGACCCGGCGGACCACCCGCTCGGCGGCGTGGCCGTCGTCGAGCGCGCAGAACCGGGCCCGGAACCGCTGCCGGGCCGTGCGCGCCGCCGCCGAGTCGACCCCGCCGGCGCGGAACAGGTCGAGCAGGTCGGCGAAGCTCGTGGCCACCGCGCCCGGCGGCTCCGCCGTCACGTCGAAGTAGACGCCCCGGGCCAGCCGGTACGCCTCCCAGTCGGGGGCGTAGACGACGATCGGCCGGTCGAGCACGGCGTAGTCGAACATCGCCGAGGAGTAGTCCGTGACCAGCACGTCCGCGACGAGGTAGAGGTCCTCCACGCGCGGATGGCCGCTGACGTCGCGTACCCGGTCCCGATCGGCGGGGCGGCGGGCGCGTTGGTCCCGGTCGTGGAAGTAGTGGCTGCGGATCAGCAGCCGGCCGGCCGGGCCGAGCACGTCGAGCAGCCGCTCCGGGTCGAACGGCGGCCGGTAGCCGGGCAGGTGCTCCCGGTGCGTCGGGGCGTACAGGACGACCCGTTCGCCGGGCCCGAGGCCGAGGTCGGCACGCAGCCGGCGCACCTCCCCGGCGGTCGCGGTGACCAGCCGGTCGTTGCGCGGGTAGCCGACCTCCAACGTGGTGTACGCGGCCGGGTACGCACGTTCCCACATCTGGCTGGAGAAGCTGTTCGCGCTGACGCTGTAGTCCCACCGGTCCACCCGGCGCAGCAGCCCGGCGAAGTCCATCCCGACCGCGCCGACCGGGTACCGCTGCTGGTCCAGGCCCATCACCTTCACCGGAGTGCCGTGGTGGGTCTGCACGTGCACGGTGCCCGGCCGCTTGCGGACGAAGTCCGGGAAGTTCACGTTGTTGACCAGCCACCGCGCCCGGGCCAGCGCCCGGTAGTACGCGGGCGTCCCGGCGACCACGTACGCGACGCCCTCGGGCACGGTGTGCACGCGGTCCCGCCGGACGATCCACACCCCGCGCACCTGCGGCGCCAGCCGCCGGGCAGCCTCGAAGATCGCGGCCGGGTTGTCCGAGTAGCCCCGGTACCAGTAGGCCGCGTAGACGGCCAGCGTCTCATCGACCGGCCGGCGCAGCTCGGCCCGGTAGTACTCCCGCAGCAGGGCGTCCCGGGCAAGCCGGGCCGCGCGCCGGGCCGGGGGCGCGACCCGCCGCTTCGCGCTCCGCGCGGTACACCGGGCGACGTCCCGTGCCCGGTAGGCGGTGCGCAGCGCGCTGAAGGTACGCCAGCGCCCGGCGGCCACCAGCCGGTGCTTGAGCCCCTCCGCGCCCGCCGGGGCCGGATAGCCGCCGGGCGGCAGCCAGCGCGCGTGGTCGGCGGTGATCCGGGCGAAGAAGGACGGCCGCAGCTCGGGGTCGATCCGCTCCCCGTTGCCGAGCACGCTCAGGTAGTGCCAGATCATCCGCTCGAACAGCGCGGGACGCAGGTCGTCGACCGCGGGCCCCCAGGCGTCCATCAGCCGGAACACCCGGTGCCACTGGTCGAAGACCTCGAAGTGCCGCTCGCCCCTGGTCCTGGTGATCGCCCCGGTGCGGCGCTGCCGGTAGTTGACGCAGACCCGGTCGAGCACGCCGATCCGCTCGGCGGCCATCAGCACGGGATAGCTGAAGGAGACGTCCTCGTACCAGCCGGGGGCGAAGCGCAGCCCCTCCTCGATCAGGAACTGCCGGCGGACCAGCCGGTTCCAGGCGGTGTGCAGCAGCCGCAGCGTCTCGGGCCGGTCCCGCAGCCGGAAGGTCTCCTCGCCGGGCGGCTCCGGGAAGACCTCCACCATCGCGCTGCGGCTGGTGGCGTCGTTCCAGTGCGTCCGGACGTGGTCGACCAGGAGCACGTCGGGGCGGGTGGCGCGGAGGCGGCCGACCACCTCGGTGAGGCACCCGGGGGCGAGCCAGTCGTCGCCGTCGACGAACCAGACGTACTCGCCGGCGGCCCGGTCCAGCCCGATGTTGCGGGCCGGACCGAGCCCCACGTTCTCCGTCAGCCGGACGGCGCGCATCCGCGGGTCGCGGGCCGCGTACTCGGTGAGGATCTCGCCGCTGTCGTCCGGCGAGCAGTCGTCGACGCCGATCACCTCGATGTCGGCGACGGGCTGCCCGAGGATGGAGTCGAGGCATTCGCGCAGGTAGCCCTGCACCCGGTAGGCCGGCACGACGAAGCTGATCAGTGTCATCGGCCGGCCCCTGTCGTCAGCCCGGCGAGCGACCTCCCGCGCCGACCAGGCCCACCGACGCCCGCGCGGCGCGGGCGGGCAGGACGACCCAGGCGAGGGCGACACTCCCCACGAAAACCACGAGAAGGTACGTACCGAGTGTAGCCATACCGATACCCGCAAAACCGACGATCGCCGCCAGGGCCAGCAGCACCGAGCGCCCGTCCCAGCCCAGCGTGCCGCCGTGCAGCGGCGGGGCGGACTGCCGCTTCTCCAGCCGCGCGGTCAGGTCGTAGTGGTGCAGGGTCAGCACGAAGACGTACCCGAAGATCAGCCACGCCGGCACGTCGCCGACCACCCCGACCGCGATGGCGAACAGGAACTCGCCCGCCCGCAGCGCGGCCGGCACCAGCCAGTCCAGCGGCCCGGCGTGCGTCGCGCCCGCGCCGAGGCCGGCGACCAGCAGCACCAGCAGCGCGACCGGCACCGCCCACCGCGGGACCTCCGCCCCGTCGCGGGTCAGCAGCGCCGCCACCAGCAGCGCCGCCGGGCCCAGCGCCGCGACGACCGCCAGCGCCAGCGGGCCCACCGGCCGGAGCGCCGGCAGGAGCCGGGCCAGCGGCCCGTCGTCGCGGTGCAGGGTGGCGTCGACCGTGTCCAGCACCGGCACCCGCATCCAGCGGGCCCGCAGCGTACGCAGCGCCCCGGTGTACGCGAAGGCCAGCACCCCCCAGGCCAGCACCGCGTACAGGCTGACCAGCGGGCCGAACAGCGCCACGGTGATCGCGATCAACGCCCACCGCTCCCCGATCGGGAAGACCACCGTGCGCTTCAGCCAGTACGACACCGAACCCGTGTCGGCCTGCACCCGGTTGGAGGCGGCGTTCAACTTGTCGCCGATGCCGCCGCCGGCGGTGCCGACCGCCTTCGGCCGGCGCGCCGCCTCGTCGTGCAGCACGCCGTACCAGGTGTCCGTCATGTGCCGGACGGTCTGGAGGGTGATCGCGGCGATCGCCAGCGCCCAGCCGTACCGGAAACCGGCCTGGGTGGCCCCGTAGCCGAGGCCGGCGTAGACCACGTACTCCTTCGCCCGGTCGGCCATCGTGTCCAGCCAGCCGCCCCAGGCGCTGAAGTGCCGGGTGTAGCGGGCGAGCTGGCCGTCCACGCAGTCCAGCACGAAGCCGAGGTAGAGCAGCACCGCCCCGGCGACCAGCGCCAGCCGGCCGCCCGTACCGAAGAGCACGGCGGCGGCCACCGCGAAGGCCACCGAGATCATCGTGACGGCGGTCGGGCCGAGCCCGAGCTTCGCCGACGCCTTCGTCACGTACGGCGACCAGGTGCTGACGAAGAAGGTGGTGAAGAAGTCGTCCCGCTCCTTCACCGAGAGCTTCAGCTCGGCCCGGTCCTCGTCGACGGCGGCCACGGCCGCCTCCGCGGCGGCCAGCCCCGCCGGGTCGCCCACCCGGTGCGCCACGAGCAGGCGTACCCGCTGGGCGAAGGTCAGCACACCGAGCCCGGCGAGGCCGGCGAAGAGCCGGTCCACGGCGGGCCCGGCCGGCGGCGGCGCGGCGGCCGACGGCGCGCCGACGGGCACCACCCCGGCGGCGGCCGCGCGGGCGGCGGCAGCCAGCGACGGCAGGTCGCCGACGCCGACCCGCAGCGCGCCACCGAACACGCCGGTGGCCCCGCCGTCCAGCGCCTGCGCCGGTCCGGCCCCGACCACCTGGCCGCGCTCCTCGCGCACGGCCGTGTGGCCGTCGCCGGGCGGGTCGGTGAGCACCAGCGCGACCGTCGGCCCGACGGGGCTGGTGGCCAGGTGCCGCAGTACGGCGGTGTGTGCGACCAGGTCGGCGCCGGTCACGAGCACCGGGCGCGTGGCCGCGTCGACGAGGTCGGCCAGCTCGTCCAGGCCGGCGGCGTGGCGCACCTCGTGCGCCCCGGCGCGCCGGAGCTGGTCGGCCAGCCGGTCGGCGAGGTGTTCGCCCGAGCGGGTCGGCAGGCTCGCGGCCGGTGCGTCGGCGGCGAGCACGATCGCGAGCGTCACCGCGGAACCGCGGCGTGGTACGCGGCGAGCGCCTCGGCGATCGTCCCGTCGACGGTCAGCCGGCCCCCGTCGAGGTACAACCCCCGACGGCAGAACCGGGTCAGGTCCTTTTCGTTGTGTGACACCAGCACCAGAGTGCGCCCCTCCCCGAGCAGACGGTCGATCGTCGCATAACACTTCTTGCGGAACTCCGCGTCCCCGACCGCGGTCACCTCGTCCATGAGCAGGATCGGGTGCGGCAGGTGCGAGATGATGGCGAAGCCGAGCCGGACCTTCATGCCCGACGAGTAGTGCCGCACCGACGTGTCGACGGCCCGCTCCACCTGCTCGCCGGCGAACGAGACGATCTCGTCGAAGTGCCGCCGCAGGTAGCCCGACGGGAGCCCGTGCAGGCCGCCGACCAGGTAGAGGTTCTCCCGCCCGGTCAGGTCGTTGGAGAACCCGGCGGAGAGCTCCAGCAGCGGCGCGACGTCCCCGCGCACCCGGATCCGGCCCTCGTCGGGGATGAGCACGCCGGCGATCAGCCGCAGCAGCGTGCTCTTGCCGGTGCCGTTGCGCCCGACCACGCCCACGGTCTCCCCGGCCCGCACCGAGAACGACACGTCCCGCAGCGGCCAGAACCGGCCGTCGTCGGCGCCGCGCCGCCCCCGGTGGATGAACAGCTCCCGCAGCCGCAACTGCCGCCGCCGGTTGCGGACGAACCGGATGCCGAGCCCCTCCGCCTCGATGATCGGATCGGCCATCCCTACAGTTCCTTGAGCACGGCGGGTTCGAGCCGGCGGAACGACCACCAGCCGGCGACCAGCACCAGCAGGCTCACGCCGACGGAGGTGGCGAGCAGCCGGGCGTCCGGGAACTCGTCCGGGTACCAGACCGCGTGGTGCAGCTGGAAGATGCCGACCAGCGGGTTCAGCTCGTAGGCGGCCTTCAGCCAGCCCGGCAGGCCGGCGTCGCGCACGAGGCTCAGCGGGTAGATGATCGGGGTGGCGTAGAAGAGCACCCGGACGACCAGCCGCATGAAGCGCTCGACGTCGCGCATCAGCACGTTGACCGCCGAGAGCAGCAGCGCCAGCCCGACCAGCAGGACGGCCTGCACCGCCACCGCGAGCGGCAGCGCCAGCAGCGACCAGCCCGGCTCGACCCGGCCGGAGGCGGCGTACCCGACGGCGACGGCGAGCAGGATCGGCAGGCCGGCGGCGTACTCGGCGAAGCGGCCGGTGACCCGGCCGATCGGGAAGACCTGCCGCGGCACGTTCATCGTCGTGATCAGCCGGGCCTGGCTGGTCAGCGCGTTGGTCGCCTCGCTCAGCGCCGAACTGGTCCACATCCAGGCGAAGATCCCCGTGAGCAGGAACAGCGGGTACGAGTCGGCTGCGTCGCCGAGGTGGCGGCTGGTGTCCCGGGAGTAGAGGACCCCGAAGACGAACCAGTAGATCGCCCCCAGGCCGAGGGGCTCGATCAGCGACCAGAGGTACCCGAGCACGGACTGCTGGTACTTCACGGCGAGGTCGCGCCGGACGAGGATGCGCAGCGAGGTGCGGTGCGACCACAACGCCGCGACGCCAGAGGTCACCGCCGCCTCCCGCCTCACCGGACGGACGACAGGCTAGCAGTCGATGAACGAACGCCCCCTCAGCACTCGATCACGTTGACGGCCAGTCCGCCGCGCGCCGTCTCCTTGTACTTCACCTTCATGTCCGCGCCGGTCTCGCGCATGGTCTTGATGACCTTGTCCAGCGAGACGTGGTGCACCCCGTCGCCGCGCAGCGCCAGCCGGGCGGCCGTGATCGCCTTGATGCTAGCCACCGCGTTCCGCTCGATGCAGGGGATCTGCACCAGACCACCGACCGGGTCGCAGGTCAGGCCCAGGTTGTGCTCCATGCCGATCTCGGCGGCGTTCTCCACCTGCGCGGGGGTGCCGCCCAGCGCCTCGGCCAGCCCGGCGGCGGCCATCGAGCAGGCCGAGCCCACCTCGCCCTGGCAGCCCACCTCGGCGCCGGAGATCGAGGCGTTCTCCTTGAACAGCACGCCGATCGCGCCCGCCGCCAGCAGGAACCGCACCACCCCCTCCTCGGAGGCGCCCGGGGAGAACCGGGTGTAGTAGTGCAGGACCGCCGGGATGATGCCGGCCGCCCCGTTGGTGGGCGCGGTGACGACCCGGCCGCCGGCCGCGTTCTCCTCGTTGACGGCGAGGGCGAAGAGGGTCACCCAGTCCATCGCCCGCAGCGGGTCGGCGGGGTCGGACTCCGTCTCCAGGCTGCGGCGCAGCTCGGCCGCGCGGCGGCGGACCTTCAGCCCGCCGGGCAGCACCCCGTCGCGCGAGCAGCCCCGCTCGACGCACTCCCGCATCACCCGCCAGATCTCCAGCAGGCCGGCGCGCACCTCGCCCTCGCCGCGCCAGGAGAGCTCGTTGGCGAGCATCACCTCGCTGATCGACAGCCCCGTCGACGCGGTCACGCCGAGCAGCTGCGCGCCGGTGAGGAACGGGTGCCGTACCCGGGTGGCGTCGGGCTTGATCCGGTCCGCCCCGGCCGCCGCCTCGTCCACCACGAAACCGCCGCCGACCGAGTAGTACGTCCGTGCCCGCAGCTCCGCGCCCCGGTCGTCGTACGCGACGAAGGTCATCCCGTTGGGGTGGTACGGCAGCGACCGGCGCCGGTGCAGCACCAGGTCGCGGTCCGGGTCGAAGTCGATCTCGTGCGCGTCGAGCAGGCTCAGCCGGCGCTCGGCACGGATCCGGGTGATCCGCGCGTCGACGGTGTCGGTGTCGACCGTCTCGGGGGCCTCGCCGGCCAGCCCGAGCAGCACCGCCCGGTCGCTGCCGTGGCCGTGCCCGGTCGCGCCCAGCGAGCCGAAGAGTTCCGCCTGCACCCGTGCCGTGCCGGTGAGCAATCCGTCGGCCTTCAGGCCCGCGACGAAGGTACGGGCGGCCCGCATCGGCCCCACCGTGTGGGAGCTGGACGGCCCGATGCCGACACTGAAGAGGTCGAAAACGCTGATCATGGCTGCACTTCCTCGCCGTCGTACCTCGTGGGTCTCCGGCACGGTCGTGGCCGGCCCGGTCGGGGCGGCCGTCCGGCACCCGGGGGTGTGGGTGCCCGACCGGCGAGCCTACCCGCCCAGCTCAGCCCCTGCCGCCAGCCGCGACCGGTCGGCACGTCCCGACGGGTCCCGGGGGCGTCGCGGGGCCGGTTCCCGGGTAACCACCTACGGGTACGGGCACCGCCGATCCTCCTCCGGACCGAGGGCGCGGTGGCCACCCCTTCCTACCGTTGAGGGCAGAGGCGGCGAACGCCGCAGAGTGGGAGTACGACGATGAGTCGCAAACTGGTCCGCCCCCGTCAGGGGCGCATGATCGCCGGCGTCTGCGCCGGCCTGGCCCAGCGTTTCGGCAGGTCGGCCGGCTTCATCCGGCTGCTGTTCCTGCTGTCGCTGCTGCTGCCGGGCACCCAGGTGGTCGTCTACCTGGTGCTCTGGGTCCTGATGCCGAACGAGGACCGCTACGCCGCCGCCCGCTACTGAGCCACCCCGCCCCCGCCCGAGGCGGGGGTGGGCACGAGGCGCCCGTCCCGTCGACCGGGGCGGGCGCCGTCGTGTCGTGGGTCCGCCGTCACGGGGCGGTGTAGGTGACCGTCACCTTCTCGTAGCCGAGGGAGCGGAGCAGCCCCTCCAGCATCTTGCGGGTGTTCTCCTCGGCCCGCTGGGTCAGGCCGCTGTCGCGGGCGGCGGTGGTGATCCGCTCCTCGGCGAGCTGGTAGACCTGCTGCTGGCGGTTGGGGTCGCCCTTCACCAGCTCGCCGACCCGGTTGAGCAGCCCGCGCTCCTCGGCGAAGACGTAGCTCTTCTCCAGGTCGAGGTTGGTCTTGCCGAGCTGCGGCGCCGGCAGCCTGATCTCCACCGACTTGCCGTCGGCCGACTCGACCACCGCGCCCTCGGAGATCTTGGCGAAGTCGACGTACGCCTCCACGCTGCCCGCCCCGACGAAGAGGGTGCGCTGGCTGAGCAGCCAGTCGGGCACGTTGCGCCGGTCGTTCTGGAGATCGACGACCACCTGGAAGTTGCCCTCGGCCGCGACGTAGCGGCTGAGATCCTGGATCGACTTGAGCAGCGGCGGCTGGCTGCGGTCGGTCTGTTCCTTGGCGAACGGGTTGCGGAAGTCCGGCAGCAGGCCGGTGGCCTGCACACCGAGCAGCACCACCACCGCCAGCGCCGCCGCGCCGAGCACCCAGAGCAGGCCGCGCGCGGGCCCGCCCGCCGGTGGTGGTGGCGCACCCGGATCCGGCTCGGTTGTGACAGCCGACCGCTCCTTGAGCGCCTCGCCGGTCGGATAACCGGGGAACTCCCTCGTGGGCTCGTTGATGTCACCGTCGCGGGCCATGGCCCTCACCGTCCTCGTCAGACACGTCGTCTGAGATGACGGTACGGCTCCGGTGCGACAGCCGCTCGTCGAAGGGCGCCTCGTCGCGTCGATCCGACAGAACCGCAGGTCAGTACGCTTCGGACGACCGGTGGGTCGGGCTCACTCGATCGGGCCGGAGAGGACGAGCACCCGGGCGTGGATCTGGTTGCGCTGCTGGAGCGCCGCCCGCAGGGCGCGGTGCAGCCCGTCCTCCAGGTAGAGCCCGCCGTTCCACTGCACGACGTGCGGGAAGAGGTCGCCGTAGAAGGTGGAGTCCTCGGCGAGGAGCTTGTCCAGCGCCAGCTCACGCTTGGTGGTGATCAACTGGTCCAGGCGCAGCGGCCTCGGCGGGATCTCCGCCCACTGCTTGAGCGTCAGGTTGTGCTCCGGGTAGGGACGCCCGTCCCGGACCGCTCTGAAGATCACGACGGCACGCTCCCCTCCCCCTGGCCGGGCCGACCCACGACACCGGTCGGGTCGCGGCGCGGCACCGCGACCCGCGGCACCGATGACCGTGCCAGCGTAGCGGGCTGCACCACACCGCGTTCTGCTCCCCGATGTCAGTTTCGCCACCCGCCGCCCGGTTCGCCACCGGACGAAACACCTGACGGCACATCCGGCACCGGTCAGCTCCAGCGCCCCCGCCGCACCACCTCGCCCACCGGGCGACGCCCCCGGCGCAGCGACGGTGACCGGTGGTCCGGCGCGCGATAACCCACCGTGACGGCACCGACGGGCTCGTACTCCCCCGGCACCCCGAACGCCTCCCGGTAGGCGTCGAGGCGCTGCGCGGGGATGCCGAAGAAGCACGCCCCCAGCCCCTCGTCCACGGCGGTCAGCAGCATCAGCAGGGCGGCGAAGCCGGTGTCCACGTACCAGTAGGGCACCGGCCAGCGCTCGGCCGAGCGGTCCGCCCAGCCCTTGTCCGGTTCCGCGTAGCGCTCCAGGTAGGCCGACCGGTTCGCGTGCGGGACGACGATCAGCGGGGCCCGGCGCATCCCCGCCAGCCACCGCTCCCGGCCGCCGCCGCCCGGGGTGGTCGCCGCCCAGAACCGCTCCCGGTCCTCCGGCGTCTCCAGCACCAGGAAGCCCCAGCCCTGGGCGAAGCCGGCCGACGGCGCGCGGACCGCGTGGTCGAGCAGCCGCTCCACCACGTCGGGCGGGACGGGACGGTCCGGGTCGTAGTTGCGCACCATCCGGCGTCGCCGGACCACCTCGCCGAACTCCATGCGCTCCCCCGCTCAGGCCCCGGGCCGGACGCCCCAGGCACCCCGCCAGGTCGCGCCCGGCTTCAGGGTGATCACGTCCCGGCCAGAACGGAACGCGTCCGGCGGGCAGGTCATCGGCTCCACCGCCACGGAACGGCGCCGCCGCTCGCCGGGCAGGGCGTCGCCGGTGAACACCTGCCACCAGCCGAACTCCCGGTCCGCCCAGATCCGTACGCCCGCCGTGCCGTCCGGGGCCGCCAGGCTGACCACCGAACCGCCGTCGTCGTCGTGGATCACGTCGCCGAAGCAGAGGTCGAGCCGGGCGCCGCCGATCCGGCGGGGGCTGGTCCAGTCGTACTCGGTGCCGGCGACCGGGGTGCCCCCGATCGGCAGCAGCCGCCCGTCCACCTGCAACCGTGTCCGGGCCGGCAGCCGCATCGACAGGTCGTCCACCGCCACCCCGGGCACCCGCAGGTACGGGTGCACCGCGAAGCCGAACGGCGCGGGCTCGGCGCCGAGGTTCGTCGCCTCGTGCTCCGCGCGCAACCCGTCCGGGCCGACGCTCCACCGGGTACGCAGCCGCAGCGGCCACGGGTAGCCCGGCTGCGGCGGCAGGTCGTAGCCGACGGTCACCGCGTCGGACGACTGCTCCACCAGCCGCCAGGGCACCCAGTTGACCAGCCCGTGGATGGCCACGCCCCGGTCCGGCTCACTGAGGGTGAGCTGCAACGACCGCTCGCCGAAGGTGTAGCGCCCGTCGCGGATCCGGTTCGGCCAGGGGGCCAGCACCTGCCCCGCGCAGCCGGGACAGATCTCGTCAGCGGCGTACCCGTCGAGGTGGTCGGTCCCGTCGTGCCGGTATGTCCGGACCCCACCGCCCACCTCCACGATGACGGCCTCGTGGCCGGCGGCGGAAATGGTCCACTGCGCGCCCGAGGGCGGACGCTGGTCGGGGGTGTCCATGCGGGCGACCCTAACGGTTCCCGCCCCGCCGTCGCTCGCCCCGACCCGCCCCGTCACGCCTTGTCACCGCCGGCGGGGGCCGCCGCCCGGTAGCGCAACAGCACCGGGAAGGCCACCGCGAGCAGCACCGCAAGCGCCGCCGAGAGCAGCCCGCCGCCGACCCAGGCGACGCCGCCGCCGAAACCGGCCGCCACCGCACCGGCCCGCAGGTCGCCCAGGCGCGGGCCGCCGGCGATGACCACCGTGTTGACGCCCATCAGCCGCCCGCGCATCCGGTCCGGCGCGTAGACCAGCAGCATCGACTGCCGCAGCACCGCGCTGACCAGGTCGGCCGCCCCGGCCACCGCGAGCAGCAGCACCATCAGCCAGAGCTGGCCGGCGAGGCCGGCCGTCGCGATCGCCAGCCCCCAGCCGACCACCGCCAGCACCAGCACCAGCCCCTGCCGGCGCAGCCGCCCGATCCACCCGGAGGTCAGCCCGCCGAGCATCGCGCCCGCCGCGATCGCGCTGTAGAGCCAGCCGACGGCCGCACCGCCGCCGAAGCGGGACTCGGCGATCTCGGGGAAGAGCGCCCGGGGCATGGCCAGCACCATGGCGATCAGGTCGATGACGAAGGAGAGCATCAGCACCGGGGTGGTGGCCAGGTAGCGCAGGCCGTCGACGATGCTGGCCAGCCCGGCCCGCCGGGGGGCCGCGGACGCGTCCGGGTCCGGCTCCGGCGGCATGGCCGGCAGCTTCACCGTCGCCCAGACGGCGACCGCGTAGAGCACCGCGTCGGCCGCGTACGCGATCGGCAGGCCGAGGTCGGTGCCCCACCAGGCGAAGATCAGGCCGGCGGCCAGCGGACCGAACACCGAGGCGGCCGTGTAGGTGGTGAAGTTCAGCGTGGTCGCCGCCGGCACCAGCTCCGCCGGCACCAGCCGGGGCAGGATCGCGTTGCGGGTGGGCGAGCTGATCGCGAAGGCGATCGACTGCACCGCCACCAGGGTGAGCAGCAGCAGCGGGCTGCCGATCCCGAGCACCGCCTGCACCGCCAGGCCGAACGTGGCGACCCAGAGCACCGCCGCCGTCGCCAGCAGCACCTTGCGCCGGTCGTGCGCGTCGGCCACCGCGCCGCCCCAGAGCCCGAAGACCAGCAGCGGTACGAACGCCGCGATCCCGATCAGGCCGACCCAGAGCGAGCTACCGGTCAGCGCGTACATCTCCACCGGCACGGCGACCGCGGTGAGCTGGATGCCGAACATCGCGATGCCGTTGCCGAGCCACATCCGCCGGTACGCCGGCACGGCCAGCGGGCGCACGTCGATCGCGAACCGGCGCAGCCCGGACGGCCGCGCGTCCTTGAGCTGGGTCACGGCGCCAGCCGCTCGACGGTCCACTCCCCGGGCCCGGTGAGCCGGAACCGCAGCCGGTCGTGCAGCCGGCTGACCCGGCCCTGCCAGAACTCCACCGATTCCGGCCGCACCCGCAGGCCGCCCCAGTACGGCGGGGCGGGGATCGGCTCGACCTCGGCGAACCGCTCCGCCGCCGCCCGGTACGCCTCGTCCAGCACGGCCCGCCCGGGGATCACCCGGGACTGGGTGCTGGCCCAGGCGCCGAGCTGGGAGCCGCGCGGCCGGCTGGCGAAGTACGCCTCCGTCTCCGCCCGGTCGACCCGCTCGACCCGGCCGGCCACCACCACCTGCCGGTGCAGCGGGAACCAGGGGAAGACGAGGCTCACGTGCGGGTTGACGGCCGCCTCGGCGCCCTTGCGGGACCCGTAGTTGGTGAAGAAGACGAAGCCCTCCGGGTCGTACCCCTTCAGCAGCACGGTGCGCGCGCTCGGGCGGCCCGCGGCGTCGGCGGTGCCGACCACCATCGCGTTCGGTTCGGGCAGTCCGGCGGCGACCGCGTCGGCGAACCAGCGGGCGAACTGGCCGTGCCAGTCGGCGGCCAGGTCCGCCTCGGAAAGGCCCAGCTCCGGGGCGTACTCGTTACGCATACCCGCCGGCCGGACTGTGTCCCCCGTCACGTTCCCCCTCCTCCTCGTCGGGCCGGCCCGCTGCCTGCGGCGCTGGCCAGCCCGCACCGCACAGTGTCGCCGACGCGGTCCGGGCCGCCCGGACCGGGGATGTCGTGTGCGGCACAGTCGCAGTGGGTCGCGAATCCGGTTACCCAGCAGGCAAGATGTCACGAACACATCCCTGAGGGTCGCCTAAGGCGCTCGCCCGGCTGGGCCGGGACCGGAGCCCCGGGCGGGCGCACCGAGCAGATCCAGGAGAGCGACATGGCCGATTTCAAACCCGGACTGGAGGGCGTCGTAGCCTTCGAGACCGAGATCGCCGAACCCGACCGCGAGGGCGGCGCGCTGCGCTATCGCGGCGTCGACATCGAGGATCTGATCGGCCAGGTCTCCTTCGGCAACGTGTGGGCGCTGCTGGTCGACGGGCGGTTCGGCCCGGGTCTGCCGCCGGCGGAGCCGTTCCCGGTGCCGGTGCACTCCGGTGACATCCGGGTGGACGTGCAGTCCGCGGTCGCGATGCTGGCCCCGTACTGGGGTCTCAACCAGCTGCTCGACATCTCCGACGAGCAGGCCCGCGAGGACCTCGCCCGGGTGTCGGTCACCGCGCTCTCCTTCGTCGCCCAGTCGGCGCGCGGCCTGGGCCTGCCGGCCGTGCCGCAGAAGGAGATCGACAAGGCGTCCACCATCGTCGAGCGCTTCATGAAGCGCTGGCGGGGCGAGCCGGACCCGCGGCACGTCAAGGCGGTCGACGCCTACTTCATCTCGGCCGCCGAGCACGGCCTGAACGCCTCCACCTTCACCGCCCGGATCGTCGCCTCCACCGGCGCGGACGCCGCGGCCTGCATCTCCTCCGGCATCGGCGCCCTCTCCGGCCCGCTGCACGGCGGCGCCCCGTCCCGCGTGCTCAGCATGCTGGAGGCGGTCGAGCGCAGCGGCGACGCCGAGGGCTACGTCAAGGGCGTCCTCGACCGGGGCGAGCGGCTGATGGGCTTCGGCCACCGCGTCTACCGGGCCGAGGACCCGCGCGCCCGAGTGCTCCGCCGCACCGCCAAGGAGCTGGGCGCACCGCGCTTCGAGATCGCCGAGGCGCTGGAGAAGGCCGCCCTGGCCGAGCTCCAGGCCCGCCGGCCGGACCGGGTGCTCGCCACCAACGTCGAGTTCTGGTCGGCCGTGGTGCTGGACTTCGCCGAGGTGCCGGCGCACATGTTCACCTCCATGTTCACCTGCGCCCGGATGGGCGGCTGGAGCGCGCACATCCTGGAGCAGAAGAAGCTCCAGCGGCTGGTCCGCCCGTCGGCCCGCTACGTCGGCCCGGGCAGCCGCAAGCCCAGCGACGTCGAGGGCTGG
Organism: Micromonospora reichwaldensis; assembly: GCF_031845925.1. Classification (NCBI taxonomy): domain Bacteria; kingdom Bacillati; phylum Actinomycetota; class Actinomycetes; order Micromonosporales; family Micromonosporaceae; genus Micromonospora; species Micromonospora reichwaldensis. The sequence goes on along the minus strand of NZ_JAVRFL010000004.1, from coordinate 89,305 downwards.
GACGCCATCCCGCACGGCGTCTGAGATGTAAGGAAGGGCCCCCTCCTAACGCCTGGCGTATAGGAAGGGGCCCTTCCTTGCATCCGGGGGCGACCGGGGGCGGCGCAACGGCACGGATTGTGGTGGACGCCTCAACGTCGCTGGTGGGATCAGCGGTCGGCGCGGCCGGCGCGGGTGGGAGGATGAGGGCCGGCAGTGTCGCCGGACCGGGCCCGGGTCCCGGCCACGTCGTGCGCCTGAGCGCGCGTCCGCCGTCGATCCGCGCCCGCCTGAACACCGGGCCCGCCCTCGCCCATGCGGAAGGATCTCGACAACCGTGGCTGACGCACCGACCATCCGGATTCCCGACGACCTCAAGCCCGCCGACGGGAGGTTCGGCTGCGGGCCGTCCAAGGTCCGGCCGGCGGCGGTCTCCGCCCTCGCCGAGGTGGCGACGAGCTACCTGGGCACCTCGCACCGGCAGAAGACCGTCCGCGACGAGGTGGCCCGGCTGCGCCGCGGCATCGCCGACTTCTTCTCCCTCCCGGAGGGCTACGAGGTGGTGCTGGGCAACGGCGGCACCACGGCCTTCTGGGAGGTCGCGACGTTCGGCCTGGTCCGCGACCGGGCGCAGTTCGCCAGCTTCGGCGAGTTCGGCGCCAAGTTCGCCAAGTCCGTCAAGGACGCCCCGTTCCTCGGCGAGCCCACCGTCCGCAAGTCGGAGGCCGGCACCGCGCCCACCCTGACCGCCGAGGCCGGGGTGGACGTCTACGCCACCCCGCACAACGAGACCTCGACGGGTGTCGCGGTGCCGATCAGCCGGGTCGCCGGCGCCGACCCCGGCTCGCTGCTGCTGGTCGACGCCACCTCGGGCGCCGGCGGCCTGGACGTCAACGTCGGCGAGACCGACGTCTACTACTTCGCCCCGCAGAAGTGCTTCGGCTCCGACGGCGGCCTGTGGCTGGCCCTGATGTCGCCGGCCGCGCTGGAGCGGGCCGGCGAGATCAAGGCGTCCGGCCGCTACATCCCGGCCTTCCTCGACCTGGTCACCGCGATCGACAACTCGCGGCTGGAGCAGACCTACAACACCCCGGCGCTGGCCACCATCTTCCTGGCCGCCGAGCAGACCGACTGGATGAATTCCCAGGGCGGGCTGGCCTGGGCGGCCAAGCGCACGGCCGAGAGCGCCGCGATCGTGTACGGCTGGGCGGAGCGCTCCGAGGTGGCGACGCCGTTCGTCACCGACCCGGCGCTGCGCTCCAACGTGGTCGCCACCATCGACTTCGCCGACTCCGTCGACGCGACCGCGATCGCCAAGGCGCTGCGCGCCAACGGCATCGTGGACACCGAGCCCTACCGGAAGCTGGGCCGCAACCAGCTCCGCGTCGCGCTCTTCCCGGCCGTCGAGCCGGCCGACGTCGAGGCGCTGACCGCGTCGATCGACTACGTGGTCGAGCGACTCTGACCGCCGTCACGGTCGGTGGCCACCGGACGCGTCGGCGGCCACCGACCGTGATCATCGTCGCAGCTCAGTCGCGACATGCGGGTGTCGCATCCCCCACCTGCGGACAGATGCGCGTACGGTGGTGCGAGGACGCCCGGGTGGCCGGCTCGTGGCGTGACGGCCAGCGAAGCGGGACGGAGGCTACGCCATGCGCCCAGTACGCTTCGTCGCCCTCTCCGAGGACGGCCAGGCCCTGGTGCTCGCCGACGAGGTCGGGCGACTGCTCGCCCTGCCCATCGACGAGCGGATCGCCGGCGCGTTGCACGCCGAGCCCGGCGCCCCGCCGCTCGCGGTGGCCCCGACGGCGGGCGCCGACCCGGTGCCCTCACTCTCCCCACGGGACATCCAGGCCAAGATCCGCTCCGGCGAGTCCGCCGAGGACGTCGCCCGGATCGCCGGCGTGCCGGTCGACCGCGTGCTGCGCTATGCCGGCCCGGTGCTCCAGGAGCGGGCCATGCTCGCCCAGCACGCCCGCCGCACCCGGCTGAAGGGCGCGGAGAAGCCCACCCCGCTCGCCGAGGTGGTCAACGGCCGGCTGGCCCAGCACGGGATCGACACCGAGAAGATCTCCTGGGACGCGTGGCGCCGCGACGACGGCACCTGGCGGATCGTGGCGACCTGGCCCTCGGGCAAGGCGACCGCGCAGGCGATCTGGGATCTCGACAAGACCCGGCAGTCGGTCACCCCGCACGACGACATGGCGCAATACCTCTGCGCCGAGCGGCCCACCCCGATCCTCGGTCAGGAGCCGGCACCGGAGCGGGGCGGCCACGCGCTGCCCGGCCCGTCGCGCGGCGAGCCGAGCCGGGGCGGGCACGGCCTGCCGGCGGCGGCGGAGCACAGCCGTCCCGGCCGCGACCCGATCCGGGCCGGGCGGGACGCCCTGCTCGCCTCGCTCGACCGTCCGCTCGGCTCGACCTCGGGTCGCGGGCTCGAACCCCGCACCCCGGCCGCCATGGCCGGGCAGGACGCGCCACGCCAGCGGCCGGTCGGCGGCGGGGCGGCGGCGCTGCTCGGCGGCGGGCAGGGTTCCGCCTTCGACGACGACTCGGACGCGCCCAAGGAGGTGCCGGCCGTGCCGTCGCTGGCGGTGCTCCGGCCCCGTCGCACGGGCGCGTCGGCGGCAGCGGCGGGCGAGTCGACCGACGCCGGCGGCAAGCCGCGCAAGCGCCTGCCGAGCTGGGACGACGTGCTCTTCGGCAGCGGCCCGGCGGCCCGCGAGTCCTCGTGACCGCCTGACTCCGGCGACCACCCGGTCGCCGGAGTCAACGCGAGGCGCTCCAACTGCCGCCGTGGCAGGGTGGCCACATGGAGTACACGAACCTCGGCCGTACGGGCCTGTCGGTCAGCCGCCTCTGCCTCGGCACGATGAACTTCGGGCCGCAGACCACCGAGCCGGACAGCTTCGCGATCATGGACCGGGCCCTCGACCACGGCATCAACTTCTTCGACACCGCCGACGTCTACGGCTGGCAGACCGGCGAGGGGATCACCGAGCAGATCATCGGACGCTGGTTCGCCCAGGGCGGTGGCCGGCGGGAGAAGGTCGTGCTGGCCACCAAGGTCTACGGAAAGATGGGCGAGTGGCCCAACCAGCAGGGCCTCTCCGCCCGGCACATCGTCCGGGCCTGCGAGGACTCGCTGCGCCGCCTCCAGACCGACACCATCGACCTCTACCAGATGCACCACGTCTCGCGGAGCACGCCGTGGGAGGAGATCTGGCAGGCCATGGAGACCCTGGTCGCCCAGGGCAAGGTCCTCTACGTCGGATCGTCCAACTTCGCCGGCTGGCACATCTCCGTGGCGCAGGAGGCGGCGGGCAAGCGCCACTTCCTCGGCCTGGTCTCGGAGCAGTGCATCTACAACCTCATGACCCGGTACGTCGAGCTGGAGGTGGTGCCCGCCGCGCAGCACCACGGGCTGGGCATCATCCCGTGGTCGCCGCTGCACGGCGGGCTGCTCGCCGGAGTGCTGCGGAAGATGGCCGAGGGCGGGGCCGCGCGGGGCGCCAGCGGCCGCTCCGCCGACGCGCTCGCCGAGCACCGGCCGACCATCGAGGCGTACGAGAAACTCTGCGGCGACCTCGGTCACGACCCGGCGGACGTGGCCCTCGGCTGGCTGCTGTCCCGGCCCGGGGTGACCGCCCCGATCATCGGACCGCGCACCGCCGACCAGCTCGACCGTTCCCTGGGTGCCCTGACCGTCGACCTCGACGAGGACACCCTCACCCGCCTGGACGAGCTCTTCCCGCCCGTCGGCAACGGCGGCCCCGGCCCCGAGGCCTGGGCCTGGTGACCGGGGATCGTCAGAGGGGCCAGGCGGCCAGGCGGTCGTAGGTGGGGCGGGGGCCGGGGTGGCTGCGCACGAGGACCATCTCGCCGGCCGGCCACTCCGGGCCCTCGTAGTCGTCGAGGGTGGCCACGTCGGCGGCCACGTCGGCCGGGGGCACCCGGTCGCCGGGGCGCGCGACGGTCAGGTGGGGGCGGAACGGCTTCTCGTCGTGCGGCAGGCGGGCGTGCCGCAGCCGGGAGCGGATCAGCCGGGCCAGCACCAGCACCGGCTCCACCTCGCCGCGCAGGTCGACCCAGAGCACGGTGAACCGGCCCCGCCCGAACCGCCCGCCGCCGGCCAGCCGCAGCCGGGGCGCGGCCTGGCGGCCGTCGCGGGACCACTCGGCGGCGAGCCCGAGCGCGCTCTCCACGGCGACCAGCCGGTCCGCCTCGACGTCGCCGAGGAAGGCGAGGGTGACGTGCGCGTTGGCCGGGTCGGCGAGCCGGACGTTGGTCCCGGCGGCGGCCGCCGCGCCGATCCGCAGGCGGGCGGCCTGCGCGCCGAGGTGCGCGACCGCCTCGGGCGGCGGGTAGAGCGCGACGAAGAGCCTCACGCGGGCCCCGCCCTCAGCGGTGACGCTGCCAGTGACCGGCCCGGGCGGCGGGCAGGGTCAGCCCGGCGGCGTGCAGCAGGCCCTCCACCCGGACGCGTTCCAGCTCCAGGTCGACGCCCTCCAGCTCGGTCAGGTGCTCGGCCAGCCCGAGGGCCCGGCAGGCCAGCCGGAGCCGGTCGTCGTACGCCTGGAGGACCATGCCGTGCCAGACGGGCTGGCGGCCGTCGAACCCCACCCCCTGGCTGCGCAGGCGGCGCAGGTCGGCGGCGAGTTCCTCCAGCGGGCGCCGGTCGGGCCGGTCGAAGGCGGTGAGGTCGATGTCGCGGGTCAGCGCGTCGGCCTCGACGGCCCGGTCCAGCCGGGCGATGGTGCGCCGCTCCCGCCGGCGCTCACGCCACTCGGCGTACCCGCAGGCGACCCGGTCGATGATCTCGTCCGCGCAGAAGACCAGGGCGATCAGCGCCGGCAGGCTGGCCATGGCGACGATGGCCAGGATCAGCAGCAGCGCGCGTCCGAGCTCCACGTATCGACGCTAAGCCGCTTTCCCCCTTACCGCCACCGCTTTCGTGTCATCCGCGTCCTCGGCCAGAGAAGCGGTCGGGCCGCCCGGGCGACGGGCTCAGCAGTCGGCGGAGGTGACGTAGAAGCGCGGCATCGGCAGGATGCGGAAGCGCAGCCGGGCGCCGGAGCGGCGCAGCTGCCAGGTGAGCGCGATCAGGATGGTGGCCAGCGAGATCAGCCCACCGCTCCAGATGCTGGCGCCCGCGCCGTAGGTCTCGGCGACCCAGCCGATGAGCGGCGCCCCGACCGGGTTGGTGCCGAGGAAGACCAGCACCCAGAGGGCCATCACCCGGCCGCGGAAGGCGGCGTCCGTGCCGAGCTGGACCCGCTGGTTGGCCGCCTGGGCGAAGTACACCATGAAGAACCCGGTCGGCAGCAGCAGCGTCACCACCATCCAGTACGCCGGGGCGAGCCCCACCAGCGTGCCGAAGCTGGCGCAGCCGACCCCCGCGCCGAGCACCAGCCAGACCGACGGGCGGCTGCGCCGCCCGGTGCCGGCGAGCGCCCCGACCAGCGCGCCGACCGCCAGCGCGGTGCTGAACAGCCCGAACGAGGCGGCACCGGTCTGGAACACGGTCTTGGCCAGCGCGGCGAGGGTCAGTTGGAAGTTGAACAGCGACATGCCGATCACCGACATCACCGCCATGGGCAGCAGCAGGTCGGGCCGGCGCCAGACGTAGCGCAGGCCGTCGACGACCTTGGCCGACGCCCGCTCGTCGCGCGGCGGCAGCGCCTCCCGGTGCAGCTCGGCGGGGCGCATCCGGATCACGGTGACCAGCGGGGCGATCGAGCTGAGCGCGGTGAACAGGAAGACCGGCCCGACGTCGAAGGCGGCGATGGCCAGGCCGGCGACAGCCGGCCCGACGATCCGGGCGGAGTTGAACACGGCCGCGTTGAGCGAGAGCGCGTTCGGCAGCAGCGACGTACCGACCAACTCGGAGACGAACGCCTGCCGGACGGGGGTCTCCACGGCGTTGGCGACACCGAGCAGGGCCGCGAACGCGAAGACGTGCCAGAGCTGCACGAGGCCGGTGATCACCAGCAGGGCCATGGCGAGGGCCAGGACGGTCCAGAACGCGTTCGCGACGAAGAGCAGCATCCGCTTGTCGTAGCGGTCGGCGAGCCGCCCGGAGAGCAGGGTGAGCAGCAGCACCGGGGTGAACTGGAGCGCGGTCACCACGCCGAGCGCGGTGGCGGAGTTGTCGGAGAGCTCGAGGACCAGCCAGTCCTGGGCGATGAACATCATCCAGACGCCGATCAGCTTGATCAGCTGCCCGGATGCGAAGAGCCGGTAGTTGCGGACCTGTAGGGACTGGAACATCGTGCTCAGCTTCGCCTGCACTCTTGGTGCGCCTCCTCGCGGTCGTACGCGTCATCGACGGCGGACGGCGCGGTGGCACGACGCGCGGGTCAGGCGCGGGCGAGCTGCTGAAGGATCTCGGCGGCCTGCCGCAGGGTTTCCCGCTCGGCTTCGGTCAGGTCGGCCAGCCGGCGGGCCAGCCACTCGTCGCGGACCCGCTCGAACTGGTCGAGCACGGCCCGTCCCCCCTCGGTCGCCGCCAGGATGACCTGCCGGCCGTCGGTCGGATGGGGGGTGCGCTGCACGAGGCCGCGCTCCTCCAACTTCGCGACGATCCTGGTCATCGTGGGCGGCTGCACCCGTTCCACGTCGGCCAGTTCCCGAGGCGTCAGCGCACCCGCCAGCCGGAGGCTGGTGAGCGCGGAGAGCTGGGTGACCGTGAGGTCGCCGACCGGCCGGGCCTGGCGGACCCGTCGGTTCAGCCGGGTGATCGCATCACGCAGCTGCGGTGCCAGCTGCGCCGGTGGCACGCGTTTCGCCGTCACCGTCCGCTCCGTCACGATAGTTAGCCTAACTAATTAGCTTGGCGAATGACCACTGATATGACCACGCTCACGAGAAGTTTGTCCTGCTCCGGGCTGGGTACCCCGTTCGGTCACCGGCCCGGAGCAGGCCGTGTTCAGAGCACCACGGACTCGATCGGTCCACGCAGGAAGTAGAGCACGAAGAGGGCGGCCACCCCGTACAGCAGCGGGTGGATCTCCCGGGCCTTGCCCTTGACGAGCTTCACCACCACGTACGTGATCAGGCCGGCGCCGATGCCGTTGGAGATCGAGTACGTGAAGGGCATCAGCACGATCGTCAGGAACGCCGGGATCGCGATCTCGTAGTCGGACCAGTCGATCGTCCGCACCGCGGTCATCATCAGGAAGCCGACCACCACCAGCGCCGTCGACGCCGCCTCGAACGGCACCACCACGACCAGCGGCGCCAGGAACATCGCCAGCAGGAACAACCCGCCGGTGACCAGGTTGGCCACGCCCGTACGGGCGCCCTCCGCCACACCGGCGGCACTCTCGATGTACGACGTGTTGCTGGACGTGCTCGCCGCACCGCCGGCAGCCGCCGCGATCGAGTCGACCAGCAGGATCTCCTTGGCCCGCGGCGGGGTGCCCCGCTCGTCGAGCATGCTCCCCTCCTGGCCGACCGCCACCATCGTGCCCATGGTGTCGAAGAAGTCCGTGATCAGCAGGGTGAACACGAACATCAGGACGACGACCCAGCCGGCCCGGCCCCACGAGTCGAACAGGTTGAAGTTGCCGAGCAGCGACAGGTCCGGCACGTCCACCCAGGTCTTCGGCAGCTCGGGGACGTTCAGCGCCCAGCCCTTCGGGTTGGGCTTGCCGTCGACGAAGGACGGCCCGATGTTCGCCACCGCCTCGACGATGATCGCCACCACGGTGGAGCCGAGGATGCCGATGAGGATCGCGCCCTTGACCCGCCGCACCATCAGCACGATGGTCAGCAGCAGACCCACCACGAAGACCAGCAGCGGCCAACTGGCCAGGCTGCCGCCGATGCCCAGGCTGACCGGGACGGTGGTGTTCTGCACGTCCGGCACCCGGCGCACGAAGCCGGCGTCGACCAGGCCGATGATGGTCAGGAAGAGGCCGATGCCGACGCCGATCGCCGTCTTCATCTGCGTCGGCACCGAGCGGAACACCGCCGTACGCAGGCCGGTCAGCACCAGCACCGCGATGATCAGACCCTCGATCACCACGAGGCCCATCGCGTCCGCCCAGGTCATCTCCGGGGCGATCTCGTACGCGACCAGCGCGTTGACGCCGAGGCCGGCGGCGAGCGCCAGCGGGAACCGACCGACCACGCCCATCAGGATGGTCATCAGGCCAGCGACCAGGGCGGTTGCCGCAGCGAGGGCGGCGATGGAGAGCTTCTTGCCGTCGCCGTCGACGGCACCACCGATGATGAGCGGGTTGAGCACCACGATGTACGCCATCGTGAAGAAGGTCGCCAGGCCACCGCGTACCTCGCGGCTCATCGTCGAGCCACGGGCGGAGATCTCGAAGTACCGGTCGAAACCGTTCCGGGGGTGCGCTGGGTCGGGTGGTGTGCCGTTCTCGGGCGGCGCTACTGCCATCAGGTCCTCGCAGGTGGATCTTCCGTTGTCGCGCGCATCGTCGCAGATCACCGGCCAGCAGGAAAAGTTGATCGCGTACGCTTGCCGCGTGCCGAAGGAGCAGCCCCCGCGGCCCGAGCCGCTCGACCCGCCGATGGTGCCGTTCGCCCTCGCCGGGATGGCGGCCTGGGCGCTCGCCGGGCTGGTGCTGCTGATCTTCTTCCGCGACTGGTTGACCGCGCACGATCACCAGGACTGGCTGTGGACCTGCCTGGCCGGTTTCCTGTGGGGCTTCCCCGGTCTCGCCGTGATGATGCGGCACGACGCCAACCGACGTCGCCGCCGCGCCCGCATGTAAGGAAGGGCACCTTCCTATCGCCTAGGCGATAGGAAGGTGCCCTTCCTTACATCTCTCAGGGGTGGCCGTACGGCTCCGCCGGCTCCGCGGCCTCGACGGAGCCCGGCGCCCGGCTGACCGCCACGGGCTCGACCGCGCTGTCGTCGTAGACCGTCGGCATCTCCTCGACCGGGGTCTCGGCGGCCTCGATCAGGGTCTCCGAGTGCGCCCCGCAGCCGTGGTCGGCGCTGACCACCCGACCGTCGTCGGGGGCGTAGAAGTTGCCGCAGGCCCCGAAGGACTGCCGCAGGGCGCCGGCGAGCGGCAGGTAGAAGCCGCACGTGCCGCAGCGGGCCGCGGCGGGGGCGGCGGCCGAGATCGCGGCGGACGGGCCGTGGTCGCCGTCGTACCAGCGCTGGGCGGCCTCGCTGCGCCCCTCCCGGGAGAGCACCCGGGCCCGGCCGAGACCCAGCTCCCACGCGGTCTCCTCGACCGCCGGGTCGTCGGAGAGCAGGTAGCCGGGCTGGAGCCGGTCGTCGTCCGCCGGGGTGGGCAGCAGGTCGCCGGGGCCGAGGTCGCCCGGCTTGAGCCGCTCCTGCCACGGCAGCCAGCCGGGCGCGAGCATCGCGTCCGTGCCGGGGATCAGCACCGTCTCGCAGACGGTGACGTGCCGGCTGCGCGGCACGCGGGTGACGGTGACCGCCCACCGCCAGCCCCGGTAGCCGGCGAGCCGGCACTCGAAGTAGTGGGTGACGAGTCGGTCGCCCTCCGCGACGGCCTGCAGGTGGTCGCCGATGTCCGAGGGGTCGACCTCGGTGATGGCGTCACGTGCCACCTCGACGGCGGCGGCGCAGACCTGGTCGAGACGAGCGGCACGGGCGGAGGCAGGCCTGGTCACCCAACCATTGTTCCCCATGCGTACGGCCGACCGACAGGCACCCGCCGACGACGTTCTGGGACAGTGGTGCGGCACGGACGGACCGGATGGGTGAGGATGGTGGACATGCCGCTGTTCTCCCGCTCCGGGCGGTCCGTACTCGGGCGGACCGTCGGCACCGGCATCAAGGCCGTCCGCCTGCTGTTCCGTGGCTCGGTCAGCAGTGGCCGCTGGATGACCCGGCGGGCGGGCCGGGCCCGCACCCGGGGCGCCGGGGGCGAGGTAGGCATGGTCCGCCTCTTCGACCTGCACGCGGTCTCCTGCGCCGGGGACACGCTGATCGCCATCGGCCTCGCCGGGACGATCTTCTTCAACGTCCCGCTCGGCGAGGCACGCAGCAAGGTCGCCCTCTACCTGCTGGTGACCATGGTGCCGTTCGCCATGCTCGCCCCGGTGGTGGGCCCGCTGCTCGACCACTTCCGCCACGGCCGCCGGTACGCGCTGGCCGCCACCATGCTCGGCCGCGCCTTCCTGGCCTGGCTGATCTCCGACTACATCCACGGCTTCGGCCTCTACCCGGCGGCGTTCGGCGTGCTGGCGCTCTCCCGCGCGTACGGGGTGGCCCGCTCGGCGGCCGTCCCACGGCTGCTGCCGGAGGGGCTGGGGCTCTCCCAGGTGGGCGCCCGGGCCAGCGTCTACGGCACGGTGGCCGGCGCCCTGGTCGCTCCGATCGGGCTGGCCGCCTTCTGGTTCGGGCCGCAGTGGCCGCTCCGCGTTGCCTCGATCATCTTCCTGGTCGGCATGGTGATCTCCCTGCGCCTGCCGCCGAAGGCCGACTCCGAGCCACCGGAGCGGGTGCCCCGGCCGCTGCGTGCGCTCTGGCGGCGCACCGGCGACCGCCCGCTGGGCCGGGGGCGACCGGCCGGCCGGCTCGTGATCGCCACCCTGATCGGTGCCGCGACGCTGCGCGGGCTGTACGGGTTCCTGCTGCTCTTCCTGGCCTTCGCGATCAAGGCCGGCGACCTGACCACCGTCGTCTTCGGCCGGGACCTGGGCGACGAGGGGGCACTGGGCCTCGTCGGCGCCGCGCTGGCCGTGGGCACCTTCCTCGCCACCGCGATCGGCACCCGCCTGCGCATCCACCGACCCGTCGCGATCCAGTCCAGCGGGATGATCATCGCGGGTGGGGTGGCGATCCTCGCCGCGTTGAGGTTCTCGCTGCCGATGGTCGCCCTGCTCTGCCTGGTGGCCGCGCTGATGAGCGGCATCGCCAAGCTCACCGTGGACGCCTCGATCCAGGAACGCATCCCGGAGCGGCTGCGGGCCAGCTCGTTCGCCCACTCCGAGACCGTGCTGATGCTCGCGTTCGTCGCCGGGGGCGGGCTGGGGCTCGTACCCTTCGACGGCCGGATCGGCATCGCGGTCGCGGCCGGGGCCGGCACGCTGGCCGCCGTCCGAGGCATGGTGGTGGCGAGCCGCCTGCGCGCCGAGCGGCTGGCCGGTCGCCCGCTCGCCGACGACGAACTGGCCGACGAAACCGGCGGGGACGACGACCGCACGGGCGGAAAGGACGACACGGGCGGGCAGGACGACACGGGCGGCGGCGCCGGCGCACGCACCGAGGCGGAGGTCACGGCCGAAACCGGGGTGGCACCGGTCTCGCCCGCCCCGGCGCTGGGCTCGCCGCTGGACGACCCGGCACTGGCCCCGCCCGGGTACCACATCTACCGACCGTCGTCGGCCGTAGGCGGGCCGGGCGGGGCGGACGACGAGACCCGGCGGGAGCCGCAGGGGCCCCTGCCGTGACGGGCCTGCTGGTGGTCACGGCGGTGCCCGCCGAGGCCGAGGCGGTCCGCGCGGGCCTGACGGATGCGTCGACGACGGTGCTGCCGGTGGGGGTCGGCCCCGCCGTGGCCGCCGCCACCACCGCCCGGCTGCTGGTGCTCGCCGAGGCGGCCGGGCGCCCGTACCGCGGCGTGGTCAGCGCGGGTGTGGCGGGCGGCTTCGCCGGCCGGGCGGACGTCGGCGCGACGGTGCTGGGCGCCGTGTCCGTCGCCGCCGACCTGGGCGCCGAGTCGCCGGCGGGTTTCCTCCCGGTGGACGAGCTGGGCATGCCCCCGGAATGGCTCGGTGGCGGCATCGCGCTCGCCGCCGACCCCGGCCTGCTGGCCGCCCTGCGGGCCGCGCTACCGACGGCGACGGTGGGCGCGGTGCTGACCGTCAGCACGGTGACCGGCAGCGCCGCCAGCACCGACGCCCTGCGCCGGCGTCACCCCGACGCGGTCGCCGAGGCCATGGAGGGGTACGGCGTGGCCGTCGCCGCCGCGCAGGCCGGCGTCCCCTTCGTCGAGCTGCGTACCGTCTCCAACCCGATCGGCCCCCGCGACCGCGACGCCTGGCGCATGGGAGAGGCGCTCGCCGCTCTCACCACCGCCGCCGCGGCCCTGACCTGAACCCGCCCGCCTGCCACTGCCGCCCGTCCCTGCTCCCGAACTCCGGCCCGGCGATCATCTTCCGTGGGTCGGTCGCCGGTCGAACCGCAGAGCCGTCGGCCGGCTCGCCTCCACCTGGTATCCACAGGCCACCAGGAAGTCGGCGCCGCCGACGCCAGCGATTTCGGCGATGGCGCGCACGGTGGCGATGCCGGCCCGGTCCAGTTCATCGCCGAGGAGCCCGAGCAATCGGCGGCCGATACCCAGGAAGCGCAGCTGGGGGGCTACGAGGACACCGTCCAGCACCAACTCCCGCTGGTCGCCCAGGTCCTCACCGAGCAACAGATCCTCGCTGCGTTCGTGCGCCCGGAGTTCGCCGACCAGCTCACCGCCCGGCAGTTCGGCCACAAGCCGCCAGCACCCGCCCGGCACCCCCTCCGTCACCCGACGAAAACTCACGGCGGCGCGGGCCCGCTCCCGCACCCGCCGCTCGTCGCGCCGCCCGCGATGGAGGTCGTACGTCCTCTCCGGCACCCGCACCGGCCACTGCGCCGGCGAGACGTACCAGTGCCCCCACCACGCGGCCGGCCAGTCCTTCAACGTCCGGACCTCCCGGATGTCCAGGTGCGCGGGATAGCGGCGGCCTCCCTCGTCGCGTCGTTCCTCGTGCGGTACGGGCGGCAGCGCAACGCCGGCCCCCGGGCCGCCATCGGTGGTGCCCTGGTCAGCGGCCGGGACGCGGACCGCCAGCTCTCCGCCAGCGGCCCGGACCAGTCGCTCCACCGTCCGCAACTTCGGGTCGGCTCCCGGGTCGGCCTCGATCCGCGCCACCGTGCTCTTGGGTACGCCCGACCGGCGCGCCAACTCCCGCTGGCTCAGGTCTGCCCCGCGTCGGACAGCGCGCAGCGCGCTCCCCACGTCGATCGATCCGTCCCGCTGCGTCATGTGTCGATCGTGGCGACGGCACGAATGCGGTTCAACACGTGCGGCCTTCCTGTGGATAAACCTGTGGACAACTGGTGCGGGCCAGGGACAACTGGTGCGGGCCAGGTGGCGGCGCCGCCGTCCCCGACACCCCACACGGACGGCTCCCGTCGCCGTGCTTCGGCACGCTGTCGAGCTGCCCCGTCTGTGAGACCAGGCTGGGGCAGACCGGCGAGACCCGCGTGACGTCGGTCCACCTGAGACCGGAGCCGGAAAAGCGGGGTCAGCGCAGAAGAAGCGGGGTCGAAGCCGGAGAAGCGGGTTCGGAGCAGAAGAAGCGGGGTCGGGCCGGAGCAGGAGACGCCGGCGACGGGGAACAACTCCGCAAACCCCCGGGGGGCCGAACAGGCCGCAGTGTCCCTCGACGGCTCGCCCCGTCTGTGAGGGCAGCTCGACAGCGCCGAACAGAGCTAGCCGCCGGTCCTCGGCAAGCTGCCGAGGGCATCCAGGTGGAGGGGATGAGTCGATGACCGTCACGTCGCACGGGCCGACCGCGTCGTACCAGGTGGCGGGTGTGGCGGCGTGGACAGGGCCCGTCCCCCAGGCCGGCAGGATGGCGGCCCGGCGGGGCCGGGCCCACGACGACGGGGATACGGTGAGGGTGTGGCGCTCTCGCTGGCTGTCTCGCCCTGCCCCAACGACACGTTCGTCTTTCACGCCCTGGTGCACGGTCTCGTGCCCGGCGCACCGCCGGTCGACGTCACGTACGCCGACGTGGACGTCACCAACACGGCCGCCGAGCGGGGTGCGTTCGACCTGGTCAAGGTGAGCTACGCGGCGCTGCCGTGGCTGCTGGACGACTACCACCTGCTGCCCTGCGGGGGCGCACTGGGCCGCGGCTGCGGCCCGCTGGTGCTGACCCGCGGCGACCGCCCCGACCGGCCCGACGGCCTCGGCCAGCCCGACCAGCTCGGCCAGCCCGACGGCCTCGGCCGGGCCGACCGGCCCGACCCGCTTGGCCAGCCCGGGCGGCCCGGTGGCCCCGGACACGCCGACCTGAGCGGCGCCACGGTGGCGGTGCCGGGCGACCGGACGACGGCGTACCTGCTCTTCCGGCTCTGGGCGGCCGACCGGCCCCCGGCGCGGATCGAGGTCGTGCCGTTCCACGAGATCATGCCGGGCGTCGCGGCCGGCCGGTACGACGCCGGTCTGGTGATCCACGAGGCCCGGTTCACCTATCCACGGCACGGCCTGACCGCCCTGGTCGACCTCGGCGAGTGGTGGGAGGCCGACACCGGCCTGCCCATCCCCCTCGGGGCCATCCTGGCCCGGCGCGGCGCGGTCGACCCGCAGGCCGCAGCCGGGTGGGTCCGCGAGTCGGTACGCCAGGCCTGGGCCGATCCGGCCGCCAGCCGGGAGTACGTGCTGGCACATGCCCAGGAGATGGAGCCCGACGTGGTGGACCGGCACATCGGGCTCTACGTCAACGAGTTCACCGCCGACCTGGGGGACGCGGGGTTCGCCGCTGTCGAGGCGTTGCTCGGCCGGGCCGCGGACGCCGGGCTGGTGCCTCAGACCTCCAGCTCGTTGGCGACCGCGTGGACCAGCTGAGCGATCTTCTGCGCCGTCTTGCGGTCCGGGAAGCGCCCCCGGCGCAGGTCCGGCTGGACCTTCGCCTCCAGCACCTTGATCATGTCCTCGACGAGGCCGTGCAGCTCCTCCGCCGGCCGGCGACGCAGCTCCGCCATCGACGGCGGGGCGTCGAGCAGCTTGACCCCCATCGCCTGCGCACCCCGGCGGCTGTCCACCACGCTGAAGTCGATCCGCTGACCGCCCTTGAGGTCGGTGACACCCGTCGGTAGCGCGCCCTTGGGAAGGAACACGTCGCCACCCTCGTCACTGGTGACAAACCCGTATCCCTTGGCCGCGTCAAACCACTTCACTCGACCCGTCGGCACCTGAGAACCCCTGCTTCGCTTGAGCTTGAGACGTCTACCGCTCCAAGGCTAGCCGGATCATGCCGTCCAGCGCCGCCGGGAATCCGGTGAGATCATCCAGCACCACCTCCGCCCCGGCCGCGCGCAGCTCGTCGGCGGTGCACGGGCCCGTGGCGACCCCGATGCCGGGTACGCCCGCCGCCGCCGCGGCCACCATGTCGGCCACGTGGTCGCCGACGTAGTGGGTCGCGCCGTGCTGCCGCAGGGCGGTCGCCTTCCCCTCCGCGAACAGGTCGCCGGCCACCTCGTCGACCACCAGCCCGAGGTGGTCGAGGTGCAGCCGGGCCAGGCGGCCCTGCTTGGCGGTGACCACCAGCACCCGCCCGCCGCGTTCGCGTACCGCCTCGATCGCGGCGACCGCCCCGGGCAGCGGGACGGTGGGTGTGATCGCGTACGCCGGGTACAGCTCGCGGTACGTGCGGACGGCCTCGTCGACCTGCTCCGGCGGGAACCAGCGGGCGATCTCCGTACGCAGCGGCGGGCCGAGCCGCGCCACGGCGGCCGCCGCGTCCACGTGCACCCCCGTGCGGGCCGTCAACGCCCGGAACGTGTCGGCGATGCCGGGACGCGAGTCGACCAGGGTCATGTCGAGGTCGAAGCCGACCGTCAGCGCTGCCATGCGGGAGAACGTACCCGCACAACCCCGGGTCAGCCGGACGTCCGAGGGGCGGGAGGACCCTCTGCCGGGCTAGCGTGGAACGACGATGACCACCTCACTCGCCGACCACCTGCGGTCACTTCCCGACGAGTCGCTCGCCGCCCTCCTCCAGTTGCGGCCGGACCTCGTCGTACCCGTGCCGGCCGATGTCTCCGCACTCGCCACCCGGGCCCAGTCGCGGGTCTCGGTGGCCCGCGCCCTCGACGCGCTGGACCAGTTCACCCTGCTGATGCTCGACGCCGCCCGGCTGACCCGGGACGCGTCCGAGCAGACCACCTCCACCGACGCGGTGCTCGCCATGGCGACCGCCGGGCCGCAGCCGCCCGCCCCCACCACCGTCCGCGCCGCCGTGAACCGGCTGCGCGCGCTCTTCGTGCTGTACGGCCCCGAGAGCGCCCTGCGCGTGGTGGCGAGCGTCGACGAGGTCTCCCCGTACCCGGCGGGCCTGGGTCGACCGGCGGCGGAGCTCGGCCCGCGGGCGGCGGCGCTCTGCGCGGACCCGGCGAAGCTGCGGCGGACGCTGCTGGCCGCGCCGCCCTCGGCCCGGGCGATCCTGGACCGGCTGGCCGCCGGGCCGCCCGTCGGCAGCGTGCCGGCGGGCGCGTTGCAGGCGCCCGCGCTCGGCGCGGAGGCCGACCTGCCCCCGGACCCGACCAACGGCGGCGTGCCGACCGGCTCGCCGGTGCGCTGGCTAGTCGACCACCACCTGCTGGTGCCGGTGTCCGGCGGCCGGGCCGGCGCCACGGGCGCCGTCGAACTTCCCCGCGAGGTGGGCCTGCTGCTACGCCGCGACAGCGGCCCGCTCGGCCCGCTGCGCAGCAGCCCGCCGCCGGTGGCCACCGCGCCGCGCGAGCCGAAGGCCGCCGACTCCGCCGGGGCCGGGCAGACCATGGAGGTGGTACGCCACACCGAGGCGCTGCTGGAGCAGCTCGCCGCCGAACCGGCGCCGGTGCTGCGCTCGGGCGGCCTGGGCGTCCGTGACCTGCGCCGGCTCGCCAAGGCCGTCGGGGTGGACGAGTCGACGGCGGCCCTGCTGCTGGAGGCGGCGTACGCGGGCGGGCTGGTCGGCGAGGTCGACCTGCCCGGGGCCACCACCACCCGGCACGGCGCAGACCAGCAGGTCCTGCCCACCGCCGGGTACGAGGTGTGGCGGGCGGGGACGCTCGCGCAGCGCTGGGAGCAGCTCGCCCGGGCCTGGCTGACCATGACGCGGCAGGCCGGGCTGGTCGGGCAGCGCGACGACCGGGACCGGCCGATCACGGTGCTCTCCGCCGAGGCGGAACGGGCCGGCGCGCCGGCCGCCCGACGGGCCGTGCTGGAGGTCCTCGCCGACCTGGAGCCGGCCACCGGGCCCACCCCCGAGGAGGTGCTGGCCCTGCTCGACTGGCGGGCGCCGCGGCGCAGCCGGGGGCGGGAGGCCGCGCACCGGGAGGTGCTGGTGGAGGCGGCCACGCTGGGCGTGACGGGACTGGGGGCGCTCACCTCGTACGGGCGGCTGCTGCTCGCCGACGTGACCGCCGCCGACGAGCGGGGCGGCGACGACCCGCTCGGGCTGCGGGCGGACACCGAGAGCGGCGACCCGACCAGCACCGTACGCGCGCTGGACGCGCTGCTGCCCGCCCCGGTGGACCACTTCCTCGTGCAGGCGGACCTGACCGTCGTGGTGCCCGGGCCGCCCGACCCGGCGCTGGCTGCCGAGTTGGAGGTGGTGGCGGAGCACGAGTCGGCCGGCGGGGCCAGCGTGCACCGGGTCACCCCGGCCAGCGTGCGCCGGGCCCTGGACGCCGGCTACTCGGCCGACGACCTGCACGCCCTGTTCCGCCGGCGGTCCCGCACCCCCGTCCCGCAGGGGCTGACCTACCTGGTGGACGACGTGGCCCGCAAGCACGGCGGGCTGCGGGTCGGCTCCGCCGGGGCGTACGTGCGCAGCGACGACGAGGCGCTGCTGACCGAGGTGCTCGCCGACCGGCGGCTGGAGCCCCTGGCGTTGCGCCGGCTGGCGCCGACGGTGCTGTCGACGCCGTACCAGGTGGGTCGGATGCTGATGGTGCTGCGCGACGCCGGGTACGCCCCGGTGCCGGAGGACGCGAGCGGGTCGGCGGTGCTCGCCCGCCCGAAGACCCGGCGGGCGCCGGCCCGGGTGCCGGTGACGACCCGGACGCTCGACCCGCTGACCACACCGAAGCTGGCCATGCCCCGCCTGCTCGGCGTGGTGGAGCAGATCCGGCGGGGCGACGCGGCGGCCCGGGCCGCGCGACGGGCGCCGGCCGTGGTCCGGGGCGGGGTCGGGCGCACCGGTCCGGCGCCGGTGCCCTCCCACAGCGACGCCCTCGCGGTGCTCCAGCAGGCGATCCGGGACCGGGCGCGGGTCTGGGTCGGGTACGTCGACGCGCACGGGGCGACGGCCTCCCGGCTCGTCCGGCCGGTCTCGATGGGCGCGGGCTACCTGCGCGCCGAGGACGACCGGACGGAGATGCTGCACACGTTCGCCCTGCACCGGATCACGGCGGCGGTGCTGGAGGACTGAGCGGGTCGGGTCAGCGCCGGCTGCGGCGTACGGTCCCGACGACGGAGACGATCAGCAGCAACGTGAAGCCGGCGCCGGCCGACTCGCCGACCGAGTCGATGAAGCCCTGTTCGAGCACCAGCCAGCCGAAGAGGAACCAGCCGACGAGCACCACCGCCGCGACCCCGTACGCGACGACGGTGGCGGTGGAGACCTCCTCGACGGGCGACCGGTCGGGCGCGGGACTGTGCTCCGGTACCACTTCACGGTCGACCGTCATCTCCAGCCTCCCCGTCCGGTTCGACGCCTGGCATCCAGCGTGACACCGCCGTGGCGGGAGTGACAGGGGATAAAACCCCGATCGGACGAGTTGTGCGACCTCGGGGTGGCGTGGGCGGCCGGGCGGCTCAGGTGCCGGGGCGCCGCCCCACCAGCACCACCTTGCTGCCGACCTTGCCCAGCTCCCAGTAGCGGACGGCGTCGCCGGGCAGCAGGTTGACGCAGCCGTGCGAGCCGATCGACTTCTCGTGCAGGTAGGTCGTGGTCTGGTGGAAGCCCATGCCCTGGGTGAAGTGCTGCCAGTACGGCAGCCACACCTCGTACGGGTCGGACCACTCCTTGACGTTGCGGTAGTTGATGGTGAACGTGCCGGCGGGGGTGCGGTAGCCGGGCATGCCCGTGCGGGTGACGGTCGGCTTCACGAGCACCTTGCCGTTGCGCATGACCCAGGTGGTCTGCCGGGTCAGGTCGATGCAGAAGGTGGTGCCCGAGCCGGCCCGGCAGCGCGCCGTGTCGGTGGTGGCGAGCCGCTTCGCCACGTCGTACGTCGTGGGCCCGGCGCGGCCGTGTGCGGGGCGGATGTCGTACCGCTTCTGGAACTTCTTGATGGCGGCGCAGTCGGCGGCGGACTGCCGGCCGTCGACGGTCACGCGCCCGAACCCGCCCAGCCGGGCGAGGTGCGCCTCCACCTCGCGCTGGTGCTCGCCCTGCGGGCACCCGGCGACGGACGGCGACGCGGTGGGCTTCGTCGCGGGGCGCGTCGGCCTCACCGTGGGGCGCGTCGGTTGCGGTGTGCTCCGCGTCGGCTTGACCTTGGGCTTCGGCGGCGCCGTGGTCGGCTGCGCCCGCTGGTCCGGCCCGGGCGCGCCGCTCGCCCCCGTTACCCGCTCCGCAGCCCCGGCCGCGACGGGTCCCCCGCCCCCGCCCCCGTCGGCCTGCGGATCGAACGTGCACGCACCGGCACCGACCAGCGTGA
This sequence comes from Micromonospora reichwaldensis, assembly GCF_031845925.1. Lineage (NCBI taxonomy): Bacteria > Bacillati > Actinomycetota > Actinomycetes > Micromonosporales > Micromonosporaceae > Micromonospora > Micromonospora reichwaldensis. The sequence goes on along the minus strand of NZ_JAVRFL010000004.1, from coordinate 69,954 downwards.
CCACTGCCAGGGCGAGCAGCCGGCTGCTGATCCGGACGTGTTTCATGCTGCCTCCCTGACAGGTGTTCCCTTTGCTAGACGTTGCGAGTACCGCTCCGGTTGCTCCAGGTGAGCAGATTTTTCTGCGGTCACCCGGCTGCGTGCAACACTGGTGGGTCGGCCTGGGCGGGTCAGTCGCCTCCCGGACAGCCGGCGACCCGAGGTGGAGGAGAGGCACTGGCGTGAGCGGTGGACCCCTGATCGTGCAGTCGGACAAGACCCTGCTGCTGGAGATCGACCACCCGGATGCGCAGGCGTGCCGGATGGCCATCGCGCCCTTCGCCGAGCTGGAGCGCTCCCCGGAGCACGTGCACACCTACCGGCTGACCCCGCTCGGGCTGTGGAACGCGCGCGCCGCCGGCCACGACGCCGAGGGCGTGGTGGACTCCCTGATCAAGTACTCCCGCTATCCGGTGCCGCACGGGCTGCTGGTCGACGTGGCCGAGACGATGGACCGGTACGGCCGCCTCCAGCTCGCCAACGACCCGGCGCACGGCCTCGTCCTGCGGGCGCTGGACCGGCTGGTGCTGATCGAGGTCGCCAAGAGCAAGAAGCTCGCCGGGATGCTCGGCGCGAAGCTCGACGACGACACGATCGCGGTGCACCCGTCGGAGCGGGGCCGGCTCAAGCAGGCGCTGCTCAAGCTCGGCTGGCCGGCCGAGGACCTGGCCGGCTACGTCGACGGCGAGGCGCACCCGATCGAGCTGGCCGAGGCCGGCAAGGACGGCCGCAAGCCGTGGACGCTGCGGTCGTACCAGCGGGAGGCCGTGGAGGCGTTCTGGGCCGGCGGGTCGGGCGTCGTGGTGCTGCCCTGCGGCGCCGGCAAGACGCTGGTCGGGGCGGCGGCGATGGCCGAGGCGAAGGCGACCACCCTGATCCTCGTCACGAACACGGTGGCGGGCCGGCAGTGGAAGCGCGAGCTGATCGCGCGCACGTCGCTGACCGAGGAGGAGATCGGCGAGTACTCGGGCGAGCGCAAGGAGATCCGCCCGGTCACCATCGCCACGTACCAGGTGCTCACCTCGCGCAAGAAGGGCACGTTCACCCACCTGGACCTGTTCGGGGCCCGCGACTGGGGCCTGGTCGTCTACGACGAGGTGCACCTGCTGCCCGCGCCGATCTTCCGCTTCACCGCGGACCTCCAGGCCCGCCGCCGGCTGGGCCTCACGGCGACTCTGGTACGCGAGGACGGCCGGGAGGGCGACGTGTTCAGCCTGATCGGCCCGAAGCGGTACGACGCGCCGTGGAAGGACATCGAACAGCAGGGCTGGATCGCCCCGGCCGAGTGCACCGAGGTACGCGTGACGCTCACCGACGCGGAACGCATGTCGTACGCGACGGCGGAGGCCGAGGAGCGCTACCGGATGGCGGCCACCGTCCGCACGAAGCTGCCCGTGGTGAAGGCGCTGGTCGACCGGCACCCGGACGACCAGGTGCTGGTGATCGGCGGCTACATCGACCAGCTGCATCAGCTCGGGGAGTACCTCGACGCCCCGATCGTGCAGGGCTCGACCACCAACAAGGAACGGGAGCGGCTCTTCGACGCGTTCCGCTCCGGCGAGGTGCGCACCCTGGTCATCTCGAAGGTCGGCAACTTCTCCATCGACCTGCCCGAGGCGGCCGTGGCGATCCAGGTGTCGGGCACGTTCGGCTCCCGGCAGGAGGAGGCGCAGCGGCTCGGCCGGGTCCTGCGGCCCAAGGCCGACGGCCGCCAGGCGCACTTCTACACGGTTGTCTCCCGCGACACGATCGACACGGAGTACGCGGCCCACCGGCAGCGCTTCCTCGCCGAGCAGGGATACGCGTACACGATCGTCGACGCCGACGACGTCCTCGGCCCGAAGCTCCCCACCGTCGACTGACCTCGCGTTGATCGGCCCCCGTCGTGCGGATGGCGCGGCCCGCTTACCTCGACGCCCTGTTCTGCGGAGTCCCCTGTGCGCGCCTCGGGAAGCTCCTGATGTCCCTCGGTCCGCAGCGCAGCACCAGCACGAACGCTGGCGGCTCGGATCCTGGTGGACATGCCGTAGCGTCGATGGCATGACAGCTGTAGCGGTGTCCCTTGCAGTGTTCGTGGTGGTGCTGATCGCGGCGTTCGTCTTTGTTGGCTGGCGAGACCGGAACCGGCTTTCCTCACCTGAGGATTCGGCTGCGATGCGCGATGCAGCGTCCACCCAGGCGCGATATGCGGCCGAGCGTCATGGTGCGCAGGGTGAGGTATGGCGGAGCGGCCAAACCTCTAACAGCACCTGAGTACGCCTTCGGCTCTAGGCAACCATCCGCACCGGCAGGAGCACCAACACAACCGTGGCGATGACGGCGAGCGCGACACGCAGCGTGCGCAGGCCGCGCCACCACGGGATCGCCCAGAGCAGCAGCCACATCGCGCCGGAGATCGCCACGTGCAGGCCGATCACGCCGAGAGTGGTCTCCTCGCACATGTTCTCAGCCACGGCCTTCTCGCACAGCGCCGGGGTTCGATTGGCACCACCCTCGGGGCTCGCCACCATTCCGGCGATACAGGCCAACACCGGAGCCGCCACCAGGGTGAAGAGCGGCGTCACCAGCCAACCGGCGACATCCCGGCGGCGGTCCATCAACCGCCCCACCGGCGGGAGGCGACAAGCACGGGTCCGGACCGGTCGAGGGCCCGGCTGTCGATGACGATCGCGCGCGAGGCGGCGGTCACCTGCGACGGCAGGTCGGCGTGCGGCGGGGAGACGGCGGCCACGGCCGGGTGCCATCGCCTGGGGAACCTTTGGTCGCGGTTTCCGGAATCAATGGTTGCCACAGGGCGAGTATGTCGCGTTGATCGCAACGTCGGCGTCTGGTCAGGACACAAGGGATGCAAGGGGTGGCTACGCCCAGGGCGTCGCCTGCCGGGCTCGGTCAGCGCCGGGTGGACTCCGCGACGAAGACGCCGCGACCCGGGCGGCCGACCAGCACACCATGCTCCCGCAGCGTTGCCACTGCCCGGTGGATCGTTGAGACCGACACGTCGTAGTGGTCAGCCAGCTGTTGGGTGGACGGGATTTTTGTCCCGGGCTGGAACTCGCCCACCTCGATCCGCCTCAGCAGATCCTTGATCAGCTCGCCCATAGTCGGAGGAATCGGCACGTAAAGGCCCCTTGCAGTCGGTTGGCCCTTCCAGTATCGAGCAATAGGTGAAAGAGCAGCAATAGCTGACGCAGGAGCCGCAAGTAGGTGCGCTAGCCAGATTCGACAGGTAAGAGAGCGTTGACAGAGGTGAGAGGTGTCGGTAGCGTCGCTCTCGGTGATGCGGTGCTGCTGCGGTCGGTTGGCGCCTCTCGTACCGGTCTCGCATCGCCGCCGAGACCCCACTCCCCCGCGCTCCCCCGGCGCGGCCCTGTCGCCGTACCGCCGATCGAGGCTGCGGTGGCAGGGCGGGGCGGTCTCCGTCGCCCGCAACCGGCGGAGACCGCCCCTCCACAACCGCGACCCCGACGAAGGGCAGTCACCCGTGCGCAACCTGATCCGTCGACTGACGGGCCGACGCGAGCGACGACGTCCGGCGGACGTGGTCCGCCCGCCACGGGGGCTACGGCCGTGGCAGATCCGCGACCGGTGCTTCAACGTCCGCCGGCGCGGCCTCGACCCCGCCGAGATCCGCGCCTTCCTGCACCAGGTGGCCGACGAACTCGCCGTCGCGCAGACCGCCCTGGTCGCGGTGCAGGAGGAGAACGTACGGATCAAGAACGTGCTGCGCGCCTGGCAGAGCGCCCAGTCGACGAACCATCTCTACCGATGACCGACCACTGGGTAATCCACCTGCCGGTCACCGCGCCCGACCTGCTCCAGGCCCGGATCCTCGCCCGGACCGCCGCCCGCGTGCTGGCCCGGCTCAGCGCCCGCGTCGAGCCCGGCGGGGTCACCGTCTCGGTCGAGGACCAGCAGGGCGTACGACACTGGGTCTTCTGTGACCGGCCACTGCCCGGCGGCGCGCGGTGTGCGCTGCCCACCGACCACCTCCCGCCCTGCACGAGGCGGGTCCGGCCGGGCATCTGATCCGTAGTTGGTGAACCAGATCGGGAGCTTTCGCCCCAGATCCACGCGTGAGAACCGCCGTGCTCACCGTGGCCCGGATGCCGACTTCTCGATGTGCGGGCGGTTGCGGGGCGCACTGGTACGGACGTGCGTCACGTACTCGCCGATCAGGCCTTCCACGTGCCTGCGCAACTCGGCCCGGGGCCGAGGCCAGGCCGACAGGCCGTGGAGTCGCCGCGTGCGGCTGGACCGCAAGACAGCAACCACGTTGCTGCGATCACCGTCAGAACCAGAGCTGGACCGGCGACGACCTCCGTGACGACAGCCCAGGCCGGGAACGGGCCACCGTCGTTCGGGACGCTCACGAGAAAGCCGCCATATGCCGACCGGACGAGGATCGGACCGGTCCACAGATGAAGCAGGGCGCGGCCGGGCCTGACCCGATCACGAACCAGCAGCCCACCGGCGGCGAACAAAACGGCCGCGCCGGTCACCGAGGTGACCACCAGCATCAGCAGCAGGGCGACGTCCATTCCGCCGCCGTACATCGCCTCCGCGTCAAGCGCGTCACGAAGGACGATGCGGGCTCCGCTCGCTGATTGCGCGAGAGCCAGCGCACCACCGGCGAACAGCAGGAGGGAAGGACGCACGGGGCACGCTACCAAGCTGGACCGGGATCGAATCGCGTCCATGGTGGACGGGGAATTCCGGCTCACCGGCTCAGGACGGTCTCCCGTTCCATGTGGGACAGCTTTTCGGGATTGCGTACGGCATAGATTCCGGTGATGAGGCCGCCGTCGAGGCGCACGGCCAGGACCGTGTCCATCTCGCCCTTGAGTTGGACGATCAGCGCCGGGTGGCCGTTGACCTGTGCCGGCCGCCACGACGTGCTGCCCGCGACCTTGCCCCACCCGCCGGCCAGCAGGCGGGCCACCTTGTCGGCTCCGAGGATGGGCCGCGGGACTGCCTGCTTGATGCCGCCACCGTCGCCGAGCAGGACCACGTCCGGCGCGAGGATGTCGAGCAGGCCCTGCAGGTCGCCGGTCTCGACCGCCCGCTGGAACGCGTCGAGCGCGTACCGGGTCTCGGCCGCGGAGACGACGCGGCGGGGCCGGCGCGCCGCGACGTGTGCCCGTGCCCGGTGGGCGATCTGACGGACAGCGGCGGGGTTCTTGTCGACGGCTTCGGCGATCTCCTCGTAACCGAGGTCGAACACCTCGCGCAGCACGAACACCGCCCGTTCGGTCGGTGCCAGCGTCTCCAGCACCAGCAGCATCGCCATCGAGACGCTGTCGGCCAACGCGACGTCCTCGGCGACGTCCGGAGCGGTGAGCAGCGGCTCGGGCAGCCAGGGGCCGACGTAGGACTCCCTGCGGCGGCTGAGCGTACGCAGTCGGACGAGTGCCTGACGGGTGGTGACGCGGACCAGGTAGGCGCGCCGGTCCCGGACCGTGCCCAGGTCGACGCCCGCCCACCGCAGCCAGGTCTCCTGGAGGACATCCTCCGCGTCAGCGGCCGAGCCGAGCATCTCGTACGCGACGGTGAAGAGCAGGTTGCGGTGGGCGAGGAACGCCTCGGTGGCCGGGTCCGGGCGATCGTCGGCGGTCTGCGGCGTACCCACCATGGGTGCCTCCTGTTCCTCGCGACTGCGTCACCCATCAGATGCCGGACCGGGCCGTTCTGTGACACCTCCGGCTGTGGCAGTCGTCACCCCGGCCGCGCCGTCACACGGCGCTGCACGCCGGCATCTCGTGTTCGTCCAACCGAACCCCAGGAGCGAAGGACGGAAGCATGGACGCCCGATTCAACTTGTTCGACAACGAGGTCGCCGGGAAGTTCGCCAAGCGGTTCGCGAACGCCGGCCTGGTGATCCAGCAGTCGCCGCTGCCCAAGGCCACGCAGGAGTTGGTGTCGCTGCGGGCCAGCCAGATCAACGGCTGCGGCTGGTGCATCGACATGCACACCAAGGAGGCCGCAGCGGCCGGCGAGAGCGCGGTCCGGCTCAACCTGGTCGCCGCCTGGCGCGAGTCCACCGTCTTCACCGAGGCCGAGCAGGCCGCGCTGGCGCTCGCCGAGGAGGGCACCCGGCTCGCCGACGCCTACCAGGGCGTGTCCGACGAGACCTGGGCCGAGGTGCGCAAGCACTACGACGACGATCAGGTCGCCGCGCTGGTCGCGCTGGTCGCCCTGATCAACGCGGCCAATCGCCTCGCCGTGATCGTGCATCAGCGGGGCGGCTCCTACCAGCCGGGCATGTTCGCCGCCGCGTTCGACTGAATCGAGATCCGCCCGGGCCCGGGATCAGCCGGTCCGGGGCCGACGGTGGCGGCCGGTCGACGACCGGCCGCCACCCGCGCCCTGCGTCAGCCGGCGCCGCCGGCCCGGAACGCGACCCAGGCGTCGCTCATCCGGTCCGCCTGACCCGGCGTGAACATGTTCATGCAGGAGTCCTGCGTGTAGTCCATGAAGTTGTGGATCGGGTCCAGCCCGGGTGCGGTGCAGGTGTCCGCGCCCACCGGGCAGTTGAACTGCGGCGTCGCCTCGCGCGGGGTGTCCGCGACGAAGTCGCCGGAGGCGGAGCAGCCGTGCGCGAAGGTGTGCTCCAGCATCAGCCAGTGCCCGACCTCGTGCGTGAGCGTGTCGCCGAGGGCGTACTTGCCGGCCGTGCCGCCCGGCATCGACTCGTCGAGCATGACCACGCCGTCGATGTAGTCGCGGCCGTTGTTGTAGCCCTTCGGGAAGTACGCCCAGCCGAGCAGGCCGCCGCCGATGTTGGCCGCGTACACGTTGAGGGTCTCGGAGTCGCCGGTGTACAGCGCCTTCTTCATGTCGCGCTCGTTCTTGCCCGGCACGACGGTGTACCAGTTGCTGTTCACCGTCCACGTCGTGTCGACGAGGTCGAACCGGAACGGCGTGTCGGAGGCGTTGGCGGCGGTACGGCCCGCGAACGAGTCGTTGAGCACCTTCATCTGCGCCGCGATCAGGGTGTTCCACCTGGTCGTCTCGGCCGCGGTGAGCGGGTGGTCGGAGATCATGTGGAAGACCGTCGGCACGGTGACGCTGCCGTTGGCCAGGCGCGGGGCGTCCTTGATGACGCCGTAGGCGTTCGCCTCGTTCTTGGCGTAGAGCTCCGGCTCCTTGGCCGTGGCGCCCTCGGCGAGCCGGGCCGCGCCGTGCCCGTGGGCGTCCGGCTCGCACTCGGCCGCGCCCGGGGAGACGGGCACGGGCGCCGCCGACACCGCGCCGTAGGCGCCGCCGGACGCCAGGAGCGTCGCGGCGGTGGCGGTGAGGACCGCGAGTCGGAAGATGGGTCTCCTGTGCATCGGTGCACCTTTCAGGAGGATGGAGGCGGTGCGAAGTCGACGCGGGGTTGTCATGACCAGGTCGATGACGTCGTCTTCCGGTATGAGACCACGTCGATCGCCTATGCAACAGACCTGCGGAAAGAGCCTGTTTTCCCTGTAACGCCAGGGGGCCGGGGAGCGCTGATCGAAGGCGCGCGGGCCGCGCCGCGCCTGTTCGGGGCGTACCGGAAGAGGCTCGTTTCGTCCTTTCGGACGGCTACTGTCGGCGGACCCGGTAGTAGAGGTGGGTGACCCGGTCGCCCTCGACGACCGTCGGGTCGGACAGCTCGACGGGGGCGTCGCGGACGTGGTCGAAGAACGGCACGCCGTCGCCGAGCAGCACCGGCACCAGGTTGACCCGGATCTCGTCGAGCAGTCCGGCCGCCAGACACTGGCGGGCGATGCTGCCGCCGTTGACCGCGACCCAGCGGTCGCCGGCCAGCTCGCGGGCCCGCGCGACGGCGGCCTCCACGCCCTCGGTGACGAAGGTGAACGGCGCGCCCGGCCGGGGCCAGCCGTCCGGCACGCGGTGGGTGACGACCACGACGGGCTTGTCCATGGGGTGCCGGCCGTCCCAGGCGTCCACGAGGTCGAACAGCCGCCGGCCGACGACCAGGGCACCGGTGTCGTCCAGGGTGTGCCGCAGGTGCCCGGCGCTCGCCTGCGAGGTGCGGAACGTCATCTCCGGCTTGGCGGTTGCGGTGGCGACGTCGCCGTTGCCGTACCACTGGAAGAGCTGGTCGAAGCCGCTCTCGCCCGGGCCGGCGATGTAGCCGTCCAGCGACATGCTCGCCTCGGTGTAGACCCCGGCCATCTACAGCACCCGGGTGATCTGCTCGGCGGCGATCCGGGCGTCCGTCCGGGCCGGATCCAGGTTGGCGCAGAGCACCACCGACGCGCCGACGGCCAGCGGCGCCAGCAACCAGTACACGGGCTGCTCGTGCTCGGCGACGTCGACCAGCAGCCGGTCGCCCGCCCGCAGGTCGAGCCGCTCCGCGACGGCCAGCGCGACGCTGCCCCACTCGCGGTAGCTCGTGCCGTCAGGGCTGGCCGCGTCGGTGCTGGTCAGCGGGGCGGACGCGGGCAGCGCGTCGGTGTGCCGGCCGACCTCGGTGAGCCAGTCCAGGTAGCCCAGGGGCCGCTCCCCGCGCGGCGCGGCGCCGAGGGAGAGCACATAGCGGTGCCGCGCCTCGGGCACGTCCTCCAGCCAGTCGTCCAGCCGCTGCGCGCTGACGAAGAGCGCGTCGTACGGTCGGTCGGCGCCCGGTTCGAGCGACGGCAGGCCGGCGGTCGCCCGGGGGCGGAACGACACCGCCACCCCGGCCGACCAGGCGCCCAGCAGCACGGCGGCGGTCTGCCAGTGCGCCGGGAGCAGCACCGCCGCCCGGTCGCCGACACCGAGCCCGCAGCCGTCGCGCAGCAACCCGGCGGCCCGCGCCGCCCAGCCGCCCAGCTCCGTCGCGGTCAGGTCGACCCGCTCGCCGGTCGCGTCGTCGAGGTAGGTCAGCAGGGGCCGGTCCACCTCCGCCGTCCGGCCACCGGCCAGCGGCTCCCGGACGAGGGCATCGGTAATGTTCATCTCGCACTCCTCGGCAGGCTGCGGCCACCCTACTCAACGGGCGACGGGCCGATGGGGCACCGACGCGCCGGCCCCGGGCACCCGCGCCGGCACCGCGGGGGCACCGCACAGGCACTGGCACCGCACCGTGCGTGACACTCCCGGGTGCGGTGGGTCGGGCAGGCAGCGCCGCCGCACCGGTACGGGCATTGACCGGCGTTGCCACACTCGTGGCGCGGACGGTCCGCCGAGGCCCAGGGAGGCTGCGCATGCAGACGGACGAACGAGTGCCCGAGGCCCGTCGAGGCAGGACGCTGCGGGGCGCGGTGGCGCTGGCCGTACTGCTCGCCGGGGCGGCCCTGGCCCGGCCAACGCCCGCCGCGGCGGACCCGCTGCCGGACCCCAACCCCACGGTGACGGCCACGGTGTGGGCGCACTCCCCCACCGCTGCCGAGTACCGCATCATCGGGGGCTACAGCGCCCACACCGGCGACGGCGACGTCGTCGTGCGGCGCACCGGCACGGGGGCGTACACGGTGGCGCTGGAGGGGGCGGCCACCAGCGGCGGGGTGGCGCACGCGGTGGCGTACGGCGGCGGGCCGGTGTTCTGCACGGTGGCCAGCTGGTATCGCGCCCTGCTCGGCCCACCCGACATGCTGATCCAGGTGCGCTGCTTCGCCGCGACCGGCAGCCCGGCGGACAGCCGCTTCGTGGCCACCTTCACCAACGTCCGGCAGGTCGGCCAGGGTCGGCTGGCATGGTTCGTCACCGACCAGGCGCAGCCGACCGGCGTACGCACGCTGCCCGCCGCGTACCGGTACGACTCGACCGGCGGCACGATCTCCTACGAGCGCCTCGACAAGGGCCGGTACCGCTTCCTGATGAACCCGAACCCGCCCAGCGAGGGCGGGGCGACCTTCCCGATGGCGCACGTGACCGCGCTGGGCGGCACCGCCGTGCACTGCCAGCTCGATCCGCCGGACGGGTGGGTGGTGCACTGCGCGAACGCCGCCGGCAACCCCGTGGACGCCCGCTTCGTGGTCACCTACGGCTCCCGGGTGGACCTGCTGGGCCGCGCGTTCGGGCCACGCTTCGCCAGCGGCGTGTTCTACGGCGAGAACGCCAGCGGCAGCTGGATCGGCGGCGAGAGCTACAACTCGACGATCCCCGGCTTCGGCGGCGCGACGGGCACGGTGCTCGGCACCGGCCGCTACCAGGCGCGCTTCGCCGGCACGGGCACCGGTTACGGCACCGCCTTCGTGAACTCGTTCGTGACCAGTCTCCAGCGTCCGCCGCGCGGCTACTGCGTACTGGCCGGTTGGTCCCCGTCCGGGGCCGACACCGTCGTCTCGGTCAACTGCTACACCTGGCTGGGCGTGCCGGCCAACCTGAACGCGCGGATCTCGTACACCACCTGGCCGGCCGCCTGACGCCACTGCCCGGCCGGCCTTTCCCTGCCGGCCGGGCCGTTCACGCGGCCGGCAGTTCGGGGCCGCCGTCGAGTAGCGGGGCCAGCAGGTCGCCCTGCTTCTCGACCCGCTTGAGCACCTCCCCCGCCGTGTAGGGCTTCGTCGCCGGCCGCTTCCCTGCCGCGCCCGCCTCGACCTCGTCCCAGGTCAGCGGGGTGGAGACGGACGGCACGGACTGCGCCCGCAGCGAGTACGGCGACACGGTCGTCTTGGCGGCGTTGTTCTGGCTCCAGTCGATGAAGACCTTGCCCGGCCGCAGGTTCTTCGCCATCTTCGACACGACCAGCTTCGGGTGCGCCCGCTCCAGCTCCTGCGCGATCCGCTTGGCGTAGTCGGACACGAGCTCGGAGGACTGGCTGCCGGCGATCGGGCAGCAGAGCTGCATGCCCTTCTTGCCCGAGGTCTTCGGATAGCTGTCGATGCCGTCGTCGGCGAGCCGGTCGCGCATCAGCAGCGCCACCTGGCAGCACTGGCGCAGCGCCGCCGGCGGCCCGGGATCGAGGTCGACGACCATCATGTCGGGGTGCTCGCCGACCTTCCACTGCGGCGTGTGCAGCTCCAGGGCGGCGAGGTTGGCCAGCCAGACGAGGGTGGGCAGGTCGTCGGCGACCACGTAGTCGATGGTGTCCCGGCCCTTGCTGGACCCGGGCGCGGGCAGCGTCTCGGTGCGTACCCAGCCAGGGGTGGCGGCCGGGGCGTTCTTCTCGAAGAAGGAGCCGCCGGTGACCCCGTTGGGGAAGCGGATCCGGGTGAGCGCCCGGTCGGCCAGGTGCGGCAGGAGCACCGGGGCGATCCGGGTGTAGTAGTCGATCACCTCGCCCTTGGTGAACCCGGCCTCGGGATAGAGCACCTTGTCCAGGTTGGACAACTCCAGCGCGCGCCCCTCCACGTCCACCTTGAACCGTTCAGCCGGCATCGTCGACCTCCTCGGCGGGTTTGTCCGGCCGTAGCCGGAGCACCCGGGGGAACCGCAGTCGCCCGTCCGGGGTGCGCTGGCCGTACTTCACCTCCACCACGACCAGGGGTGTTACCCAGATCGCGCCCCGGGCATCCTCGCGCGGCACGTCCCCGGCGAACGGCGACGCGCCGGCGCGCAGCGGCTCCAGCTCGCGGAGCAGCTCCCGCTCGATGGCCGCGCCGATGCCGCCGCCGACGCGCCCCCGGTAGGTGAGCCGCCCGTCCGGGCGCGGCACCCCGACCAGCAGGCCGCCGATCCGGCGCGCCCCGGGCCGCCAGCCGCCGACCACGAAGTCGCCGGTGACCTCCAGCTTGACCTTCACCCAGTCCGGCGAGCGCACGCCCGGCCGGTAGACCGAGTCGACCCGCTTGGCCATCACCCCCTCCAGGCCGTGCTCGCCGGCCGCCTCGTAGGTGGCCGGACCGTCGCCGAAGAGCGGCGACACCGCCCACCGGGCGCCGCCGAGCGCCAGGCCGTCCAGGGCCTCCCGCCGGCGGGCGTACGACCGGCCGGTCAGGTCCTCGCCGTCGAGCCGGAGCAGGTCGAAGATCATGTACGTCACCGGGGCGACCGCCGCCAGCCGGGCGGCCTTGTTCCGGTCGCGCACGTGCATCCGCTCCGCCAGGGCCGTGAACGAGGGCTGGCCGGTCTCGCCGAGCAGCACCACCTCGCCGTCGAGCAGCGCGTCGCCCGCCTGCTCGTGCAGGGTGGCCAGCTCGGGGTACGCGGCGGTGATCTCCACGCCGCTGCGGGCGTACAGGTGCTGCCGGCCGCCGGAGATGTCGGCGAGCGCGCGGACGCCGTCCCACTTGAACTCGTACGCCCAGCCGGCACCCGCCGGGAGCTGCCCGGTCATCGCGAGCATCGGCTTGAGCGGCGCGCCGGGCACGTCCCGACTGTACTTGCGCACCGAAGCGCTCGCGTGGCCTTCGATCATTTGCGATCCTGGGCTGTACCGGCGAGAGGAGCACGGGGATGCGGGCCATCTGGAAGGGAGCCGTCTCGTTCGGGCTCGTCTCCATCGGGGTCAAGCTCTACTCGGCCACCGAGGAGAAGGACATCCGCTTCCACCAGGTGCACCGGGAGGACGGCGGGCGCATCCGCTACAAGCGCACCTGCCAGGTCTGCGGCGAGGAGGTCACCTACGACGACATCGCCAAGGGCTACGACATCGGCGGCGGCGAGATGGTGATCCTCACCGACGAGGACTTCGCCGAGCTGCCACTGTCCAGCTCGCGCGCGATCGACGTGCTGGAGTTCGTCCCCGCCGAGCAGGTCGACCCGATCCTCTACAACAAGGCGTACTTCCTGGAGCCGGAGGGCACCGCCACCAAGCCGTACGTGCTGCTGCGCGACGCGCTCGCCGACTCGGAGCGGGTGGCGATCGTCAAGGTGGCGCTGCGCCAGCGGGAGCAGCTCGCCACGCTGCGGGTCCGCGAGGGCGTGCTGCTGCTCAACACCATGCTCTGGCCGGACGAGATCCGGAAGCCCGACTTCGGCTTCCTCGACGAGGACCTGAAGGTCCGCCCGCCGGAGCTGGCGATGGCCAGCTCGCTGATCGACTCGATGGCCGGCGAGTTCGAGCCGGACGCCTTCACCGACGACTACCGGGCGGCCCTGCAGGAGGTCATCGACGCCAAGGTGGAGGGTCGCGAGGTGGTCCAGCCGGAGGAGGCCGAGGAGGCCCCGGCCGCGGCGGTGGACCTGATGGCGGCGCTGAAGGCGTCCGTCGAGCGCGCCCGGTCCGCCCGGGGCGAGGCGCCGGCCGGTGGCGGCGGGGAGCCGACCCCGATCTCGGCCGCCCGCTCGGCGCAGAAGAAGGCCGCCGAGAAGAAGGCGGCGAAGGCGCCGGCCAAGAAGACCGCCGAGAAGAAGGCCGCGCCGAAGAAGGCCGCCGCCAAGAAGGCCGCTCCGAAGAAGGCGGCCGAGGGCGAGAAGAAGCCCGCCGCCAAGAAGGCCGCCGCGAAGAAGACGGCCCGCAAGACGGCCTGACCCCCGGTCGTACGCGGCCATCCCGCCGTACGTGCACCCGCCTGTCGCGCGGGCTGACCTCGTTGTTGGCAGGGGTCCCTTCCTCTACCGCAAACGTTAAGAAGGTGCCCTTCCTTACATCTGAGGTTGCCTTGACGCCGACGGCAAGGTCTAGCGTCGATCGGGTCGGACGAGGGAGGTCGGATGCTGATCGGTGAGCTGGCGGAGCGCGCCGGCACGAGCACCCGGGCCCTGCGTTACTACGAGACGCACGGCCTGGTCCGGGCGGCCCGCTCGGCCAACGGATACCGGGTCTACGACGAGGCGGAGCTGCACGTCGTACGCGAGATCCGGGCGCTGCTGGCGGTGGGCTTCGGCCTGGACGACATCCGCCCGTTCGTCGCCTGCCTGCGGGCCGGCAACGCCTCCGGTCACGTCTGCCCCGACTCGGTGGCCGTGCTGCGGCGCAAGCTGGCCGAGGTCGACGCCGGCATCGACCGGCTGCACGCGGTCCGCCAGGAGTTGCGCGACCAACTCACCCACGCCATCACCCAACGGGAGGAAACATGCTCGAGACTGCGCCGGACGGCTCGCTGACCGCCGTCACCGACGACACCTTCGCCACCGTGGTGCTCGCCGCCGACCGGCCGGTGGTGGTCGACTTCTGGGCGGACTGGTGCCCGCCGTGCCGGGCCATCTCCCGCAGCCTCGCCGAGCTCGCCGAGGAGTTCGCGGGGCGGATGGTCGTGGCCACGATCGACACCGACGCCAACCCGAGGGCCACCCGCACCTACGGCGTGATGTCCCTGCCCACCCTCCTGGTCTTCCGCCACGGGCAGGTGGTCGGCTCGATCGTCGGCTCCCGCCCGAAGCACCATCTGCGCCAGGGGTTGGCACGGCATCTCGAGGGCTGAACGGCCGGCCGGCGCGGTGCGGTCTCGCAGGTGCGGATCGCCGCGGGTACGCTCCGCCGGCCCCCGCCGCGAGAGGAACCCCATGCCCTACACCCCCGACCTGGACCGGCTGCTGACACCCGGCGCCCGCTTCGCCGACGAGCACGCCACGTACGTCATGGAGGTGCACCCGCTGGGCGACGTCGTGCTGCCGACGGGGCGGGTGGTCGGCTGCGACCCGGTGGCCTGCCCCGAGGACGAACCGTTCACGGTCGGGGTGGCACCCGGCCGCTACCCGGCGCGGGCCTGGGTCGCGGTGGTGCGGGGCGAGGACACCGAGGCGGACCGGCGGGTGGCCGCCCTCGAACTGGTGGTCCACGACGAGCCGGCGGTCCGCTGGGAGATGGCGTTGGTCGGCGACCAGGACGTCTCGGCCCTCAAGTCCGACGGTTGGTTCGGCTACGGGGTGGACACCGGCATCGGCACCCTGGCCGATCCCACCGCGCTGGCCGCCCTGGAAACGTGGGACGAGGGCGCGGTGACGGACGTCTTCGTCGCGGACGAGCCCGCGGGCGGGCCGGTGCCGGGGCACGTCTCCGCGGTGCTCGACGAGGCGACCGGGGCCAACGTGGTGACGGTCTGGTCCGGCTGGGGCGACGGCTGCTACGGCACCTGGATCGGGCGGGCCGCCGACGGCCGGGTCACCTCGTTCGTGACCGACTTCATGGTGGTGCCGGGGCCTGCGTGACCCGTGCGGCGGGAGCGGCCACGGTCGAGGCGGCGCGGTGGGCGGCCGGGCGGGTACCGTGTGCGTCGGCTTTCCCCCCGGCACTCCGATGCCGGCCACCACCTTCGCAGCAGGGAGTCGACGCCGTGAGCGAGCGTACGCAGAACCGGTCCCAGAAGTCGGAGCGGCGGCTGGCCGCCCAGTTGGCCGCCCAGAAGGCGGCCGAGGCGAAGCGCCGCCGGCAGGCCTGGGCCGGCGGGCTCGCCGGGGTCGCCGTCGTCGCGGTGCTGATCACCGTCTTCGTGACGATCGGGCGCAACAGCGACGACGACAAGGACCAGACGGCCAGCGCCCCCTCGGCCGGCCCGTCCGCCAGCGCCCCCGCCGCCGACACGCCCCCCGCCCCGCAGCTCCCGCAGGGGGCCGACCCGGCCCTGGGCACCAAGCCGAAGGTCACCGCCGGCGAGGGCGAGCTGAAGAAGCTCGTCGTGACCCCGCTGATCAAGGGCACCGGCCCGGCGGTGAAGAAGGGTCAGACGATCACCACGAACTACGTCGGCGTCTTCTACAAGGACGGCAAGGAGTTCGACTCGTCGTGGAACGCCGGACAGCCGGCCTCCTTCGCCATCGGCGTCGGCCAGGTCATCCCGGGCTGGGACCAGGGCCTGGTCGGGGTGACCGTCGGCAGCCGCGTGCAGCTCGACCTTCCGGCCGAGCTGGCGTACGGCACGAACCCTCCCGGCGGCCGTCCCGCCGGCCCGCTGCGCTTCGTCGTGGACGTGCTCGCGGCCCAGTGACCCGTCGGTCGGCCCGTGACCGGGCCGTTGCCCCGCGATAGCGGCCCGGTTCGCCCGGGATGTCGCCCGTCGTTGATGCAGTAGCCCACAGAGGGCTTCCGGCCCCTCCGCCACCAGCAGTAGGTTCATCGTCACCCCGGGCGGTCCGACCGTCCGGGGTGATGACCGGACCGGACGCGGAGGTGCACGTGACGGCGCTGGACGACGCGGGGCGGACCGCCCGGGTGTTGTGGACCCACTACGAGCCGGTCCACGCGATCACCTACTTCCACCCCCGCGCTCGGGCCGCCTTCGAGGCGGTCGGGCTGCGGGGCTTCTGGCGCGGCTACTTCGCCGGCCGGGCCGCGCCGCTGGGGGCCGCCGAGCCCGCCCCGGTGACGGCGGCGTTCTTCAACTTCGCCCCGCACACGGTGGCGCGGGCGCTGCCGGCCGTCTGGCGGCTGGCCACCCCGGAGGAGGCGCTGCGGGCGCGGCTCACGGGCGCGGTGCAGGCGCTGGCCGAGCTGACCTACGAGCTGCCGGAGTCGCACCTCGTCGAGGCGGCCGAGCTGCTGGAGGCCGCCGCCGCCGAGGCGGAGCCCGCCGGCCGGGTGCTGGGCGCCGCCAACGCCGCCCTGCCGCGCGGCGAGTACCCGCTGGCCCGGCTATGGCAGGCCGCCACCACCCTGCGCGAGCAGCGCGGCGACGGGCACATCGCCGCGCTGGTCGCGGCCGACCTCGACCCGGTGGAGACGCTGGCCTGGCGGGTCGCGGTCGACATCTCGCCGCTGAACCTGCTCGGGCGCGGCTGGTCGGAGGAGCAGTGGGCCGCCGCCCGCGCCCGGCTGGCCGAGCGGGGCTGGCTCACCCCGGACGGGGAGCCGACCGAGGAGGGTCTCGCCCGGTTCCAGGCGATCGAGGACGCCACCGACGCCGCCGCCGCCCGCCCGTGGCGGACGCTGGGCCCGGAGCGCACCGAGCGGCTGCGGGAGCTGCTCGAACCGATCGCCCGCGCCGCCCACACCGTCATCCCGGAGGGCAACCCGATCGGCCTGCCCGCGCTGCGGAGCTGACCCCCGCCCGCCGGCCCGGGCGCCGCCGATGGGGCAGGATGGGTTCGTGGCGGATGCGGTGGTCTTCGACCTGGACGGCGTGATCGTGGACTCCGAGCCGGTGTGGGAGGAGGTCCGGCGGGCGTACGTCGCGGCGCACGGCGGCACCTGGCAGCCCGACACGCAGCGCCGGCTGATGGGCATGAGCACCGGCGAGTGGGCCCGCTACCTGAGCGGTGAGCTGGGCGTCGACCGCAGCCCCGAGCAGGTCGCCGCCGAGGTGATCGAGGAGATGACCCGGCGGTACGCGCAGCGCGTACCGCTGATCGACGGGGCCGACCAGGTCGTGCGCCGGCTGGCCGAACGCTGGCCGCTGGGGCTGGCCAGCTCGTCGCCGACCCGGCTGATCGCGGCGGCGCTGGCCGCGACGGACCTGACCGGGGCGTTCGGCGCCACGCTGTCGACCGAGGAGACCGAGCGGGGCAAGCCGGCGCCCGACGTCTACCTGGCGGTCGCCGAGCGGCTGGGCGTCGACCCGGCCCGCTGCGTGGCCGTGGAGGACTCGTCCAACGGCGTCCGCTCGGCCGCCGCCGCCCGGATGACGGTGGTGGCGGTGCCGCACGGGGCGTACCCGCTGGACCCGGACGCCGAGCGCCTCGCGACGCTGCTCCTGGGCACGGTCGGGGAGCTGACCCCGCAGACCGTCGACCGCCTCGGGTAGGCAGCCCACCAGGCCGCCGCGCCACGCCTGACGCGGCGATCCCTGAAGCCAACGCCAGCCCAACCCCAGGCCCGCCCACCGGGCGCGGGCATGAGCGCGGATCCGCCGGGTACGGCAGCCACGGCGCCCCGGCCGGGGCCGCCGGGTGAGGAGACGGGGATGAAGGCGATCGTGTACGAGCGCACCGGCGACGCCTCGGTGCTGCAACTGGTCGACCGGCCGGTGCCGGAGCCCGGCCCCGGCGAGGTCCTGGTGCGGGTGGCGTTCTCCGGGGTGAACCCGACGGACTGGAAGACCCGCTCACAGGGGCCGATGCCGGGCGACTGGCAGACCCCCGGGCAGGACGGCGCGGGGGTGATCGAGGCGGTGGGCGAGGGCGTCGACCGGGACCTGATCGGCGAGCGGGTCTGGCTGTGGGAGGCCGCGTGGCAGCGGCCCTGGGGCACCGCCGCCGAGTACACGGTGGTGCCGGCCCGACAGGCGGTGCCCCTCGGCGACGCCTCCTTCGAGCTGGGGGCCAGCCTGGGCATCCCCTTCCTCACCGCGCACCGCTGCCTGACGGCCGGCGAGTACACGCCGGACCGGCTGCACGCGGGCGCGCTCAGCGACCACACGGTGCTCGTGCAGGGCGGGGCGGGCGCGGTGGGCAACGCGGCCATCCAGCTCGCCCGCTGGGCGGACGCCTGCGTGGTCGCGACCGTCAGCAGCCCGGAGAAGGGGCAGCTGGCGGCGGCGGCCGGCGCGTCCTTCGTGGTCGACTACCGGACGCAGGACGTGGTCGAGGAGGTCCGCAAGATCGCGCCCGACGGGGTGCACACGATCGTCGAGGTCTCCGCGGCGCGCAACGCCGCCGCCGACGTCCAACTGCTCCGGCGCGGCGGGGCGGTCTGCGTCTACGCCGACGACGGTGGGGACGAGGTGACCCTGCCGATCCGGCCGTTGCTGGCGCCGAACGCGCGGTTCCAGTTCGTCCTCGTCTACACCGAGCCGAAGGCGGCCAAGGCCCAGGCGGTGGTGGACGTGGCCGCCGCGGCGGCGCAGGGCGGGATCCGGGTGGGCGAGGACGCGGGCCTGCCGCTGCACCGTCACCCGCTCTCGGCGGCCGTCGCGGCCCATGAGGCGGTGGAGAACTCGGTGGTCGGGAAGGTGCTGATCACCACCAGTGGGGACGAATGACGGCCGGAGCCGAAAGGCCTTCTGAGCTGGGCAGATTTCCCCGTAGTGGGCACGGAGGCGAACAAGTTTCGCAACAATGACGGTGCGGGTACCCCGCATGGAGCGGGCGGCCCCGGCGCGGTGCGAACGCCGGGGCCGCCCCTGGGGAGGGAGTTCAGGAGTGTTCCCTACCCCAACAGGCGACAATGCGCCTGAGAACGTTACGGGGCGGTCAGCTCCCGGACACTCAGTTCGCCCCCGGCGTACCGGGAACGGACGACCTTCTTGTCGAACTTACCGACGCTGGTCTTCGGCACCGCGTCGATGACGGCCCAGCGTTCCGGCAACTGCCAGCGGGCCACCGACCCGGCCAGGAACTCCCGCAGCTCCTCGACCGTCGCCGACGCACCGTCGCGGAGCACGACGGTGGCGAGCGGCCGCTCACCCCAGCGCTCGTCGGGCACCCCCACCACGCAGGCCTCCAGCACGGCCGGGTGGGCCATCAGGGCGTTCTCCAGCTCGACCGAGGAGATCCACTCGCCGCCGGACTTGATGACGTCCTTGGCCCGGTCCGTGAGCGTGATGTAGCCGTCCGGCGAGAGGGTGCCGACGTCGCCGGTACGCAGCCAGCCGTCGCGGAACTTCTCCTCGTCGGGCACGTCGTCGCCGACGTACCGCGCGGTCACCCACGGCCCGCGGACCTCCAGCTCGCCGACCGACGCCCCGTCGGCGGGCAGCGGCTCGCCCAGCGGGCCGACGATGCGGGCCTCGACCCCGGCCGGCACCCGGCCCTGCGTGTAGCGGTAGCGCCAGGCCTCCTCGCCGGTCGCGCCGGCCGGCGGCCGGGAGACCGAGCCCAGCGGGGACATCTCCGTCATCCCCCAGGCGTGGATGACGTCGATGCCGTGCCGCTCGGCGAACGCGTGCATCAGCGCCGGCGGGCAGGCCGAGCCGCCGACGATCACCTCTCGCAGCGAGGAACTGTCCACGTCGTGGGCGTCCAGGTGGGCCAGCAGGTCGGTCCAGATGGTCGGCACCGCGCCGGCCAGGGTGGGCCGCTCGGCGGCGATCATGTCGGCGATCGGCGCGGCCTGGAGGAACCGGTCCGGCATGATCAGCGACGCCCCCGAGAGGAAGGCCGCGTACGGCAGGCCCCAGGACATCGCGTGGAACATCGGCACGATGGCCAGCTCGCGGTCGGTCGGGCCGAGGCCGAAGCCCTCCGGCATGCAGACCTGGAGGGAGTGCAGGTAGATCGAGCGGTGCGAGTAGGCCACGCCCTTCGGGTTGCCGGTGGTCCCCGAGGTGTAGCAGAGGGCGGCGGCGTCGCGCTCGTCCACCTCGGGCCAGTCGAAGACCTCCGGGCGGTCGGCCAGCAGCGCGTCCCAGTGGTGCACGGCGATCCGGTCGCCGGCCGCCGCCGTGAGCGGGGCCGGATCGCCGCCGCCCACGACCACCACGTGCCGCACGGTGCCCATCTCGCCGATCACCCGGGCCAGCAGCGGGATGAGCGTCGAGTCGACCAGCACCACCCGGTCCTCGGCGTGGTTGGCGATGTAGGCGACCTGGTCGGGGAAGAGCCGGAGGTTGAGGGTGTGCAGCACCGCGCCCATGCTGGGCACCGCGAAGTACGCCACCAGGTGCTCGGCGTTGTTCCACATGAAGGTGGCGACCCGCTCGTCGCCGGTGACACCGCACTCGTCGCGCAGCGCGTGGGCCAGCCGGGCCGCCGTGCGCCCGACCTCGGCGTACGTCATCCGGCGCGGCTCGCCGCCCGTCCAGGTGACCACCTCCGCCGTGCCGTGCACGGTGGCGCCGTGGCCGAGGATCCGGGAGACCTGGAGGGGGGCGTCCATCATCGTGCTACGCATGGGTAACAAAGTAGTGTCGGCGGTCACAGGTTGGGAACCCTGGAACGCCGGTCGAGACCGTAACGGCACCGTAAATTGTCCGGGTGAGCATCTCCTGGGCCGATTCGTACGTGGGACAGCTACGCGCGCTCGCCGGTGACCGGACGCTGATGTTCGTCGGCGCCCGCGCCGTGGTCCGCGACAGGGCGGGGCGCCTCCTGCTGATCCAGCGCTCCGACAACGGGCAGTGGGCCCTGCCAGCCGGGGCGATGGAGCTGGGCGAGTCGATCGCCGACTGCGCCGTCCGGGAGGTACGCGAGGAGACCGGGCTGCGCGCGCTGCGGGTCAGCGCCTTCGCCCTCTACACGGGCCCGGACCGCACCCACACCAACATGTACGGCCACACGTACCAGATCTTCACGACCGCGTTCCGCGTCGACGAGTGGGACGGCGCGCTGGCCCGGGTCACCGACGAGACGACCGACGCGGGCTTCTTCCACCGGGCGCAACTGCCGGCCCCGCTCTCCGCGAGCGTCGCCGAGACCGTCGCCGACCTGGACGTCTTCGAGCAGACCAACCGGCTGATCCTCAAGTAGGCCGGCCGACCCGGCCCCGGCCGGTCCCGACTCGCGGGGCCGGGGCCGGGGCGGTCAGAGCATCGTCTGGCTCTTCGCCTCCATCTCGGCGGCGGCCTCCTGCTTCGACTCCCTGTCCAGCGGCTTGCCGCCGGGCGCCGGGCCCTCGCCGCCGAGGCCGTCCGTGCCGCCCGTGGCGCCGCCCGGCCCCGCACCGCGCAGCTTCTCGTTCGGCAGCGCCAGCGTGACCAGCACCGCCACGATCGCGATCAGGCCGGTGGTCAGGAAGACCAGGTGCAGCGACTCGACGAATGCCGCCTGGACGGCCGCGCGCACCGGGGCGGGGAGCGCCAGGATGGTCGCCGGATCGTTGACCGAGACGTCCGCCCCGCCGCTCGCCGCGACGGCGGCCTGCTGCTCCGGCGGCAGTACGGCGATCGCGCCCGGCAGCCGGTCCGCGAGTTCCGAGGTGAGCCGCGACGACAGCACCGCGCCGAGGATGGCGACGCCGAACGAGCCGCCCAGCGACCGGAAGAACGTCGCCGACGAGGTGCCGGCGCCCAGGTCGCGCATCGACACGGAGTTCTGCACGGCCAGGATCAGCGACTGCATGCAGAGCCCCAGCCCGACCCCGATCACGACCATGAAGCCGAAGGCCACCCAGAGCGAGGTGTCCACCTCCAGCCGGGTGAACAGCAGCATGCCGACCAGCAGCACCGCCGCGCCGGACACCGGGAACCACTTGTACCGCCCGATCCGGCTCATCGCCCGGCCGGTCAGCACCGAGGTGACGATGATGCCGGCCATCATCGGCAGCATCAGCAGGCCGCTGCGGGTGGGCGAGGCGCCCCGGACGATCTGGAGGTAGAGCGGGATGAAGATGATCGAGCCGAACATCACCAGGCCGAGCACGAAGCCGGCCGAGTTGGCCAGCGCGAACGTGGCGCTGCGGAACAGCCGCAGCGGCAGGATCGGCTCGGCCACCCGGGCCTCCTGGAGCACGAAGAGCACGCCGAGCACCGCGCCCGCGACGAAGAGGCCGATGATCACCCCGGAGCCCCAGGCGTACTCGTTGCCGCCCCAGCTCAGCGCGAGCAGCAGGCAGCTCACCCCGGCGACCAGCAGCGCCGCGCCGAGCCAGTCGATCGAGTGGTCGCGCCTGGTGAACGGGATCAGCCGCAGCACCCGGGAGCACACGATGATCGCCAGGATCCCCAGCGGCACGTTGATGTAGAAGATCCACCGCCAGTCGGTCTCGGCGAAGTAGCCGCCGACCAGCGGTCCGGCGACCGACGAGAGGCCGAAGACCGCCCCGAACAGGCCCTGGTAGCGACCGCGGTCCCGGGGCGACACCACGTCCGAGATGATGGTGAACGCGAGCGTCATCAGGCCGCCGGCGCCGAGGCCCTGGATCCCCCGGGTGACGATGAGCTGCGTCATGTCCTGCGACAGGCCGGCCAGCAGCGAGCCGAGCAGGAACGTGCCGATGGAGAAGAGGAAGACGGGGCGTCGCCCGTACAGGTCGGCCATCTTGCCGTAGAGCGGCGTCGAGGCCGTGGAGGCCAGCAGGTACGCGGTCACCACCCACGAGTAGTGGTTGATCCCGCCCAGCTCGCCGACGATGGTCGGCAGCGCGGTGCCGACGATGGTCTGGTCGAGCGCGGCCAACAACATGCCGGTCATCAGGCCGAACATCAGCAGCCGGATCTGTCGCCCGCCGAGCGCCGGGGCTTCCGTGGTCATCCCGCCTCCTTTCCCCGCTCACCCGAAACATGCGTGCGGAGCGTAGGGCACGTCGTCGATCGTGGGGCCGGTGGCGCTGCGGCCACCGACCTCACGACCAACGATCGGTCAACGGGACGAGTGCGGGCCCTCGGCGAACTCTTCGACGATCTTGGCGCAGAAGGCCGGCAGATCGTCCGGCTTGCGGCTGCTGACCAGGCCGCCGTCCGTGACGACCTGCTCGTCGACCCACTCCGCGCCGGCGTTGACCAGGTCGGTGCGCAGGCTGGGCCAGGAGGTGAGCCGGCGGCCCCGCACCACGTCCGCCTCGATGAGCGTCCACGGCCCGTGGCAGATCACCCCGACCGGCTTGCCGGCGTCGAAGAACGCCCTGACGAAGCGCACCGCGTCCGCGTCGGCCCGCAGGAAGTCCGGGTTCGCCACCCCGCCCGGCAGCACCAGCGCGTCGTAGCCGGCCGCGTCCGCGTCGGCCGCGGTCACGTCCACGTCGTACGTCTTCGACTGGTCCAGGTGGTTGAAGGCCTGGATGGTGCCGGGCTTGAGCGAGACCAGCTCCACCGTGGCGCCGGCCTGCTCCACCGCCTCGCGGGGCTGGACGTACTCGACCTCCTCGACGCCGTCGGCGGCCAGGAACGCGATCCGCCTGCCCTGAAGTGTCGTCGCTGCCATCTCGGTCTCTCTCCTCTCCGGGGGTACCGTCCGTCCCTTCCCTGGGCCCGGTGCCCGAAACCCCTCCCCGGCGGCGGCAGGTTTGGCCCGGATGCCCCGGGGGACCCGGGACGGCATGGCAGGAGGAGCAGCGGAACAGCGCCGGCTCGCCGCGGTGGTGGAGGGCTGGCTGGGTCGTCCCGTCCTGGTCGTCGGGGACGCCATGCTCGACGAGTGGCGCTTCGCCGAGTCCGACCGGCTGTGCCGGGAGGCGCCAGCCCCGGTCCTCACCCTGCGCCGGCGGATCTCCGCGGCCGGCGGTGCGGCGAACACCGCCGTCAACGTCGCCGCGCTCGGGGGTCGGGCGGTGCTGGTGGCGCCGGTCGGCGCGGACGTCGCCGGCGACGAACTGCACGACTGTCTGGACCGGGCCGGCGTCTGGGACCGTACGGTCAACCAGCCCGCACGCCCGACGCCGGTGAAGCGGCGCATGCTGGCGGGCAACCAGATCCTGCTCCGGGAGGACTCCGGCGACGCCGACGACGTGCTCGACGGCGACGGGGTGGCCCGGCTGCTCACCGCGCTGGACTGCGCCACCGAGGAGCTGCGCGCCGCCGGTGGCGAGGCGCCCACCCTGGTGGTCTGCGACTACGGCCTGGGCGCGCTGCCCGCGCCCGTGCGCGCCTGGCTGGTGACCCACCGGGAGCGGTACGCGACGGTCGCGCTGGACGCCCACGACCTGGCCGACTGGCGCGGCCTGGCCCCGACGGTGGTGACCCCCAGCTTCGCCGAGGCGACCCGGCTACTCGCCCGGGCCGCCGGTGCCCGTCCGGCGCCCGGTGCCGGGCTGCACCTGGACCACCCGGACGGCGACCCGGCCGACGGCCCCTCCGAACTCACGGTGGGCGTCTCCCCCGGCGGTGTCGCGCCGCACCACGCCGGCCACCGCCCCGGCCCGACGAATCCGACCGGCGAGCCGACTGCCGGCGAGGGTCGGGTGGCGATGACCGGGAACGGGCTCACCGTGACCGGCACCGGCGTCACCGTCAACGCCACGGCCGGCGAGGGCGTCGACCGGGCCGTGCTGGCCGAGTCCCGCCTCGCCGAGCTGCGTGCGCACACCGGCGCGGACGTGGTGGCGGTGACCCTGGACACCGACGGCGCGGTGGTCGGCGGGGCGGACGGCGAGCCCCGGCGCAGCCACAGCACTCCCGTGCCGGCCAGCCACGCGGTGGGGGCGGGCGACGCGTACCTGGCGGCGATGACGCTGGCGCTGGCCGCCGACGCGCCGCTGCCCACCGCCGCCCAGCTGGCCCAGCTGGCCGCGACCATCACCGTCTCCGACACCGGCACCTGCGTGTGCCGCCGGGAGGACCTGCTCGTCGCGCTGGACGCACCGGTCGACGGGGCGGGCCACCGGGCGCTCGTCGGCACCGACGAGCTGGCCGCGATCGTCGAGGAACACCGCCGGGCGGGCCGCGCGATCGTCTTCACCAACGGCTGCTTCGACGTGCTGCACCGGGGCCACGTGCGCTACCTGGAGCAGGCCCGCGCGCTCGGCGACCTGCTGGTGGTGGCGGTCAACTCCGACGGCAGCGTACGCCGGCTGAAGGGCCCGGACCGGCCGGTGAACCCGGTCGAGGACCGCATCGCCCTGCTCTCCGCGCTGGCCTGCGTCGACCACGTGGTGGTCTTCGAGGAGGACTCCCCGGCGGAGCTGATCGAGACGGTCCGCCCCGACGTGTACGTCAAGGGCGGCGACTACCCGCCGGAGATGGTGCCCGAGGCGCCGCTGGTACGCAGCCTCGGCGGGCAGGTCCGCACCCTCGGGTACGTCCCCGACCGGTCCACCTCGGCGATCATCGACCGGATCCGGGCGCACGGCCAGGAGCCGCAGGAGGACACCTCCCTGACGCCCGAGCCGTCGTGAACCGCCCGCTCGACCTCGGCACGGCCGGCGGTTTCCGCGCGGACCGGCTGCTCGACGTGCTGATCCCGACCCGCAACCGCCCCGCCGAACTGGCGGTCACCCTCTCCGGGCTGGCCGCCCAGGAGGGCGTACCCGGCTTCGGCGTGGTGGTCAGCGACCAGTCCGACGGCGACGCCGCGTACCGGCACCCGGCGGCGGCCACCATGGTCCGGGCGCTGCGCCACCGGGGGCACCCCGTGCTGCTGACCCGCCGGCTGCCCCGGCGCGGGCTGGCCGAGCACCGGGCGTACCTGCTGGCCGCGTCCGCCGCCCGGTACGTGCTCTGCCTCGACGACGACGTCTGGCTGGAGCCGGGCACGCTGCGCCGGCTGGTCACCGCCATCGAGGAACTGGGCTGCGGCTTCGTCGGCAACGCGGTGCACGGGCTGTCGTACGCCGACGACGTCCGGCCGGAGACGCACCGGCACTACGAGGAGTGGACCGGACGGCCCGCCCCGGAACGGATCCGACCGGGCACGCCGCAGTGGGAGCGGGCGTCGATCCATTCGGCGGCGAACCTGCTGCACGTCACGCGCCGGCTGAACCTGCCGACGGGGGCCTGGCGGGCGTACCGGGTGTCCTGGATCGGCGGCTGTGTGCTCTACGACCGGGCGAAGCTGGTCGACTCCGGCGGGTTCGACTTCTGGCGGCGGGTGCACGAGAAGCACCAGGGCGAGGACGTCGCCGCCCAGCTCGCCGTGCTGGCGCGCTTCGGCGGCGCCGGCGTCCTGCCCAGCGGCGCATACCACCTGGAGTCGCCCACCACGGTCACCGACCGGGAGGTGGAGGCGTGGGAGGTCGTGCTCGCCGAGGAGGAGTCGGCCCAGCCGGCCTGAGCCGGCGCGCACCCGCCCCGGGGGCTGCTCAGGGGGCGCCGGGCTCGGGGCGGAGCAGCTCGCGGGCCGCCTCCAGAGCCTCGACCACCGGCACGTCGGTGACGAAGGAGTCCCGGTGCGGGCACTCGCCGTCGCCGGGGCGGTGCGGGTAGATGCCCGGGGTGCAGTCCACCCCGCAGACCGGGCAGAGCACCGTCCACGAGCTGATCGGCCGGTGCCGGCCGCGCAGCAGGTTCGCGACCGTGATCAGGTTGCCGACCCAGTAGATGCCGACGGTCGCGGTGCCCACGGCGGCGGCCAGGTGCAGTGGCCCGGTGTCGTTGGAGACCACCAGCTCGCAGCCGGCGTAGCAGCCGGCCAGCCCGCCGAGGCTGAGCGTGCCCACCTGCGGCCGGACCGGCACCCCGGCCGCCGCGACCACCCGGTCCACCACGTCCTGCTCGGCGGGCGTGCCCGTGACCAGCACCTCGTACCCGTCGCCGACCAGCTCGCGGGCCACCTCGGCGAAGCGTTCGGCGGGCCACCGGCGGCGGGTGTCCGTGGCGCCGGGGTGCAGCGCCACTCTCGGCCGCTCCGCCGGGCCGAGCACCTCGGCCGCCTCGGCCCGGTCGGCGTCGGTCACGGCCAGCGCCGGGACGATCGTGGTGGCGCCCGCGCCGACCAGGCCGGCCACCTCCAGGTAGCGGATCACCTCCTGCTGGTAGTAGACGTACCGGATCCAGCGGTCCAGCGGCGGCGCGTCCTCGGCGCGCAGCCCGGCGGTGACCCGCGCGCCGAGCGCACCGACGAACGGGTTGGAGTTGCCCCCGCCGCCGTGCAGCTGCAACGCCAGGTCGAAGCGTTCCTCGCGGGCCGCGGCCAGGAAGTCGTCCAGCGTCGACTCCGCCTCGCCCGGATCGGGACCCCGGATCCCCGGCGCGGGCGGCACCACCAGCACGCGGTCCACCGGCCCGGGCCGGTCGCGCCAGAACTTCGCGTGCCAGGGCGCGCCGAGCAGCACGATCTCCGCTTCCGGGTACGCGGCCCGCAGCGCGTCCAGCGCCGGCAGGACGAAGATGAAGTCCCCGAGCGCGTTGGCGCGCAGCACGGCGATCCGCTCGACGTCAGGCACGCGGCCGGTGGCCGGGCCGAGCAGGTTCGGGGTACCCACGCGGCTCGTTACGGCCGGTCGGTCTCGCCGACGGCGATGTCCGGGTGGTGCATCTCCCGGTCCGCGGCCGGGTCGAGGACGCTCGGCGTACCCCCGTCGGAGTCGGCGGGTCGGGGGCCGGTGCGGCCGACGGTGATGGTGCGCGGCGCGGGCCGGGCGGCCCGGGGCAGCCGCACCCGGAGCAGGCCGTGGTCCATGACCGCGTCGATGCTGTCGGGGTCCACCCGGGACGGCAGGTCGACCCGGTACTCGAAGCCCCGGGTCTCGAAGCCGCCGGGGATGCCGTGGTCGGCGTTGACCTCGGCCTCGGAGCGGGCCCGGACGCAGAGCTCGCGGTCGTCCAGTTCGACGGCGACCTCCTCCGGCGCCACCCCGGGCAGCCGCACCACGACCTCCCAGCCGTCGGCGGTCTCGGCCATCTCGACGTCCGGCGGCCCGGTCCGGCCGCCGACCAGCCGGCGCAGCTCCGAACGCAGGGACTGGAGTTCGCCCATCGGATCCCAGCCCTGCTGCCGGCCGCGCCAACCCCGGCCGGTCCCGCCGCTCTGCTCGCTCATGCCGGCCCTCCGCTGACGACCCGCTCGCTGCGCTCGCTCATTGCACCTCTCCGATCCGGTGGGTGGCCGCCGGGGATCGCAGTGAGCTGGGCGCGTCCAGCCCGGCCTCCCGGTCCACGCCGACGCCGAGCCGGTCGACCAGTTCCCCGCCCAGCCAGGCGCTCAGGCCGAGGATGGCAAGCGCGACCACCTCGATGGCGATCAGCGCGCCCCCGGCAGCCCGGGATTCGGCGTTGAGCCGGACCACCCAGATCGCGGCGAAGAGCAGGATCACCGCCACGTTGGCGGCGGCGTGGGTCAGTGCCACCCGCTTCGCGCGGGTGGCCGACGGGATGGCCAGCAGGTCGAACGTCCCGGCCGCCGCGGCCAGCAGGCCGCCGATCAGGCCGACGGTGATGTTCCAGTACGCGACCTCGCCGAGGAAGTCCGGCCCGCCGACGGTGTCCACCAGGTCGAACAGGACCGCGGTGACCAGTAGGCCGACCGGGAACATGACCAGCATCGGGTGGACGGGATGACCCAGCACCTTGAGCCGGCTCTCCATCGGGCCTCCACTGCTCGGTCTCTCCGGGCGGGTCGAGTCGGTCTTTCCGGCCGGGTCGGGTCGGGCTCTCCGGGCGGGTCGGGTGAGGCGGTACCCCCGCCCTGGGAGGGACAAACCTCGCGCTGGTCGCGCTCTAGGCTGACTCGTGGCGGACACCCCGCCACCGGAGTCAACGCACGGGGGAGGATCACGTGACGGTGGACATCACCTCGCACGAGGAACTGCGCGAGCTGCTGGGGGCGCCGATGCCGCGCGCGGTGACCAAGGAGCGGCCCGTCCTGCACGCCCGGGACCGGGACTGGCTGGCCGCGTCGCCGTTCTGCCTGGTGGCGACGGCCGGCGCGGACGGCAGCTGCGACGTCTCGCCGAAGGGCGACCCGCCCGGCTTCGCACTGGTGCTGGACGAGCGGACCATCGCCATCCCGGAGCGGCCGGGCAACCGGCGCGCCGACGGCTACCGCAACATCCTGGACAACCCGCACGTCGGATTGATCTTCATGATCCCCGGCCGTACGGACACGCTGCGGATCAACGGCCGGGCCCGACTGGTCCGCGACGCGCCGTGGTTCGACGACATGGTGGTCAAGGGGCACCGCCCGATCCTCGCCGTGATGGTGGAGATCGAGCAGATCTTCTACCACTGCGCCAAGGCGTTCCTGCGCTCCGAGCTGTGGCAGCCGGAGAGCTGGCAGCCGGACGCCCTGCCGTCCCGGGCCCGGCTGATCAAGGAGGTCGAGAACCCGGCCGAGACCCTGGCCGACCTGGAACGCCACTACGGCCCGAACTACGCCACCACCATCTACACCTGACCCCTCGCCGCCAGCCCCTGAGCCCTCCCCTGTCCGCACCTGCCGCCTCGCCGTCACCTCCTGAGCCCTCCCGGCGCTGGACCATGTCTCCCGGGCCGCGTCCCCTGGCCGCCCGCGCGGGTGACACACCGCGCGCCACCCGCCAGGGCACCCTCCCCAGTGAGCCCTTGGTGATGCGGTGTTGGGCTGCCATCGGCGGGGTGGGTGTCGGGTCAGGTGTGGTGGCGGCCGGGGCGTTGCTAAAGGGTTCTTTATAAAGATAGCTTTAGGGTGTGTCGTTACCCGAGGTGAAACTCTCCGACCCCAAGGCCCTGCGCGGGTACGCGCACCCGCTGCGGATGGCGCTGATCGGTCTGCTGCGCCAGCAGGGCCCGATGACCGCGACCCAGGCTGCCGAGCGGCTCGGCGAGAGCGTGCCGAACTGCTCGTTCCACCTCCGGCAGCTCGCCAAGTACGGGCTCGCCGAGCGGGCACCCGGCGCCGACGCCCGCGAGCGGCCCTGGCGGGCCACCGCCCTCAACACCTCCTGGGACGACGTCTCGGACGACCCGCAGACCCGCGCGGCCGTCGACGAACTGAGCGCCGTCCAGCTCGCCCTCTACGTCCGCAAGGCCGAGGAGTTCCTGGCCCGACGCGCCGAGGAGTCGACGGCCTGGCGGGCGGTCACCGGGTTCAGCGACCGGCCGGTGCACGTCACCGCCGACGAGATGGCCGAGCTGGCCACCCGGATCGACGCCCTGCTCGCCGAGTACGACGACCGGATCACCGATCCGACGCGGCGGCCGGCCGGCAGCCGGAAGGTCAGCATCATGCACCTGGCCGTCCTCGCCGACCCGCCACCCACCGATGCCACCGACCCGCCCACCACCACCGCCAACGCGGCCGCCACCGGTGCCGGCAGCGGCGGGGACGGGGAGCTTCCGGTCAGCGGACCGGTTGCCCGCGACCTCGGTGAGCAGGAGGGCGACCGGTGAGCGGTCAGGCGACCGGCGTCCCGGTTGCCGCCCCGCCCGGCGGTCCCGCCGGGCGCGGCCCGCTGCCCCGGCTGCTGCGCGAGCGCGTGTTCCGTCGGTACTGGTCGGCGCAGACCGTCTCGTACTTCGGCGACGAGATCTCCACGCTGGCCCTGCCGCTGCTGGCCGTGCTGGTCTTCGAGGCGACCCCCGCCGAGATGGGCTACCTGACCGCCGCCGCGCTCGCCCCGAACCTGCTCTTCTCGCTGCTCGCCGGCGCCTGGGTCGACCGGTACCCGCACAAGCGCCGGCTCATGATCCTGACGGACCTCGGGCGGGCGCTGCTGCTCACCGCCGTGCCGGTGGCGTACGTGCTGGACCTGCTGACGATGCCGCAGCTCTACCTGGCGGCCTTCGCGGTCGGCACGCTCGCCGTGATCTTCGAGGTCGCCCGGGGGCCGCTCTTCGTCTCCGTCGTCGGGCGCGCCGACTACGTCGAGGCGAACACCCTCATCAACGGCAGCCGGGCGATGTCACTGGTGGCCGGGCCGAGCGTCGGCGGCGTCCTCGTGCAGGTGCTCACCGCGCCGATCGCCCTGGTCGCCGACGCGCTGTCGTACGTCGTGTCCGCGTACTTCCTGGTGCGGATCCGGCCGACGGAGCCGGCGCCCGCGCGCGGCGGCGGACTGGCCCTCGGCGCCGGGCTGGGCTTCATCGCGCGGACGCCGATGATGCGCGCGCTCCTGCTCGGCACCACCACCGTCAACCTGTTCAACTTCATGTTCATCGCGCTCTTCGTGCTCTACGCGACGCAGGAACTCGGTCTCACGCCCGGCCTGCTGGGCGCGGTGCTGGGCGCGGGCGCGGTGGGCGGCCTGATCGGGGCGGCGCTCACCGGCCGGCTGGTGCGCCGCTTCGGCGTCGGACCGACGCTGCTGGCCGGGTTCGTCCTCTTCCCCGCCCCCACGCTGCTCGTCCCCCTCGCTGGCGGGCCGACACCACTGGTGGTCGGGATGCTCTTCGCCGCCGAGTTCCTCTCCGCCCTCGGGGTGATGCTGCTCGACATCACGGTCGGCTCGGTGCAGACCGCGCTGACCCCGGAGGCGCTGCTGGCCCGCGTGGCGGGGGCGCGGCGCACCGTCAACTACGGCATCCGGCCGATCGGCGCGTTGATCGGCGGCGCGCTCGGCAGCACCCTCGGCGTACGGCCGGCGTTGTGGATCGCGACGGCGGGCGCGCTCGCCGGGGTGCTGTGGGTCGCCTTCTCCCCGGTACGCCGCCTACGCGGGCTCCCCGACCAGGCCGACTGACCGGCCCGCGCCGCGGTGCACCACGACCGTCCGATGTGGCAGGTGGGCCGGTCCGGCGATGGAGCGTCGCGGCAATGTCGGCAGGTCCGGCGGTTGAGTGCCCCCGGTCGGGGTAGGAGTTTCGTCGACGATGACGGCTCTGTCTGCCGAACGACAACGGTTCGACCTGACGAGGAGGATTGCCCATGACCACGAAGGTCGAGAAGTCCATCGAAGTACAGGTTCCGGTCAGCACCGCGTACAACCAGTGGACGCAGTTCGAGGAGTTCCCCCGCTTCATGGGGGGCGTCCGTGAGGTGCGCCAGCTCGACGACAGGCGGATGCACTGGGTCGCCGAGATCGGTGGCGTCCAGCGCGAGTGGGACGCCAGGGTGCTGGAGCAGGTGCCCGACCGGAAGGTGGCCTGGGCGGCCACCGAGGGTGTGACCAACGCCGGCGCGGTCTACTTCCAGCCCGTCGACGCCGGCCGCACCATGGTCAGCCTGCACCTCGAGTACGAGCCCGAGGGCCTGCTCGAGAAGGCCGGCGACAAGCTCAACATCATCGAGCGGCAGGCGGAATCCGACCTGCGGAAGTTCAAGACGTACATCGAGGAGCGCGGCGTCGAGACCGGCGCCTGGCGCGGCACCGTCGACAGCGGCCTCGGTGTCGGCACTCCGGGCGTCGAGCACGCCGCCGCCACCCGCGGCGACAGCGGCAGCGCCGGTGTGTCCGGCAAGGCCGTGGCGGCGGGCGCCGCCGTGGCCGGGGCCGCCGCTGCCGGAGCCGCCGCGGCCGCGAAGCGCCGCTCCGACGCCGACGACCGGCCGGCCACCACGACGACCGACACGGAGTACGTGGTGACCGAGGTCGAGGTCGTTCCGGAGCCCGGCACCGCCGGCTACCCGCACCGCACCCTCTGATCTCCCCGCACACCTGCCCCTGTCGGTGGACGGCCCGGTTCCCCGCGAACCGGGCCGTCCGCTCGTGCGCGGCCTGGGCACGCTCGGCCGCCCGTGCCCGGCGTCAGCTCGGGCCGGGTGGCGTCAGTGCGCCTCCGCGGACGCCGTCCACAGGTGACCGTCCGGGTCGGCGAAGGTGCCCGTGTAGGCCCACGGCTGCTGACCTGGCTCGACGACGACCTGCGCGCCTGCGGCCCGGGCCCGCCCGACGAGTTCGTCGACCTCGGCCGGTGTCGCGGCCGGGAGGCTGACGAGGCACTCGCTCTGCCCGCGCGGGGCCACCTCGTGGTCGCCGATGACCCAGCCGAAGCCGCCGGTGGGCACCAGCATGACGCGGAGGCCGTCGTTGACGGCGTACTGCAGGGGCTCGGGGATGCCGTCCTCGGCCAACTCGCCGACGGCCTCCAGGCCGAGCCCCTCCGAGTAGAAGCGGTACGAGGTGGGGCGGTCGGCGATCGGCAGGGCGACGACGACGGGTGCGTACTGCATGAGGCTGCCTCCGGAGGGTTGACGACTGCGTACGGTCAGTGTGCGGGCCGTCGCGCGGAACTCCTGGTTGCCCCCGCCCTGGCGGGCGTGGTGTCAGGCGCTCCAGCCGGCCGGGTTGGTGCAGGACTCGCGGGAGATGCCCGAGCCCGTCTCCGGCCAGGCGCCGAAGCGCTCCCTGTGCAGCCTGGCGAAGAAGTAGCACATGGCCTCGCACGCGGTGTCGGGCAGAGCGACGGTCGGATCGGCGTGCACCGCCTCGTAGAAATCCCGCCCGAGCGCGACGATGTGGCCCCGGGAGTAGAGGAAACCGTCGTCGGAGCCGTCGGTCACCTCGTGCACGTCGGCCCGGTCGATGTCGTGCAGTTTGCGCTCGAGCACCCGATCCAGGTCGGTCAACTCCCGGCTGGACAGTCCCTCGGCGAGCTGGCGCAGGTTGTCGAGGAACCGGTCGAG
This sequence comes from Micromonospora reichwaldensis, assembly GCF_031845925.1. Classification (NCBI taxonomy): domain Bacteria; kingdom Bacillati; phylum Actinomycetota; class Actinomycetes; order Micromonosporales; family Micromonosporaceae; genus Micromonospora; species Micromonospora reichwaldensis. Next base: position 36,459 of record NZ_JAVRFL010000004.1, on the reverse strand, counting down.
CCACGCGTCGATGGCGTACAGGCCCTCGTCGCCGGCTGCCGGGTCCCGCGTCGGCAGCGCCCGCCGGAGCGCGGCGGGCTCGTCGCCGAGCCGTTCCCAGGCCTCCTCGACGAGGGCCCAGAACCGGGCCTCCTCCTCGACGCTCGGCACCCGCACGCCATCCACCAGATCAGTCACGTCGGGAGGGTAGCGACGAGGACCGACAAAAGTCGTGGGTCGCCGGCGTACGCCATGCCTCCCGGCAGGGTCGCGGCACCGCGCGGTCGGGTCGGGCCCGCCGGGGTCAGCGACCGTCGGCGCGGGCGTGCCGGCGGCCCGCGGCGGGCGCGGCCGGGACCGCGCCCTGCTCCGTGTGCCGGGCGGCCCGCTCGGAGACCAACTGGCCGAACAGCCCGCTGGGTCGGCCGCAGTCTCCGCACAGGAAGTTGTCGTCGAGTCGCCCGCCGCCGCAGTGGTCGCAGCGACCCCGGTCGCGCGGGTCGTGGTACGCCCGCAACGCCTCCACCAGGGCGCGGGCGACCGGGGCGCTCAGCGCCAGCCGCGACTGCACGCCCCGCAGGCCGACGACCAGCTCGCCGTGCGGCGCGGCGGCCGGATCGAGCGCGTCGACGCGGGCCACGAAGTCGCGGAGGGTGGCCAGGACGTCATCGGGTGCGGGCATGCGTCGACCGTACGACACGCCTCGCCACCTCGGCGGCCCGTCGTCGCCCGCGAGATCCACCGGCATCTCCCCGCACCCGTCACGCCCACCCGCCCTGCCATCCATAGGGGCATTCGACCCGCAGAGCGTCTCCAGGTGCGCGGCCGATAGGGGTCACCTCTCTGTGTGATTGCCGGCATCATCGTGCCTGCGACGACCGTCCGGCCCGCCAGCCGCCGGCGCCTGCGGGAACTCTCGCGAACATCCTGGGAAGGGACCAACTTGTCCACTCGTCGTCAACTGCTGCGCCTCGGTGCGGCGTCGGGCATCATCGGGGCTACCAGCGGCCTGGTCAGCCTCGCCGGACGGTTGGGCGCAGCCCCCGCAGCGGCAGGGGTAGCTTCCCCGACGCCCCCGCCCGTGACCCCGTTCACCGTCCCGTTGACCGTGCCGCAGACCCTGCGCCCGGTGCTGCGGACCGCCACCACCGACTACTACTCGGTCACGATGCACCGCAGGCGCCTGGAGATCGTGCCGGGCACCCGCACCGAGGTGTACACCTACAACGGCGACCTGCCCGGCCCGACGATCCGCGCTACGTCGGGTCGGCGGGTGGTGGTACGCCAGCGCAACCGGCTGGACATGCCCACGGCGGTGCACCTGCACGGCGGCGCCACCGCCCCCGGCGACGACGGCTCGGGCGACGCCACGATTCCGCCCGGCGGCGAGCGGGTCTACAACTATCCGAACCGGCAGCCGCACGCCACGCTCTGGATGCACGACCACACCCACCACATGGAGGCCGAGCACCTCTACCGGGGCCTGTCCAGCCTCTACCTGCTCACCGACCGCACCGAGGCGGCGCTCCCGTTGCCCCGCGGCCGGTTCGACGTCCCGCTGGTGCTACGCGACGCGCACCTGGACGCCAACGCTCAGCTGGTCTGGACCATGGACGACGCCGACAACCGGACCACCCTGCTGGTCAACGGGCGGCCGTGGCCGCGCTTTGAGGTACAGGCCCGCCGCTACCGTTTCCGTTTGGTCAACTCAAGCAATCTGCGGTTCTTCCTGCTGCGGCTCGCCGACGGCGGGGACATCACGGTGATCGGTTCCGACGGAGGCCTGCTGGAGGCGCCGGTCACCATGCAGCACCTGCTGTTCTCGCCCGGCGAACGGCTCGACGTGGTGATCGACTTCGCCCGCTACCAGCCTGGCACCTCGGTGGTGCTGCAGAACCTGATGGGGCCGGGCCCGGCCGAGCAGGTAGGCCAGGTGATGCGCTTCGACGTCGTACGGGCGAAGGGGCGGGACCGCACCTCGGTACCGCAGCGGCTGCGCACCCTGCCTCCACTGCCCACGCCGACCGTGCGCCGCAACATCGAGCTGCGGATGGACGAGCCGGGCTCCGGTGGGCACCAGGCGTACATCGACGGCAAGGTCTTCGATCCGGCGCGGATCGACACCACCATCGCCTGGGGCAGCACCGAGGAGTGGACGGTTACCAACGCCAACGCCTTCATGCCGCACAACTTCCACATGCACCTGGTGCAGTTCCGGGTGCTCGGCCGCAACGGCGCACCGGCCGATCCCACCGAGTCCGGCCTGAAGGACACTGTGATCGTCTGGCCCGGGCAGAGCGTACGGCTCCAGGCCACCTTCGACACCTGGCGCGGGGTCTACCCGTACCACTGCCACATGGTCGACCACAGCGCGATGGGCATGATGGCCAATCTCAAGATCGTCTGATCCGACCCGCTGGGAGAGTCACACGGGCCGGGTCGTTGCGCGGGCAGCTTGGCGTGGCACGGGGGTGCGGGCCATGCGCGGACGGGATCTCGACGGGCGTGACCGACCTGGAGAAACGAAGAAGCCCAGGTCGTTGACCTGGGCTTCTTCACCGAGCCGCCTGACGGAATCGAACCGTCGACCTACGCATTACGAGTGCGTCGCTCTAGCCGACTGAGCTAAGGCGGCAACGATCAGCAAGTGTACGGCACGACCCGCCGACGGGCCGAGCGGGTTCCCCATCCGGACATCCGACCCCGAACCGTCGTCCGCCGGACAGCGACCGCCGCCGGCCGGGACTACGCTGCGGCGGGTGAACGACGATCGCGCCCCCGACGTGGATCCGCAGGACGGCGCGGCGGAGAGTGCCCACACGAGCGAGTCGGCCGGCGGGCGGGCGGCGCGCCGGCCACGCGGCACCGATCCCCGGGAGCTGGGCTTCACCCCGCGCAAGCCGGTGCCGTGGCTCGCGCCGTTCCTGCTGATCAGCACCGGCATCCGTACGCTGCTGGCGATGCTCTTCGGGGCGTACCTGGACAAGCGCGAGTTGCAGAACTCCCTCGACGCGGGCATCGCGCGGCAGGTCGGGCCGGACGGCGGGCTCTGGCTGGACTACGTGGCCGACCTGGGCGACGGCTTCAACGCCACCTACTCGGTGGCGTACCTGATCGCCCAGCCCGAGCTGGAGGTGGACGGGCACCGGCTGCCCCGCGCGCAGACCCTGGTGATGGGCGGCGACCAGGTCTACCCGTCGGCGGCCTTCGAGGCGTACGAGGACCGGTGCAAGGGGCCCTACCAGGCCGCGCTGCCGGTCACCCCGCCCGAGCGGCCCACGCTCTTCGCGGTGCCCGGCAACCACGACTGGTATGACGGCCTGACCGCCTTCCTGCGGCTCTTCGTCCGGTCCCGGGACCGGCACTTCGGCGGCTGGGAGACCGGCCAGTCCCGCTCGTACTTCGCCGTGGAGCTGCCCGCCGACTGGTGGCTGCTCGGCCTCGACGACCAGTCCGGCTCGTATCTCGACGACCCGCAGCTCACCTACTTCGACCGGGTCGCCGAGCGGCTGGGCCCGCAGAGCCGGGTGATCGTGGCCGTGCCGGCGCCGACGTGGGTCAAGGCCGTCGACCATCCCACGGCGTACGACTCGATCGACTACTTCATTCGCACCATCGTCGCGCCCACCGGGGCCCAGGTGCGGCTGCTGATCTCCGGCGACCTGCACCACTACGCCCGCTACGCCGGCCCGGACCGGCAGCTGATCACCTGCGGGGGCGGCGGCGCGTACCTCTACCCGACGCACCAGCTCCCGGAGCGCATCGAGGTGCCGCCGCGCGACACCCTCGCCCGGCGGGCCAGCGCCTCCCACCCGTACGAGCTGGCCGGCCGCTACCCGGAGCGGGCCCGCTCCCGGCGGTACGCGTGGGGGATCTTCCCCCGCCTGCCGCTGCGCAACCCGGGCTTCACCACCCTGCTGGGCACCCTGCAGACGCTGCTGATGCTGGCGATGGCCGGCGTCGCGACAAACCCGAGCGGGACGGACCAGCGGCTGTTCAGCGTGCCGCTGATGGCGATGCTGATCGTCACGATGCTCGCGGCGGCGTTCTTCGCGAAGCCGCCCAGCTCCGGCGGCAAGCGGCACGCCCGGCACTGGATCCTCGGCGTGGGCCACGGCCTGGCCCAGATCGGGCTGGCCGCCGCCGGCACCTGGGCCTGGCTGGCCCTGCCCTTCTACGACTGGCCGTGGCCGCTGCCGGCCGTCGCCGCGGCGGTGCTCTACGGCCCGGTGAGCGGGCTGGTGGCGAGCCAGTTGGTGGCCGCGTACCTGCTGGTGGCGGGCGCGTTCGGGGTGAACATCAACGAGCTCTTCGCCGGGCAGGGCATCGAGGACGCCAAGGCGTTCCTGCGGCTGCGCATCGATCCCGACGGGACGCTGACGATCTACCCGATCGCCGTCGACCGGGTGTCCCGCGACTGGCAGCTCAACCCCGACCAGTCCCCGGAGTCCTCCTGGCTGGTTCCGAAGCGGCCGCTGCGCCCCCGCCTGGCCGAACCCCCCACCACCCTCACCTGACACCTGCCCTTAAGGCAGGGCAGGCGGCGATCATGAGGTTGCCGGCAGTGTTCGCGATCGACTTCGCCGCCAACCTCATGATCGACGAGCGTGGGGTGTGGAGGGAGAGTCGGCTAGGGGGTGTAGTGCTGGTCGTGGGCCTGGCGGGGGCCGCAGACCGAGGCGCGGGAGCAGGAGCAGCGGGAGCCGTCGGCGTCGAGACGTACCGTGACGGAGTCCCGGGGGACGCTGTGGCCGACCACCCGGCCGTCGCCCTCCGGCGTCGACACCCGCGTGCCGATCGCCGGCGCTGACTCCTGGAACCGCTGGTAGAGCGGGTGCTCGTACTTCAGGCAGCACATCAGCCGGCCACACGCTCCCGAGATGCGCAGCGGGTTGAGCGGCAGGTCCTGGTCCTTCGCCATCCGGATGGTGACCGGCTCGAAGTCGGTGAGGAAGGTGGCACAGCAGAGGTCCCGGCCGCAGGAGCCGATGCCGCCCTGCACCCGCGCCGAATCCCGGGCGGAGAGCTGCCGCAGCTCGACCCGGCAGTGCAGGGTGGCGCCGAGGTCCCGGACCAGCGCGCGGAAGTCCACCCGGTGCGGGGCCGTGAAGTAGATGGTGCTCCGCTCGCCACCACCCTCGGCGGCGCCCAGCACGTGGTCGATCGCCACCACCTTCATCGGCAGGGCGTGCTCCCGGATCAGCCGCTTCGCCGCGACCTTGGCCTCGGCCTTGCGGCGGCGTACCGTCTCGTCGCGACGCAGGTCGTCCTCGCCCGCCAGGCCGGCCAGCCGCGGGAAGCCCTCGGTCTCCTCGGTGACCCACTGCGCCGCCCAGACGCACTCGGCCACCTCGGGCCCGTCGTCGGTCGGCACCAGCACCTTGTCGCCGACCTGGGGACGCAGTTCGCCCGGGTCCAGGTAGTAGAGGCGCCCGTACCGCTGAAAGCTGACCGCGCAGAGCATGCCCATGCCTCACACCCTACGACGCGCGGGCCGGGGCGGCCGGGCCGGCAGTCGACACCCGGCTACCGAGCGTGCACCCGGAGTGCGTCACCAGCCGACGCGGGTGGGGGTGTCGTAGCGGGGGCGGTCGACCGCCGGCGCCCGCCAGCGGGACTCGGCGAGGCTCGGCGCCCACTGGCGCAGCAGGGTCTCGGCCCCGTCGTACGCGACGCAGAGCACCGCCAGCACCCGCGCGGCGATTTCGGCGGCCTCGTTCCCGCCCGGACCCGCAGTTGTCCGGTGCCCCGGTGCGCCGCCCGGCGTCGACGTCGCGGCGACCACGGTCACCGCCTCGGCACACCGGAGGACGTCGGCGAGCGCCCGGGCCAGTGCGAGCCGGCTGCCTTCCACCCAGTCGGCGAGCGCGTCGGCGTAGCCGGCCGTCGACTCCAGCCGGCCGACCAGGCTCTCCGGCCCCTCGTCGAGGTGGCGCAGCAGGGCCGTCCGGGCCTGCCCGTAGGACGACGCGGCCGGGCCGGACCAGAGCACCGGGTCGGTCAGCGCGGCGCAGGCGTCGTCGTAGCCCCGCATCAGGCGGCGCGCGGTGTGGCCGGCGGCGGCCAGCGGTGCCGGATGCAGGTCGAGGAAGTTGCGGACGGCCTCGCCGGGGAGCACCTGCATCCGGCGCAGCAGCGGCCACACGCGGTGCCCCTCGGGGGCCCCCGCGGCGAGCAGCGTGTCGACCCGGCGGAGCAGGTCGAGGCCGGGTTCGGCGAGCCGGTCCAGCGCGTCCATCACGCCTCCCCGGTCAGCCGGTGGCGCGCGGCGCGGTCGACGTCCGCGTAGTGGTCGGCGGTGGCCCGCACCGCCGCCGCGGCGGCGGCCAGCCGCTGGGCGGCGACGTGCGCCTCCCGGGCCCGGTCGCCGGTGGCGGCGGTCCACTGCCGGTGCAGGGCCCGCCCGATCTCCCCGGGCCGGCCGGGGGCGTCGACGCCGAACGCGGCCTGCGCCGGGTCGCCGGCGGTGACCGTGCGGGACACGGCGGTCATGGTCTCGCTCGCCTCGTCGAGCCGGGCGGCGAGGGCGCGCAGGCTCTCCATCTCAGGCTCCCGCCAGCGGCCGGTAGGCGGCGAAGGTCTCGTTGTGCAGCTTCTCCCGGGCCCACTGGGCGGCGTCGGCCGCCGCGGTGACCGCCGCCTGCACCGAGCCGGCGACGTCGCGGGGGTTGCGGGTGTGCAGCGGGCCCAGGAAGCGCACGTCGGTGATCCGCCCGCCGGCGGTGACCACCACCTCGACCAGCCCGTCGGGCGATCGCACGGTGACCTCGACGGTCGACACCGCCTGGTCGAACTCGGTCTGGAGGGACTCGATCCGGCGGTAGCGCCGTACCGCCTCCTCGATCCAGGCCTCGTCGATCTCCCCCCGCGGCATCGGCGGACCCCTCCCGGAACAGGAAAATCACTGTGCGTGCCGCCGCCGTCACGGCGGCACACCGGACCGTACCGCACAGCAATTGCGCCTGTCGATGCCTGTGGACAACCGGTCCGGCCGCCGGGACTCCGGGGGCGGGGTCGGCCCTCGATGCCCGGCTCGCGGACCGGTCGGCGGGCTCAGCCCTTCCAGAGCGAGAGCATCATCGCCTCGACGGCGATCCGGGGCTTGACGTTCGCCTCGATCGCCGCCCGGCACTCCAGCACCGCCTCCAGGCGGCGCAGCGCCCCCTCGGCGTCCCACTTCTGCGCGCCCGCCCCGGCCAGCGCGGCGGTGTCGGTGTGCACCGGCGCGACGGGGGCGCGCAGCGCCATGGTGAGCGCGTCGCGGTAGAAGCCGGCCAGGTCGACCAGCGCCCGGTCCAGCGCGTCCCGCTGCGCCCGGGTGGCCCGGGACTTCTGCCGCTTCTCCAGGTCCTTCAGCTGCCCGGCGGCGCCCCGGATGGCGCCGGCCGCGCCCCGCCCGGTGCCCCCCGCCCCGAGCGCGGTCTCCAGCGCCGCCCGCTCGGCCGCGGCGGTCTCCGCCACCGACGCCTCGGCCTCCGCCTCGGCCGCCTCGATCAACGCCGACGCCGCGTCGAAGGCGGCACCCACGCCGGTCAGCCGGCGCGGCACCGCGAGCACCGCCTCCCGGCGCGTGCGCGCCTCCGGATCGCGGGCCAGCCGGCGGGCCCGTCCCACGTGCCCCTGCGCCGCCGCCGCGGCCCAGCGCGCCACGTCGGGCGCGACACCGTCGCGGCGGGCCAGCACCTCGGCCACCGCCTCCGGCGCGGGCTGCACCAGCGGTACGACCCGGCAGCGCGACCGGATGGTCACCGAGATGTCGTCCGGGTGGGTCGACGGGGCGCAGAGCAGGAAGACCGTCCGCGGGGGCGGCTCCTCGATGGCCTTGAGCAGCGCGTTGCCGGCCGCCTCGGTGAGCCGGTCGGCGTCCTCGATGACCACCACCTGCCAGCGCCCGCCCGACGGGGTGCTGGCGGCGCGCAGCACCAGCGCCCGCATCTCGTTGACGCCGATGGAGAGCCCGTCCGGCACCACCAGCCGGACGTCGGCGTGGGTGCCGGTCATCGTGGTGTGGCAGCCGGGGCACCCGCCGCAGCCGGTGCCGTACGCGCACTGGAGGGCGGCGGCGAAGGCCCGCGCCGCCACCGACCGGCCCGACCCGGGCGGCCCGGTGAAGATCCAGGCGTGCGTCATCCCCGCCCCCGCGTCGACGGCGGCCGGCTGACCGCCGTCGGACTCGTCGGCGAGCGCGTCGAACCCGTCCCCGGCGGCGTCGGTCGTGGGCGGGGCGGCGGCGCGCAGCACGGCGGACGCCGCGGCGGCGGCCCGGCGCAGCGTGTCGACCGCCTCGTCCTGCCCGACCAGGTCGGCGAAGACGTCGGGCATCAGGTCCGGCGCTCCATCGGTACCAGCTCCGATTCGGATAACTCCGGCTGCACCGAGGTGTCCGGCCCGTGCGCGGGACGCGGGTGCACGATGCCGCCGGGGGTGCCGAACATCTCCTCGACCCGCCGGGCCACCTGCCCGGTGATCTCCTCGACCGGGCGGGACGCGTCGAGCACCAGGTAGCGCTTCGGGTCGGCGGCGGCGAGGTCGAGGAAGGCGTAGCGGACCCGCTCGTGGAAGGCGACGGACTCGGCCTCCAGGTGGTCGGCCGCCTCGGCGCGCGCCGCCACCCGGGCCAGGCCGGTGTGCGGTTCGACGTCGAGCAGCACCACCAGGTCGGGCTTGAGCCCGCCGGTGGCCCACGACGAGAGCCAGGAGACCTCGTCGACGGGGAGGGTCCGCCCCGCCCCCTGGTACGCCAGGGACGAGTCGACGTACCGGTCGCTGATCACGACCGCGCCCCGGATGAGCGCCGGCCGGACGACGGTGGCCACGTGGTGCGCCCGGTCGGCGGCGTAGAGCAGCGCCTCGGCGCGTGGCGACGGCACGTCGGAGCCGGGGGCGCCGAGCAGCAGCGACCGGATCCGCTCGCCGACGGCGGTGGCCCCCGGCTCGCGGGTCACCACCACGTCGCGCCCCTGCCCGCGCAGCCGCTCGGCGAGCGCGGCGAGCTGGGTGGACTTGCCGGCGCCCTCGCCGCCCTCGAAGACCACGAAGAGGCCGGCGGAGACGAACGGCTCGGCTGGCATCAGCGGGCGGCCCCGGATCGAACCCCAGAGGTCGGCCAGGACGGGAACGCCCTTCTTGTCGTCCATCTGCCCGAACGCGCTGATCCCGGCGAAGATGCCGGCGGCGCCGGCGGCGAGCAGCAGCAGTCGGGTGGACGAGATCGACACGCCCAGGTCGGCCAACTCCAGCCGGCGCGAGCCGCCGACGCCGGCGAGCAGGCTGCTGAGGCCGATCGCGAGGATCAGCACCAGCCGGGTGCCGATCTGCACCACCGCGAAGACCCGACCGCGCACCTCGTCGGCGATCTCCCCGCCGAGCAGGGTGGTGCCGGAGAGGAACGCCATTCCGGCGCCCGCGCCGACCAGGACCGCGCCGACCATCGCCATGGAGAGGTGGATGGCGAAGGCCAGGGCCATCACCGACGCGCTGGCCAGCACGATGCTCATGCCGAACCAGCGCCGCCGGGACATCTCCTTGACGATCATCGGGCCGAGCCCGATGCCGAGCGCGAGGCCGACGAAGATGGCGCCGAAGAGCAGGTAGAAGGCGGCGTCACCGGCGCCGAGCGAGGTGGCGAAGAACTTGGCGGTGCCGATCACGATGCCGCCGCCGGCGAACGCGCCGAAGATGCCGAGCACCAGGCCGCGGACCAGCGGGGTCTGCCCGATGTAGCGCCAGCCCTCCTTGAACTGGCGCATCATGCTCTGCTCGGTGCGGTCCGTCTCGGCGGACTGCCCCTGGCTGATCTCCTTGATGCCGTACGCCACCACCAGCGCGGTGGCCAGCCGGGAGAACGCGTTGAACCAGAGCGCCAGGTCGGCCGGCGCGGCCCAGTCCGGCGTCGAGCCCCCGGTGGCCCCCCGCACGATGCCGTCGAGCGCGGCGAGGATCAGCGCGGCGAGGATGGGGGTGAGGCCGTACGTGGTGATCAGCGTGAGCTGGTTGGCGGCCTCCAGCCGGGCGCGCGGGATCAGGTTGGGGACCGCGGCCTCCTTGGCCGGGATCCACAGCAGCGTGATCGACTCGATCAGGAAGGTGGCGATCGCCGCCCAGCCGACCACGACCGGCCCGCTCGCCCCGAGCAGCGCGACCAGCGGGATCGAGGCGAAGAGCAGGAAGCGCAGCACGTCGCAGATGACCATGGTCCAGCGCCGGTCGAACCGGTCGGCGAACACGCCGGCGACCGGGCCGAGCACCAGCGCCGGCAGCAGCCGGATGGCGATCACGCCACCGAACGCGGCGCCCTGGGCGGTGCTGCCCTCGACCTGGGAGGCGGCGAAGACGCTGGTGGCGAGCAGGCCGAACCAGTCGCCGAAGGAGGCCGCGCCGAGCACGATCCAGAGCCGGCGGAACGGGGTGATCCGCAGCACCGAGCGGATGGCGGCGTAGCCGGAGTGGTCCGGGCCGGGCTTCTCGGCGCCGCCGGGCTTGGTCGAGGACGACGACACGCCGGGCGACTCGCCGTTGAACTGGCTTTCGATGGCCGTACCTCCACGTGCCGGCCCATCGCTGGGCAGTCCCGGTGGAACACTCTAGACCCGGCGGGGACCCACCCCGCCGCGACATTCTCCTGTTCGCCGAGCCTAGGCCGCCGCGACCACCGCCCGCAGCCCGGACAGACGCGAGGGTATTTCGCATTGCCTCCCAGACAGTTAGCGTGCACACGTGGCCATCGAAAGCGACAAACTTCGTGACCGCCTTGACCGGGCGACCGCGCACCTCGACCCGCCGTACGCCGTCGTGGACCTCGCGGCCTTCGACGGCAACGCCGCCGCGCTGGCAGAACGGGCCGCCGGCAAGCCGGTCCGGATCGCCAGCAAGTCGGTCCGCGCCCGGGACCTGATCGGCCGGGCGCTGGGGCGTCCCGGCTGGCGGGGCGTGATGGCCTTCACCCTGCCCGAGGCGCTCTGGCTGGTCCGCGCCGGCGTGACCGACGACGCGCTGGTGGCGTACCCCACGGCCGACCGGGGGGCGCTCGCCGCGCTCGCCGCCGACCCGGTGCTCGCCACGGCCGTCACGCTGATGATCGACGGCACCGACCAGCTCGACCTCGTCGACGCCGTGTGCCCGCCCGGGCGCCGCCCCGAGCTGCGGGTCTGCCTCGACCTGGACGCCTCCTGGCGACCGCTGGGCGGGCGGGTGCACGTCGGGGTGCGCCGCTCGCCGGTGCACAGTGCCCAGGCCGCCGGCGCGCTCGCCGCCACCGTCGCGGGCCGGGCCGGCTTCCGGCTGGTCGGGCTGATGGCGTACGAGGCACAGATCGCCGGCCTCGGCGACGCGCCGCCCGGGCGGGCGCTGCTCGGCTCCGCGATCCGGCTGGCCCAGCGCCGGTCGTACCGCGAACTGCTGGCCCGCCGGGGCGCGGCGGTGGCCGCCGTACGCGAACACGCCGACCTGGAGTTCGTCAACGGCGGCGGCACCGGCAGCGTGGCCGCGACCAGCGCCGACCCCGCGGTCACCGAGGTCACCGCGGGATCGGGCCTGTACGGGCCGACGCTGTTCGACGCGTACCGCGCCTGGCGCCCCACCCCGGCGGCGGCCTTCGCCTGCGCGGTGGTCCGCCGCCCGGGGCCCGGCCTGGCCACCGTGCTCGGCGGCGGCTGGATCGCCTCCGGCCCGGCCGAGGACAGCCGGCTGCCCCGGCCGTGGCTGCCGGCGGGCCTCAAGCTGATCGGCACCGAGGGGGCCGGGGAGGTGCAGACCCCGCTGGCCGGCGCGGCGGCCGGCGCGCTGCGGGTCGGCGACCGGGTCTGGTTCCGGCACGCGAAGGCCGGCGAGCTGTGCGAGCACGTGAACGAGTTGCACCTGGTCGAGGGGGATGCGGTCGTGGCCACCGTGCCCACCTACCGGGGCGAGGGCCACGCCTTCCTCTGATCCACGCGCCCGGCGCACCCCGGGCCGGCCTCGCCCGGTCCGGGTGCCGGCGCGGCCCCGGTCAGCCGGACTGGTTGGCGTCGGCCGGGGCGTCGACCTGGCGGTGCAGGTACTCCCGGATCAGCGCCTTCGCCTCGACCAGGACGCGGTCGTCGCCCTCGGGCAGCCGGCGGAACGCCAACTTGATCAGCGCGTCGGCCGCCTCCACGGCGATCTCCAGGTGGAACCGGAGGTCGGGGACGTCGAGCCCGAAGCGCTCGGCGAGCACACGGGCCAACTGGTCCGCGATCACGCCGTTGTTGTCCCGCTGCTCGTCGAGCAGGTGCAGGTCGACCACGTCGCCGAAGTGCAGGGTACGGAAGCCCGGAACGGTGCGGTGCATCGTGATGTACTCGTCGATGCCCGCGTCGACCCCGTCCCACCAGTGGGTCAGGTCGTCGGAGGCGAACCGCTCGTCGAGCCGCTGGAGGTAGGACTCCATCGTGCGCAGGGTCAGCGCCTGCACGATCGCCCGCTTGTCCGGGAAGAACTGGTAGACCGACCCGATCGCCACCTCGGCACGCTCGGCGAGCAGGGTCGTGGTCAGACCCTCGTACCCCACCTCGTCGACGAGTTCGGCACAGGCGTCCAGCATCCGCTGGACCCGTGCGACACTTCGACCCTGCACCGGTACGCGGCGCAGCGGCCCGGCTGTGGCGGCTGGTGTGGACACTCGCCACCCCCCTTCGACGGATGAACATATCTGCACGTCACGGGTTCGTGACTACCGGTACAACGAGCAAACCTCGATTGCGGTATTTACCTGCGACAACGTTGCTGATATGAAGTCAGTTCACATTCATGTCAAGGAGTGCGCATGGCCGGTACCCCACCGCCCACCCTGGCAGGCTGGTCCAACTGGGCCGGCAACCAACGCGCCACCGCCACCACCATCCTGCGCCCCGCCTCCCTCGCCGACGTCACCGAGGCCGTCCGCGCCGCCGCGACCGCCGGGGACCGGATCCGGGCGGTGGGCAGCGGCCACTCCTTCACCGGCGTCGCCGTCACCGACGGACGACGCATGGAACTGACCGACCTGGACACCGGGGTACGCGTCGACACCGACCGCCGACTGGTCACCGTACCGGCCGGGATCACCCTGCGCGCACTCAACGAACTCCTCACCGCACACGGCCTCGCCCTACCCAACCTGGGCGACATCGACGCACAGACGATCGCCGGCGCGATCTCCACCGGCACCCACGGCACCGGCGCCGCGTACGGCTGCCTGTCGACGTTCGTCGAGGCGCTCACCCTCGTCACCGGCACCGGGGAGGTGCTGCGCTGCTCCGCCGACGAGCACCCCGACGTCTTCGCCGCCGCCCGGGTGTCGCTGGGCGCGCTCGGGGTGCTCGTCGAGGTGACCCTGCGCTGCGTGGACGCCTTCGTGCTGCACGCCCACGAGCGGCCGGCGCCGCTGGCAGCCGTGCTCGACGAGCTGCCCGCGCTGATCGACCGGCACGACCACGTCGAGTTCTACTGGTTCCCGTACACCACCCGCGTGCAGGTCAAGGCCAACGACCGGGTGGCCGACGACGACCGGCCACTGCCCCGGTGGCGCAACTGGCTGGACGACGAGTTCCTGTCCAACACCGTCTTCGCCGGGGCCTGCCGGCTCGGCCGCGCCGTGCCGGCGCTCGCCCCCGGCATCAGCGCCGTCTCCGCCCGCGCGCTCACCGAGCGCCGCTACACCGGCCGCTCCGACCAGGTCTTCTGCAGCCCGCGCCGGGTCCGCTTCGTGGAGATGGAGTACGCCCTGCCGCGCGACGCCCTGCCCGAGGCGCTCGACGCGCTGCGGCGGATCGTCGACGGGCTGCCGTTCAAGGTGCTCTTCCCGGTCGAGGTGCGCTTCACCGCCGCCGACGACATCTGGCTCTCCCACGGCTACGGGCGCGAGTCGGCGTACGTGGCCGTCCACCAGTACGTCGGCATGCCGTACGAGCCGTACTTCCGGGCCTTCGAGCAGGTCGCCGCGAGCCTCGGCGGCCGGCCCCACTGGGGCAAGCTGCACTGGCGCGACGCGGAGTCGCTCGCGACGGCCTACCCCCGCTGGGCGGACTTCCAGGCGCTCCGCGCCCGCCTGGACCCGCACCACCTCTTCACCAACCCCCACCTCACCCGAACCCTCGGCTGACCCTCACCCCGCTCGCTCGCCGCTCGCGAGAGCGAGCGGCGCGATCTTGGTACGGGCGCGCCCCTCGGAGGGCGCGTTCGTACCAAGATCTGTCCGCCGTCCACAGGGGCGGACACGAGCGACACCGGGTGGGCAGAGTGCGGGTGTGGCGAGGTCGTCGAGTTCACTGGCAGGGCTACGGCGGGCGTTGCCGGGTGACGACGCCGACGAGCTGACCTGGTTGCTGTTCCATCAGGAAGACGTGATCAGCCTCGACCAGGCCCGGCGCCATCTGTCGTCGAAGGCGATCCGGCACCGGGTCGCCACCCGTCGTTGGCGTCAGGTGCACCGCGCCGTCTTCGTCGCGCACAACGGTCCGGTCGGTCCCGCCCAGCATCGGTGGATCGCCGTGCTCGCCGCCGGGCCGGCCGCGATGCTCGGCGGACTCACGGCGGCCCAGGCCTGGGGTCTACGCGGTCACGACAGCCGGATCGTGGACGTGCTCCTGCCGGCCGCGCACCAGAGCCGCGCCCTGCCACCCGGCGTACGCCTGCACCGGACCACCCTGCTCGGCGAGGAGGACGTGCTGCGCGTCGGGCAGCCGCCCCGCACCATGCCTGCCCGGTCGCTGGTCGACGCGGCGCAGTGGGCGGCGACCGACGAGCAGGCCCGGGCGGTCATCGCCGCCGGTTTCCAGCAACGCCTCGTCGGCGGCGACGACCTGCACCTGATCCTGGACGCCATGCCCCGGATCCGGCGCCGAAACCTGATCCGACAGACCGCCGCGGACGCCGCCGGAGGCGCCCATTCCCTGGCCGAGCTGGACTTCCTCGACCTGGTCGGAGGAGCGGGGCTGCCCGAGCCCTCCCGGCAGGTCGTCCGACGCGATGCCAACGGGCGCCGCCGCTATCTCGACGTGTGGTTCGGACAGTGGCGGGTGCACGTGGAGATCGACGGCGGGCAGCACCTCGACCCCGCCACCGCCTGGACGGACATGCGCCGGCAGAACGACCTGTGGGTCGACGGCGACCGGGTGCTCCGCTTCCCCGCCTGGGCGGTACGCAACGACCCTCGGACGGTCCTCGCCCAGGTCCGAGCAGCTCTGCGCGCCGCCGGTTGGACGGGCTGGTCCTGACCATCTGCGCCGGATCTTGGTACGAACACGCCCTCCGAGGGGCGCGCCCGTACCAAGATCTCCTGCGAGGCCAGCCGGCGAGCGAGCCGGGTGGTCAGTCGGTGCTGGTGGTGGCCTTTCGGGGGGCCGCCTTCTTCGCCGGGGTCTTCCTGGCGGTGGTGGCCTTGGCCGTGGTGGTCTTCTTCGCCGCCGTCGACTTGGTCGCCGCAGCCGTCTTCTTCGCCGCCGTCGCCTTCTTGGCCGGCGCCTTCTTGGCGGCGGTCTTCTTCGCGGCGGCCTTCTTCGGCGCCGGCCCCTTCGCCCGCTTCTCGGCGAGCATCTCGGAGGCCTCCTCGATGCTCAGCGCCTCCGGCGTCTGGCCGCGCCGCAGCGACGCGTTCGTCTCGCCGTCGGTGACGTACGGGCCGAACCGGCCGTCCTTGATGACCAGCGGCTTCTCGGTCAGCGGGTCGACGCCCATCTCCCGCAGCGGCGGCGCGGCGGCCCGGCGCTGGCGGGCCTTCGGGGCGGCCAGCAGGGCCAGCGCCTCGTCCAGCGTGACGGTGAACATCTTCTCTTCGGAGTCCAGCGAACGGAACTCGTCACCCTGCTTGACGTACGGGCCGTAGCGGCCGTTGTTCGCCAGGACCTCGGCGCCGTCCGGGGCCACCCCGACCAGCCGGGGCAGGCTGAGCAGCTTCAGCGCCTCGTCGAAGGTCAGCGAGTCCGGCGACTGCGAGCGCAGCAGCGACGACTTGCGCTCGCCACTGGCCACGTACGGGCCGAAGCGGCCCGACTTGAGCAGGATCGGCTCGCCGGTGGCCGGGTCGTCGCCGAGCTTGCGCTCACCCCCGCCGCCGAGGAACAGCTCGTGCACCTTCTCCGGGGTCAGCTCGTCCGGCGCCAGCCCCTCCGGGATCGGGGCCCGGTCGCCCTGACCGCCGCCCTCCTCGCCCTCGGCGGCCGGCGCCTGCTGCTCGCCCGGCACCGCCCGCTGGAGGTACGGCCCGTAACGGCCGACCCGCACGACGACCTCGCGGCCCTCGTCGTCGGTGAACAGCGGGATGGAGTTGACGCTGCGCGCGTCGATCTCGTTGAGGTTCTCGGTGACCAGCTTCTTCAGCCCGCCCGAGCGGGCGATGTCCCGATCGCCGGCGCCGTTGGCACCGCCGAAGTAGAACGCCGTGAGGAAGTCGACGGCGGCGTGGTCACCGCCGGCGATCTCGTCCAGCTCGTTCTCCATGCTGGCGGTGAAGTCGTAGTCGATCAGGCGCGGGTAGTGCCGCTCCAGCAGGCCGATCACGGCGAAGGCCAGGAAGGTCGGGATCATCGCCTGGCCGCGCTTGGTCACGTAACCGCGGTCCTGGATCGTCTGCATGATCGACGCGTACGTCGACGGGCGGCCGATGCCCAGCTCCTCCAGGGCCTTCACCAGCGACGCCTCGGTGTAGCGCGACGGCGGCTGCGTGTGGTGGCCCTGCGCGGCCAGCTCGTCGGCGGTGAGCGGCTGGCCCTTGACGAGGTTGGGCAGGCGACGCTCGGCGTCCTCGGCCTCGGCGTTCTCGTCGTCGCTCGACTCGACGTACGCCCGCAGGAAGCCCGGGTCGGTGATGGTCTTGCCGGTGGCGCCGAAGTCGGCCTCCTCCTGGGCGGAGGAGACGGCGCGGATGCGCACCGAGACGCTGGAGCCGACGGCGTCGGTCATCTGCGAGGCGATGGTGCGCCGCCAGATCAGCTCGTAGAGCTTGAACTCCTCGGCGGAGAGCTCCTTGGCCACGTCGCCCGGGGTGCGGAAGTTGTCCCCCGCCGGGCGGATCGCCTCGTGCGCCTCCTGCGCGTTCTTCACCTTGCCGGTGTAGCGCCGCGGCTCCGGCGGCACGCTGCGCTCGCCGTACAGCTCGACGATCTGCCGGCGGGCTGCCGTGATGGCGGTCTCCGACAGGTTCACCGAGTCGGTACGCATGTAGGTGATGTAGCCGTTCTCGTAGAGCCGCTGCGCGGTGCGCATCGTCTGCTGCGACGAGAACCGCAGCTTGCGGGCCGCCTCCTGCTGGAGGGTGGAGGTGATGAACGGCGCGTACGGGCGGCGGCGGTAGGGCTTCTCCTCGACCCGGGTGACCGTGAACGGCCGGCCCTCCAGGCGGGCCGCGAGCCCCCGGGCGCCCCCGGAGTCGAGGTGGACCACGCCCGCGCCGGCCTTGACCCGACCGGTGGTCGGCTCGAAGTCCTTGCCGGTGGCGATCCGGTCGCCGTTCAGCGCGACCAGGGTGGCGTTGAAGTTGCGCGGGCCCTCGCCGGCGTCGGCCACGGCCAGGGTGGCCAGGATGTCCCAGTATTCCGCCGTGCGGAAGGCCATCCGCTGCCGCTCGCGCTCCACCACGATCCGCGTCGCCACGGACTGCACCCGGCCCGCCGAGAGCTTCGGCATGACCTTCTTCCACAGCACGGGCGAGACCTCGTAGCCGTAGAGGCGGTCGAGGATGCGCCGGGCCTCCTGGGCGTCGACCAGGTCCCGGTCGATCTCGCGGGGGTTGGCCACCGCGGCCTGGATGGCCGGCTTGGTGATCTCGTGGAAGACCATCCGCTTGACCGGCACCTTGGGCTTGAGCGTCTCCACCAGGTGCCAGGCGATCGCCTCGCCCTCGCGGTCCTCGTCCGTCGCCAGGAAGATCTCGTCGACCTCCTTGGCCAGCTTCATCAGCTTGCTGATCTGCTGCTTCCGGTCGGCGGAGACCACGTAGAGGGCGTGGAAGCCGTTGTCGACGTCCACCCCGAGCCGGGCCCACGGCTCGCCCTTGTACTTGGCCGGCACGTCGGCGGCGTTGCGCGGGAGGTCCCGGACGTGGCCGAAGCTGGCCTCCACGACGTACCCCGGGCCGAGATAGCCCGAGATCGTCTTGGCCTTCGCCGGTGACTCGACGATGACCAGACGGGTGGTTCCAGCGTTGCTCGGCACGTCTCTCCCCGACCTCACTCCTGCTCGCAGCCACCGGCGCCCGGTTCGGGCCACTTTCGGCCCGCCGACCCCCGGCGGCCCGGATGTCCAACGTAACGCGCCGTCCGCGTTTCGGGTTTCGCGGGCGGCAAACCGTCCCGGCGGGGCGGCCTCTTTCTCCGCCGGCGGCGGGGCGTGCCGGACGGCGCCACCGTACACCGTGCGTGTGCCGCCGGGCGGGACACTGTGACGATGGCGGACCCTCGGTCGAGGCGCTACCCGGCCGTTTTCCGCGAAATTGCGCACTTGTTGTCCCCCATCGGACAGGCCCGACCGGCGCGACGGGGCGGGCGCCGACGGGCGGTCAGGAGCGGGCCGGCCAGTCGGTCGCGGGGGCGGCGGGCGGCGGGTCGCCCACCAGCTCGGCCAGGCGGGCGAGCCGCCGCCGGCCGGTGATCCGGTACGCCGGCCCGCCCTCGCCGGGCCCGAGCAGCGCCCCGGACAGGCCGACCGCGTCGAGCGCCCCGCCGACCGGCACCCAGCACTCCTCGTCGGCGGCGCCGAGCCGGAGCAGGAAGCCGGACGGCTCGGCGGCCCCCGCCGCGGCGAGCCAGAGCCGCAGCCGCCGCCCGTTGAGGTGGAAGCCGGCGGGCGGTCGCTTGCCCGCACCGCGCAGCCAGGCCGCCGCGAGCGGCTTCAGCGTGCGGGCGTACGAGGTGCGCACCGCGTGCCGCCCGTCGGTGGTCGCCTCCCAGGTGGCCGCCACCCCGCGCAGCGCCAGCTCGGCGACGAGGACGTGCACCCGCCAGGCCGCGTCGACCACGATCGAGAGCCGGGCCGTGCCGCCCATCCGGACCGCCTCGCCCGGGCCGGCCAGCAGCCCGGCGAGATCGGCGATGGACGGGTCCGCCGCCTCCGCGCCGAAGAAGGTCAGCTGCCGGGCGGACTCGTCGGCGTCGGCCGGCGGGGACGGTACGGGTCGGCGGGCGACCGGCGCGACCCGGTCCGTGGGGGCCGGGAAGAGCACCGGCAGCGCTTCGCCGCCAGACGGGTCACCGGTCCCGCTCAGCGACACTCCGGCACCTCGTCGAAGGCGCGTTTCAACTCCTCGGAGTTGAGCTGGCTGGTGTCGAGCGCGCTGGCGTCGTACTCCTTGTTCAGGGTGTCCACGGCGGCCCGGACGCCGTCGTAGAAGACGGTGGGCTGGCCGGTGCCCAGCCCGTCGATGGTGTCGCGGGCCCTGCCGTACGCGTCGCGCACCTTCGCCAGCGAGGCCTGGAAGCCCGCCGAGACCTCCTCGCCGCGCTCGGCGTCCGGTACGCCGGCCTCCTCGACCTTGCGTCGGGCGGTCTCGCTGGCCTGCTCCGCGCCGCCGAAGAGCCGCACCAGGTTCTCCTTCGCCTGCGCCGGGGTGGTCTGGGCGGTCATCTGCTGGTCGGTGCTGCTGGTCAGCTTGCTGATCTCGGCCCGCCACGGGGTGAGCGCGGAGCAGACCGACGCCGCCCACGCCCGGGAGTTGGGACCGCCGCCGCATCCGGTCAGCACGAGAACGAGCGTGGCCAGGACCACCGTGAGCTTTCCGGCGGCTGCCGCCCGGCACGTGCGCATGCGTTGCAGCGTACGGCCTCTGTCGAGTCCGGGCACCGGACAGGTTTGCCGGTGGCACGGGCGGTCCCCGGCCGGCCGCGCGGGCCGACCGGGGACCTCCGATGCCGGACGGATCAGGCGTTGACCGTCTCCGGCCGCTGGTCCGGGCTGCCCGCGCCGCTGCCGGAGTCGGCGTCGGACATGGCCACGCCCTTGCGCTTGCTGAACACCACCGCCGCGGCGATGATCAGCGTCGCGGCCACGGCGATCCCCACCCGCAGGGCGGTGTTCCGCTCGTCGCCCACGCTCCAGGCCACCACGGCCGGCGCGATCAGCAGCGAGACCAGGTTCATCACCTTGATCAGCGGGTTGATCGCCGGGCCGGCGGTGTCCTTGAACGGGTCGCCGACGGTGTCGCCGATGACCGTGGCGGCGTGCGACTCGGAGCCCTTGCCGCCGTACGCGCCGTCCTCGACGAGCTTCTTGGCGTTGTCCCAGGCGCCGCCGGAGTTGGACAGGAAGACCGCCATCAGCGTGCCGGCGCCGATCGCACCGGCCAGGTACGCCGCCAGCGCGCCCGGCCCGAGGCCGAAGCCCACCGCGATCGGCGCGAGGATGGCGAGCAGACCGGGGGTCATCAGCTCGCGCTGCGCGTCCCGGGTGCAGATGTCGACGACCTTGCCGTACTCGGGGCGCTGGGTGCCGTCCATGATGCCGGGCAGCTCGCGGAACTGCCGGCGTACCTCCATCACGACCGCGCCCGCCGAGCGGGAGACCGCGTTGATGGCCAGGCCGGAGAAGAGGAACACCACCGCCGCGCCGATGATCAGGCCGACCAGGTTGCGCGGGTTCGCCACGTTCAGCGAGTTGAGGATCTCGGCACCGACGTCGCCCACCCCGGCGTCCGCGTACGCGGTGCGCAGCGTGTCGGTGTACGAGCCGAACAGCGCCGTCGCGGCGAGCACCGCCGTGGCGATCGCGATGCCCTTGGTGATCGCCTTGGTGGTGTTGCCGACCGCGTCCAGCTCGGTGAGCGTCCGGGCGCCGTGCTCGTCGATGTCACCGGACATCTCCGCCACGCCCTGGGCGTTGTCGGAGATCGGGCCGAAGGTGTCCATCGCGACGATCACGCCGACCGTGGTGAGCAGGCCGGTGCCGGCCATCGCCACGGCGAACAGCGAGAGCGTGATGGAGCTGCCGCCGAGCAGGAACGCGCCGAACACGCCGGCGCCGATCAGCAGCGCCGAGTAGACCGCCGACTCCAGGCCGACGCTGATGCCGGCGAGGATGACGGTGGCGGCGCCCGTCTGGGAGCTCTTGCCGATGTCCTGCACCGGGCGCCGGTTGGTCTCGGTGAAGTAGCCGGTCAGCGCCTGGATCGCCGCCGCCAGCACGATGCCGATGACGACCGCGCCGATGGCGACCGTCCGCGGGTTCTCGCTGACGTCGGTCAGCCCGCCCTCCAGCTCGGCGAAGGTGGCCGGCAGGTACGCGTACGTGGCGATCGCCACCAGCACCGCGGAGAGCACCGCGGAGATGTAGAAGGCCCGGTTGATCGCGGTCAGGCCGTTGCGGTCCGAGGCGCGCAGCCGGGTGATGAAGACGCCCACGATCGCGACGAGCACACCGATGGTGGAGACGATCAGCGGGAAGACCAGGCCCTGCTCGCCGAAGGCGGCGCGGCCGAGGATCAGCGCGGCGACCAGGGTGACCGCGTACGACTCGAAGAGGTCGGCGGCCATGCCGGCGCAGTCACCCACGTTGTCGCCCACGTTGTCGGCGATGGTGGCGGCGTTGCGCGGGTCGTCCTCGGGGATGCCCTGCTCGACCTTGCCGACCAGGTCGGCGCCGACGTCGGCGGCCTTGGTGAAGATGCCGCCGCCGACCCGCATGAACATGGCGAGCAGCGCGGCGCCGAAGCCGAAGCCCTCCAGCACGGTCGGCGCGTCGCTGCGGTAGAACAGCACGACCAGCGCGGCGCCGAAGAGGCCGAGGCCGACGGTGAGGAAGCCGACCACGCCACCGGTGCGGAAGGCGATCTTCATCGCGGCCTCCCGGCCGCCTTCGCGCTCCCGGGCGGCGGCGGCGACCCGCAGGTTGGCCCGGGTGGCCAGCCACATGCCCGCGCCGCCGATGAACGCGCTGAACAGTGCGCCCACGACGAAGAAGACGGACCGGCCGATCTTCACCGCCATTTCGCTGCCGTCGGTGCCGTGCACCGGCAGCAGGAAGAGCAGCACCACGGCGATGACCACGAAGATCGCCAGGGTCCGGAACTGCCGGAGCAGGTAGGCCGAGGCGCCCTCCTGGACCGCGCCGGAGATCTCCTGCATTTTGTTGGTGCCCTTGCCGGCGGCCAGCACGGCCTTCGTCAGCGCGCCGGCGAAGGCGAGCGCCACCAGCGCGATGACCGCGGCGATGACGACGTACGTGACGTTGTTTCCGGTGAGGGAGATCCCGCCGCCATCGGCGGCCAAGGTGTCGGACATCTGTGTCCTCCTGTACCGAACGCTCGCGCCGGCCGGTGGAGACGCACCGACCCGGCGCCTGGATGCGGAGTCGCAAGCGCGCGCCACTCCACCCCGGTCGGACCAGCGATGAACAACCGTTCCCGCTGGCCGCGGGATGGATCACTTGCTGACAACTCGCGTACTCTAGCCCTCCACAGTGTTGGAGGTCACACCGAGGGGGCACCGCGCCGTGATGATCTTCGTCGCTGTGTTATGAGGAAAAATCTGATATAGGAGCCCATCCATGCCAAGGAGGCCGCGCCCCGACGGGACACGGCCTCTCACGGCGTACGACGCCCTCGGCGAGGGCGGTGGAGGATCAGCTCACCTGCCGACGGGCCAGACCATCCGCACCTCGGTGCCGACGCCCTCGTCGACCGGGCGCACCTGGAGGTCCTCGACGAAACCGGCCAGCAGCGCGAAGCCCACGCCGGTGGTGAGGTCGTCCTCGTCGAGCGACTCGTTGGCGAGCTGGTCGGCGTTGAGCGCCGCCAGCCCGAGACCGGCCTCGATCGGCGCGCGGTCGACGACGCGCACCGCGTACGCGCCCGTGTCGGACATCTCCACGAGCACGGGCTCGGACACGCCGTACTGGCGGTGCAGGGCGACCGCGCGGGTGCACGCCTCGCCGATGGCCAGCCGTACCTCGTCCAGCAGCTCCTCGCGGACCCCGGCCCGCCGGGCGACCGCCACGCCGACCAGGCGCGCGGTGCGCACGTGCACCGGGGCCGGCGAGAAGGAGAGCTTGACCGTGGCCATCAGACGCCGGTGCCGGCCGGGTCGGTGCCGACCGCCGCGTCGACCGTCGGATGCAGCGGGAAGACCTGGTCGAGGGCGGTGATGCGGAAGATCTTGAGCAGCGGCTCCTTGTCGCAGACCAGGGCGAACGAGCCGCCGGCCGCGCGCAGCCGCTTGAGCGCGCCGACCAGCACGCCCAGCCCGGTGGAGTCGAGGAAGTCCACCCGACCCAGGTCGACCACCACGTGGCGGGCCCCACCGTCGATCAGCTCGAGGAGCCGCTCCCGTAGCCGGGGTGCGGTGTAGACGTCCACCTCACCGCCGACCTCGAGCACCGTGTGCTCGCCCACGGTGCGGGTCGCCAGCGACAGCTCCATCGGTCCTCCCTCGCAAGAGCCGTAAACTCTCCTGGGCATCTAACCATCCCCGCCGGAGACCGGCTCTGCTCACCGGCGGAGCCTCCCCTTACCCCGGCCCCCCGCTTTCCATCTCCGAACACCAGTGCGAGAGTGCAGGACGTGACCACCGACGGCTTCAGCTCGGCGCACCCGGCGCCGCGCCACGACCTGAAGCCGTCGTCCGACCACTCCGGCCCGGCGCCCGCCGACCTGCTGGGTCGGCTGCGTGCCCGCGCCGGCGCCGACCCGGTCACCCACGTCGAGCGGGTGCCGGCACGGGCCGGCGAGCCCGCCCCGTGGCCGGACTGGGCACCGGAGGAACTGCGCGCGGCGTTCGCCCGACGTGGCGTGGTCGCGCCCTGGCGGCACCAGGCGGAGGCGGCCACCCTGGCGTACGACGGCCGGCACGTCGTGGTGGCCACGGGCACCGCGTCCGGCAAGTCCCTGGCCTACCAGCTTCCCGCGCTGGCCACCCTGCTCGCCGACCCCCGGGCCACCGTGCTCTACCTGGCGCCGACGAAGGCGCTCGCCGCCGACCAGTTGCGCGCCGTCGCCGCGCTGGAGTTGGAGGGGGTACGCCCCGCCTGCTACGACGGGGACACGCCGCGCGCCGAACGGGAGTGGATCCGCAAGCACTCCCGGTTCGTGCTGACCAACCCCGACATGCTGCACCACGGCATCCTGCCCGGGCACGCCCAGTGGTCCGGTTTCCTGCGCCGGCTCACGTACGTGGTGATCGACGAGTGCCACACCTACCGGGGGGTCTTCGGCTCGCACGTCGCGCACGTGCTGCGCCGGCTGCGGCGGCAGTGCGCCCGGTTCCGGAGCACACCCGTCTTCGTACTGGCCTCGGCCACGTCCGGCGACCCGGCGACGGCGGCGGGCCGGCTCACCGGGGTGCCCGTGACCGCCGTCACCGAGGACACCTCGCCCCGCGGCGGGGTGACGTTCGCGCTCTGGGAGCCGCCGCTGCTGCCACGGGACTCCGCCGCCGACCAGCAGGCGGACCTCACCCAGGTTCGCCGGTCGGCGCTGCGGGAGACGGCCGACCTGCTCGCCGACACGGTCGCCGAGGGGGTACGCACGCTGGCCTTCGTACGCTCCCGGCGCGGCGCCGAGGTGGTCGCGGCGAACGCCCGCCGTTCCCTCGACGAGGCGGTGCCCGGGCTCGGCGACCGGGTGGCCGCCTACCGGGCCGGCTACCTGCGCGAGGAGCGACGCGAACTGGAGCGGGCGCTGCTGCACGGCGACCTGCTCGGACTGGCCTCGACCAACGCGCTCGAGTTGGGCGTCGACCTGGTCGGCCTCGACGCGGTGCTGATCTGCGGCTACCCGGGCACCCGCGCCTCCCTGTGGCAGCAGGCCGGCCGGGCGGGGCGCTCCGGGCAGGAGGCGCTCGCCGTGCTGGTCGCCCGGGACGACCCGCTCGACACCTACCTCGTGCACCATCCCGAGGCGGTCTTCGGGCGGCCGGTGGAGGCGACCGTGCTCGACCCGGCCAACCCGTACGTGCTGGCACCGCAGCTCGCCTGCGCCGCGGTCGAGGCGCCGCTGACCCCCGAAGACCTGGCACTCTTCGGCGACGGGGCGAAGGAGGCGGTGGACCAACTGGTGGCGGCGGGGGCGCTACGGCAGCGGCCGACCGGCTGGTACTGGCGGCACCGGGAGCGGCCGGAGGTGGACCTGCGCGGCGGGGGTGGCGTGCCGGTCTGCGTGGTGGAGGCGGCGACCGGTCGGCTGCTCGGCACCGTCGACGGCGGCTCGTCGCACTTCCTGCTCCACCCCGGCGCGGTCTACCTGCACCAGGGCGTCTCCTACGTGGTCGACTCGCTCGACCTGGCCGACGGGTGCGCGCTGGTGCACCCCGAGGAGCCGGACTGGTCCACCCACGCCCGCGACGTCACCTCGCTGTCGGTGGTGAGCGTGCGCTCGTACGTGGACGCCGGCCCCGTGGGGCTCTTCCTCGGCGAGGTCGACGTGACCAGCCAGGTGGTCTCGTACCAGCGGCGACGGATCGCCACCGGCGAGGTCATCGACACCCGCCCGCTGGACCTGCCGGCCCGGGAACTGCGTACCGTCGCGGTCTGGTTCACCCTGTCACCGCAGTCCCTGACGGCCGCCGGCGTGGAACCCGCCGACGTACCGGGCGCGCTGCACGCCGCCGAGCACGCCGCGATCGGTCTGCTGCCGCTCACCGCGACCTGCGACCGCTGGGACATCGGCGGACTGTCGACGGCGGCGCACCCGGACACCGAGGCCCCGACGGTCTTCGTCTACGACGGGCACCCGGGTGGGGCGGGCTTCGCCGAGCGCGCGTACGGGACGGCGGCAGCCTGGCTGCGGGCCACCCGCGACGCGATCGCGGAGTGCGGCTGCGAGGCGGGCTGCCCGTCCTGCGTGCAGTCCCCGAAGTGCGGCAACGGCAACAACCCGCTCTCCAAGCCGGACGCCGTCAAGGTGCTGGACGTGGTGCTCGCGAACCTGCCCGACGGCGTACCGGCACCCCGCCCGTCCGGCGACTCGCCCGTCAGCTCGTCCGGCGACTCGCCCGGGGTTCCGTCCCTCAGCTCGTCCGGCGGCCCTTCCGGGGTTCCGTCCGTCAGATAGCCCGGCGGCTCGTCCGGGGTTCCGTCCGTCAGTTCGTCCGGCATTTCGTCCGGCGGCTCGCCCGGCGTTCCGTCCGGCGGCTCGCCCGGCGGCTCTTCCGTCAGTTCGTCCGGCGGCGATGTCGCTGTTCCGGGAGGCCGTGCGGCTCGGGATGCCGTGCTTCCGGGCGGCCCTACGGTCCGGGGGAAACGCGTCGCTCCCGACGACGCCGCCCCGGGCGGCCCCGGAGTTCCGGGTGGCGCCCCGCCCCGGATGGTGGAGACCAGCTCGGAGGCCGCCCTGTCCCGGGTGGTGGAAGGCAGGCATAGAAACCCTTCGCTCGGGGCAAACGAATACGTGGGAGCGCTTCCATCGCTGCTCGCGGACCCTTGCCGTGCTTCCCGTCGAAGGAGGAGTCGTGGCCGACACCATCGCCGAGACCGTCGACCTGCTCTACACGATCGACCAGGAGAAACTCACTCCCGACCAGCAGATCGCCCTGGGCACCGCGCTCGCCAGCCTGGCGCAGGCCGAGCGCCTGGAGCAGATCAACGAGCGGCTGCGCAGCATCCACCAGGTCCTGAACGCGTGGGCGCTCAAGGCCACCGTCGACGGAGGCCGGTGAACCCGCTCCGCACCGCACAGCACGGCCGAAGCGATGTTCCGGCCGTGGCGGGGCTACGGCCATGGCGGGGCTACGGCCGGACGGCACCGCCACGGCCGGCACGGTACGGGTCGGGCAGCGCGGCAGGGTCCGGGCGGGGTGGCGGGGGCCGGCGGGAACCGCCGCGTGCTGGCAGGACGGGCCGCGTAGCCTGCGGGGAGGGACGCGTGACCTGTCGGCGGCGGCACGGGTGAAGCTGTGCGACACTCCGGCGACCCCTCGAAGGAGAACCCATGCAACTCGAGAACTTGCAGGCCCAGCAGCAGTTCCACATCCGGCAACGGCTCCGGATGATGGTGAACCAGTACGAGGTCCACGCCGTGGCACCGGACGGCTCCGAAGGTGGCCTGCTGGCGTTCGCCCAGCAGAAGCGGCTCGCCTTCAAGGAGCAGGTGACGATCTACACCGACGACTCGAAGCAGCAGCCCCTGCTCGGGTTCAAGGCCCGCCAGCGCCTCGACATCGGCGCCACGTACGACGTGACCGACCACGCCGGCAACCCGATCGGCCTGTTCCGCAAGGACTTCGCCCAGTCCCTGCTGCGGTCCACCTGGCACGTCGAGCAGGCCGGCCTGCCGCAGGTCACCGGCCAGGAGCGCAGCATGCCCGTGGCGCTGCTGCGCCGGTTCGTCGACTCGCTGTCCTGGCTGCCCTACCACTTCGACTTCGTCGCCGGCGGTCAGCCGGTCTTCTCCGTCATCAAGCAGTGGGGCCTGCGCGACCGGTACGTCGTCCAGATCCACAACCCGCAGGTCGACCGCCGCGTC
This sequence comes from Micromonospora reichwaldensis, assembly GCF_031845925.1. Lineage (NCBI taxonomy): Bacteria > Bacillati > Actinomycetota > Actinomycetes > Micromonosporales > Micromonosporaceae > Micromonospora > Micromonospora reichwaldensis. The sequence goes on along the minus strand of NZ_JAVRFL010000004.1, from coordinate 9,104 downwards.
GTGATCGCGATGGCCGTCGCCCTCGACGCCCTCCAGGGACGCTGACCCACCCGGGTCGGGGTGCCGACTTCCGTCGCCCCGGCCCGGTCGAGTGCGTCGTGGCGTCGAGTGCGTCACGTCTCCCGCGGTTCCTCCGGCACGTGCCGCCTGCCGCTCAGCCACGGACCGGGCCGGCGCGGGCGCTGGCCGCCGCGACCCGCGCCAGGCCGGGCAGCGGGGTGACGGCCACCTCTGCGGTCACCAGGACGTCGAGGCCGTCGAGTCGACAGGCGAGCAGCCGGCCACCGTTGGCGGCGGTGATCTCGGCAGCCCGGCCGCAGGCCGCCGGCTCGCCCAGGAGTGCCTCGCCGGCACCGGCCAGCGCGCCGAAGTCCGCCGCCACCCGGGCCTGCTGCCGGGCCGTTCGCGCCGCGCCGACGGCGGCACCGAACAACCCGACCATGACGAAAGCCAGCCCCACGGCGAGCAGGCAGACGGTCGCCCCACCACGCTCCCCCGTCCGCCCCACCGCACTTCCCGGCACTCCCGCCGCGCTCCCCCTGCGCTGCCACCGCACTGCCACCGCGCCCTCACGCACCACCGTCGTGCTTCCCCGCACTCCCGCCGCGCTCTCACGGACTTCCACCCCGGTGGGGGTCGCGGGCCAGCCGGGCCAGCCGGGCCCGTCGCCCTGCCGGTCAGGGTTCTGCCGGTCGCAGCGTGCGATCCGTCCCGTCACGGTCCGTCCTCCGCCGGTTCGACGCCCGGGGGCGCGGGCTCCGCGACACCGGGCCGCACAGCGTCCGTCTCCACGACACCGGGTTCCACCGCCGCGACCGCCGTCGCCGTCACGGAGATCCGGGGCAGCCGGGAGCCGAGCGCGCGTACGGGTGCCCGGACGCTGGCGACGACCCGCTGGCCGTCGACGGTGACGGTCACCTCCGCTCCCGGCGGCGCCGCCCGGCTGGCAGCGGCCGCCCCGTCGGCGCCCCGGGAGGCAGCCAGTGCCGCCTCCCGGGCCGCGTGCAGGCAACCCGCCCTCGTGCCGACGGCGTTGACCGCCGACAGCCCGGCGAGCAGGAGCAGCAGGAGCGCCGGCAGGCCGGCCGCCAGTTCGGCCGTGAAGGAACCCCGGTCACGGCCGGCCGGCCGGCGCCCGGTCACTTGAGCGCCCGGTCGATGACGGCGGTCAACGCGGACTGCACGTTGCCGGAGGTCAGCACCTTCAGCAGGATCCCGGCGAAGGCGACCGCGGCGAGGGTGCCGACGGCGTACTCGGCGGTGTTCATTCCGGCGTCCCCGCGCAGGCGGGAGAGCAGTTTGCGCACGTTCCTGTCCTTTCTCGACATGGTCAGAGCACGTCGCCGAGGACGGCGACGATCACCGGCACCAGGCCGGCGAGAATGAAGGCCGGCAGGAAGCAGAGCCCCAGCGGCAGGACGATGAGCACGCCGGCGCGGCGGGCGGCCGCCTCCGCGGCCGTGGAGCGGTCGGCGCGGAGGTCGTCGGCGAGTCGGGTCAGCGCGCCGGCCAGCGCGGCTCCGCTGTTCGCGCTGCGAAGCACGGCGGCGGTCAGCCGCTCGGCTCCCGGCACCGCCGCGAGCGGAGCCCACGCCTCCTCGGGGCCGCCGCCGAGCCGCAGCAGCCGACCGACCCGGGCGAGCCGGTCGGCGAGCGGACCGTCGAGCGCCCCGGCCACGGCCAGGATCGACCTGTCCACGGGCGCTCCCGCCCGCATGGCCGCCGCCAGCAGGTCGGCGGCGAGCGGAAGATCGGCCGCCTCGCGCAGCCGCCGGTTCCGTACGGCCGGCGGCTCGATCCGACGAAGCAGCCGGTCGAGCAGCAGCGTCGTCGGCAGGGCCGCCACCGTCCCGGGCCAGCCGCCGACGATGACGGCCACGGCCACGCCGGCCAGACCGGCGGCGACGCGGATGGCGTCCGGCCGACGCCGAGGCGGGACGTCATCGGTCGGGTCGTCGTCGGGACCGACCGGTCGGCGGAGCGAGGCGGCCGGGTGCACGCCGACCGGCGCCCGGCGCAGCGCGCGCAGCCGGCGCAGGGGCCGCCGCCCCGCCGCGAGCATCCCGGCGAGCAGGATCGCCGCCGCCACGAAGCCCGCTGCCAGCGCCATCCGGGGCATCAGCTCACCCGTCCCGGCGACGCGCCGAGCCGCTCGGCCCAGAACAGTCCCGCGACCTGGAGCGCGATGGCGACGACCGCGCACGCACCACCGACGGGGGTGTGCAGCAGTACCGCCACCGGATCGACGCCGATGCCGTAGCCGAGCCCGATGCCGCCGAGCGGCAGGGCGGCGAGCAGCAGAGCGGTGGCCCGTGCCCCGGCCGCCTGGGCCTCCGCCGCAGCCAGTCCACGGTCGGCCGAGCGGGCGTCCGCCTCGATCCGCTCCAGCAACTCCGCCAGCGGCGCGCCCGTCTGGTCGGCGAGGCGTACGGCTGCGCGGGCCAGTCGATCCAGGCGTCGTGCCCCGCCCCGCTCGTCGCGGGCCGCCGTGTCGCCGCCCGGGGATCCGCGATCGGTCCCTGCCGGGCCGGGGGTGAGCCGCTCGGCGGCGACCGGTACCGGCAGGCCGGCCCGGAGGTCCGCAGCCAGCCCGCAGAGCTGATCCAGCCGGTGCCGCCGGGCCCGGACGGCGTACCGGCCGTCCTTGCGTCGGAGCAGCGCGCGAGCGGCCAGCGTGCCGTAGGCGCCGACGGCCACCGCCGCGACCGGACCACCCAGCAGCAGCCCGGCTCCGGTGCCGGCCGACGCGGCGAGCAGCAGGGTGCGCCTGGGGGACGCCGCCAGCGCGTCCGGCCGGAGCCACCCCGGTCGCCGGCCCTCGCCGGGCGGATCGGTCACCGCGCCGGGCCGGCGCGGCGGGATAGCCGCCGGGGCGGGCGTGCCGCCGGGGCGTCGGGCGTCCCGCCGACCGGGTGGCCGGACCCGACCGGGGTCTCCGCCACCGCGTGGCGTGTCCCGGTAGGCGAGGTGGCGCACGGGTCGGCTCGGGCCCGCGGGTCGCGTCAGCCGAGGATCGCCATCCCCTCCTCGCTCAGCGCCACGGTCGTCCCCGGCCGGCCAGGGCCAGGGCGACCGGTCGACCACGTCCCGCGACGCCCACCGATCCCCACCGAACGCCTCGGCGCTCGGGTGGTCGTCAAGGCGCAGGTGAAGGTCGGTGGCCGAGGCCTCCGGCTCGCACCCACCTCCGGGAGTGCCGCTGGCCGGGACGTCCGGGCCTGCCGGCGACTGCCGGAGGCGAGCCCGGGACTCGTCGCGCGGGTCGCGGCGACCGACGGCCTGCGGGCGAGGAACGCCCTCGCCGGTGCGCGCCGCCGTGCCGTCCACGCCCCAACCGGGTGTCTGGCGCAACTCGGTGACCCAGGCGACGAGCGGGTCCTCCCGGCCGGCACGCGCGCTCCCGCCGACGCCGGCGGCCAGCACGCCCCGCCGCATCCGGCCACCACGCACCGCCCCAACCACCAGCACCGCCGTGACCAGGACCGAGAGCAGCGCCAGCAGCGCGTACGGGGCGGTCACCTCGGACCCGCCGATCCGGGCCACGGCTCGGTCAGGACCGGCGGAACCGGTACGGCCCGCTCCCGCAGCAGGTCGGCGAGCGCCCGGGCGGCGCGGTCCGGCCCTCGCCCGCGCACCCAGGCGGGAACTGCCGTGACCAGCCGGTCCGGGCCCTCCGGCAGGAGCAGGCAGACCGATTCCAGTACGCGCCCCTCGGTGTTCCGGCGCACCTGGAGCAGCACCTGGAGTGCGGCGGCCACCTGGGCGTGGAGCGCGGGACGGGGCAGTCCGCCGAGCATCCCGAGGGCCTCCAGCCGCGCCGGCACGTCCGACGGGGCGTTGGCATGCAGGGTGCCGGCTCCGCCGTCATGGCCGGTGTTCAGGGCGGCGAGCAGGTCGACCACCTCCCCGCCCCGGCACTCGCCGACCACCAGTCGGTCGGGCCGCATCCGCAGGGCCTGCCGCACGAGGTCGGTCAGACCGACCGCGCCGGAGCCCTCCACGTTGGCCGTCCTCGCCTGCAACCCGACGACGTGCGGGTGCCGGGGATGCAGCTCGGCCGCGTCCTCCACCAGCACGATCCGTTCGGTGGCGGGGACCAGTCCGAGCAGCGTGTTCAGCAAGGTCGTCTTGCCGGAGCCGGTGCCGCCGGTCACCAGGTACGCCAGCCGGGCCGCCACCACGGCGGAGAGCACCGGCGCCACCGGTCGGGGAACCGTCCCCCGGCTCACCAGCTCGTCGAGGGTGAAGGGCCGCTGCCGGAAGGTCCGCAGGGACAGGTAGGGCCCGTCGGTCGCCACCGGCGGCAGCACGGCGTGCAGCCGGGTGCCGTCGGGAAGCCGGGCGTCCGCGCACGGGGAACCGTCGTCGAGCCGCCGACCGGCGCTGGCGGCGAGCCGCTGCGCGAGTCGGCGTACGTCGTCCACCGTGCCGATCGGCACCGCGACCTGGTGCAGGCCCCGCCCCCGGTCGACCCAGACCCGGACGCCGTTGACGAGTACGTCGGTGACCTCCGGATCGGCCAGCAACGGGGCGAGCGGACCGGCTCCCACCAGATCGTCGTGCACCTGGTCGGCCATCCGCAGCACGGCGGTGTCGCCGAGGACGGCGGCGGTGGGCTCCGCCCGTACGGCGGAAACGATCGCGGCGGCCGTGACCGGCGTCGCCGCGGCGGCCATGCGCTGTCGCACCCGCGCGGCGAGGGTGTCGCCCTCGGACGGCCCGGTCATGCCGCACCCGCCGCCGGCGCGCCGGTCAGTTCGGCGACGATCCGCTGGCAGAGCGCCGCCAGCGGGCCTCGGCCGTGCGCGGCCGGCGCCTCACCCCGCTCCAACCCGCGTGCCAGCGCCGGTTCCGGGCGCAGCGTGCCGGCCAGCGGCAGCCCGAGCGCCCGGGCCACCTCCGCCGCTCCCAGGCGGCCCGGTGCCGGACCGCGCACGATCACCGACATCGCGGTGCAGTGCGGGGCGGCGGCGGCCACCACCCGGGCCGCCGCGGCGGTGGCCCGCAGCTCGGCCGGGACCACCACGTAGACCTGGTCCGCCGCCTGCAGCGCGGTCACGGCCGCGTCGTCCAGCTGCCGGGGCAGATCGACCACCACGAGGTCCCGACCCCGCCGGGCGGCGTCGACGGTCGCCGCCATCGCCTGGGCGGGAAGGGCGAGCAGGTCGCCCCGGTCCCAGGAGAGCACCACCAGGTCGCCCCGGCTCGGCAGGGCCCGTACCAGCGCCGGCGCGTCCACCCGGCCGTCGGCGCCGGTCAGCGCCGGCCAGCGCAGCCCTTCCAACTGCTCCCAGCCGAGCACCAGATCGAGCCCGCCGCCGAGCGGGTCGGCGTCGACGAGCAGGGTGCGCAGCCGGGCCCGGGCGCCGGTGACGGCGAGCCCGCCCGCCAGGATGCTCGCCCCGGCGCCGCCCCGCCCGCCCAGGACCGCGACGATCCGGGCGCCGCCCCGCTCGACGCCCTCCGGCCCGCACTCGGCGAACCGGTCGACCAGCCAGGGCTCGGCGGCGGGCAGCGTCGCCACGTGCTCCGCGCCGATCAGCTCGGCGACCTGCCAGCCGGGATCGAGCTCCCCGGACCGCCCGACCAGCACCATCCGGGGCCGCTGCGGCAGCCGCGCCCGCAGGCAGGGCTGGGCCTGGTCGGCGCCGACCAGCACGAGCGGGGCCGGCAGCCAGCGGGTGCGGGCCGCGGCGGGGTCGGCGGCGAGTTCCACCTCGACTCCGCCCGCCGCGGCGAGCCGGAGCAGGTCGTCGAGCAGGTCGCCGTCCGAGGTGACGAGCAGCGGCCGGGGCCGGTGCGGCGGGACGGAGGTACGGGGTGGCATCGCGGCCTCCAGCGGTCGGGCTCGGGGTTGCTGACCCGAGACCCTGCTCCGACGCCACCCCGAACGCCGCCCCGTGCCCCACAATCTGTGGACAACCGCGCGCCCTGTGGACAACGCCCGCCGGGCGAGTCGATCTGCTATGGACGCCGGCGGGCCGCAGCGCCTCCCAGCTCGCGAAACACCCCGCCTGCCGCCGGGGCGGCGCGGGTACCCGACGGGCCGTACGAATCGATAGCCTGCGCTGCATGCATCGCAGTCGTGTGTACGCCATCCTGATCGACACCCCTCGTGCGGAGGCGGCCCGGGCGGCGGCCTTCTGGTCGGGAGCCCTGGGCGTCCCAGCCGAGCCCGACCCGTCGTACCCGCAGTTCATCGGCCTGCACGACGCCCTGCCCGGGCTGGTCACCGCCGTGCAGGAGGTCGACGACGAGCCCCGATTCCACCTCGACTTCGAGACCGACGACGTCGAGGCCGAGACGGCTCGCCTCGTCGCCCTCGGCGCCACGCGGGTCGCGCAGTGGCAGGAGTGCCAGGTGCTGCGCGTACCCGGCGGGCATCTGGTCTGCGTCCTGCCGGTGGAAAGCCCACCGGAGGTCTTCGACGCCGGGGCCCAGACCTGGCCGTGACACCTGTGCCGGCACGCGGAGAGCCCCCGGCCCTTGCTGCCTCGCTGCCTGACCGCTCGCCTACAAGACGGTGTGCCCTGTCCTACCGTTCGCACGCGTTGCGACTCGAGATGGCGTCCGCGCTGTGCGACTGCCGCGGCTATAGACAGTTGCCGTTCGAAAGAAGGCCGACTGTCCGGTGGGCGCCGGCACCTCCAGGCACCGATTCCACGTAGCCGACCACGCACACCGCCCCGAACCGTGCCGCGTACAACAGAGAGCCGACCGGAACAGGATCACCTTCCCGGGCCAGTCGTGCGTCAACGGCTGACGCCCCGGTTCGCCCCAGCCAGAGCCGCGCCGCCTCGACGTCCTGTTCGGTTGGCGGATGGGACGGTGGTCGTCGCGCGCATGTGAGGTCGTTGGACGAGGTGCACCAGCCGGCATGAGAAGCGGCGGTACGCACGGATCTGGCCACGTCCTCGGTTTGCTGGCGTTGTTCGTCGGAGATGAGGGCTCGACGGCTTCCGTCTTGCGCGTGGTCGCCACAGAACGAGCCGCGGTCCGCGTCCGCCCCAAAGATCGGACATCCAATCTTGTCGGCCTGCTGAGCGTTCGCATCTATCGCGGCATCTCGGCGACTCCACCACAGGCCGCCAGCGGCAGCCGTCAGCAACATCATGACCACGGCGGATGCGAGGAACGCCAGACGAAGGCGCTCGACGAATCGCCGTTCACCCCGAGCCCCCGATGCGGGTAGGCCGATACGGTCATCCACGGTCTGGATGGTAGGTACGTACAGCTGCTCGGCGGCGGTTCGCGGCGGGCGACGGGGGTCCCGACAACCGCAAGGTCCTGATCCTCACCCTGAGGGTCGTAGATGACCAGGCCGTGCCGCTCCGCCAAACTCCCCCGTGATGGGGAGGACTCCGTTGCCGGATTTGCGTCTACTGGGGGCATGGACTCCACTGCGCTCCCGACCGATCGCCCCCAGCCCCCTGCGCGCCCCGGCGTCGCTGTAACCGTGACCGGTCAGCTGGTGGCCCTGTGCTGCATCGGGTTCGCGGCCGTCAACGTCTTCTTCGAGGTGACCGCCCATTTCGCCGACGGCCCCTATGCCGAGTACGCATCGGCGATCGCCGTGATGAACTGGCTCGTCACCGGGCTGAAGGTGATCGGCGTGGCGGTGGCACTGTTATCGGTCGCCAAACGCCCGAGGGTTCTTTCTCCGGCGCATCTGGGCGTGTTGCTGTGGGGAGCATTTGCGTTGCTCGGCGTGTACGCCCTCGGCAGCGTGGTGCAGGCGGTCGGCATGGCCTCGGGCCTGGCTGGCAGCGCCGACCAGATCGACCTGGCCGGAGTCGCTTACGTGCTGTTCTTCCTGTTGATCGCAGCTGGTTACGGTGTCCTGGCGATCTCCTACTCACGGCGCAACAGGCTTCGGAAAGGGGTCGCTATCCTCGGCGTCCTCGGCGCGCCGGTGATGCTGGGCGTGGTCCTGCTGGCCGTCCCGATGTTGCTGCTGGCTGCCCTCGGCCTCATGCCTGCGTCCTGACCGCGGGCTTGTGCGGCCCTGCTCGCTCGCGACCGGGTCGGGCGCGCCCACTGCGCCGGTCGAACTTCCGCCGCCGGGTCTGGTTGCCCTCGCTGGTGTGTGCCGGGCTGCTCGGCCAGCTCCTCAACACCGGTCCGCATCGGTACCGCGCCGCCTGGCCGGACCGGGAGGGTGTCGAGTGGTCCGCCGAGCTCACCACCGAGCGGGAAGCGGTCGCCTGCGTGGCAACGAAGGGCTTCCGGCGGGATGCGGTTCCACGACCTGCGGCACGCCTACGCCACTGGCTGGTCACCGACGGCGTCCCGCTCGACTTGGTGCAGCGGGTCATGGGCCACGAGCAGGCGTCGACGACGCTGAATCGTTATACGCACAGCCCCGGACGACTACGCCGCCCGGGTCCTGGCGGCCTTCGACAGCTCTGCTGCCTCCCTGCTGCCTCCGGCCGAGAATCCGCCTCCGGAGAGCGGCTTCCACGGGGATGGCGACGACCTGTGACCTGTGTCGGAGCGTTCCCGCCGGAAAGGGACGACCCCCGTCGGGGGGAAAGTGACCTGACGTAGCGGCGAGTGTGATCAAGTGCCGTACCGCGTGGTCAGACGCATCGGTCGTGCCGTCGAGCATGATCGAGTGTCGCCACGCGGTACGGCGTTCGCTGACGATCCGCTGACTTCCGGATGACGCGCTGCGGGCGCCCGAGGACGGCCGGAGGCCGCCCGCAGGGCAGTCCGCGAGCGCGTGGCTGACTACCGGCCCTTGCCCTGCAAAGATCAAGAATTATGGCCGCCATTGGTGGTGATCGCGCGCGACCGCGGGTTGCACGAGGAACGAGGGGAGCTTCCAGTAGGATTTCGCCTGGCGGCTCGCTGAGATCAGGCCGGTCGATCTAGGCAGGGAGACGATCGAGTGTCCGAGAGAGCCCTCGACGGCTTCCTCAAGTCCCAGTTCCGCCTCCCCACCTCGGCTGTCGACGGCTTCCTCAAGTCCCAGATGCGCCTCCCCACCTCGGCTGTCGACGGCTTCCTCAAGTCCCAGATGCGCCTCCCCACCTCGGCTGTCGACGGCTTCCTCAAGTCCCAGATGCGCCTCCCCACCTCGGCTGTCGACGGCTTCCTCAAGT
>NZ_JAVRFL010000049.1:0-44195 GCF_031845925.1 Micromonospora reichwaldensis | reverse complement strand
CCCCCCCCCCCCCCCCCCCCCCCCCCCCCCCACGACTCGGAGCGTCAGATCAGGACTTGAACTCGGCGGTGGAGAACCGCTCGTCGGTGAGCGGGCTCGCCTTGACCCCGGTCACGTCCTTGCCGAACACGATCGCCGGCGGCGAGTGCGACACCGGGACGCCGGGCAGGAAGTCCATGATGGCCTTGTTCAGGGCCTTGTACTTCTCGGTCCGGGCCGCCACGTCGGCGGTGCTGTCCGCGTCCTTGAACTGGTCGAACAGGGCCTTGTTGGTGAAGCCCCACTCGGCCTTCGTCCGGTCGAACATGGTGCCGATGAAGTTGTAGCCGTCGCCGTAGTCACCGGTCCAGCCGAGGAAGTGCAGGTCGTGCTTGTTGCCCGAGGTGGTGGCGTTCAGGTAGTCCGGGCTCCACTTGAGCGGGATGGCCTGGACGTTGATGCCGACCGCCTTGAGGTCCGCCGAGAGCAGCTCGAAGATGTCCTTCGGGTTCGGCATGTACGGCCGGGTGACCTCGGTCGGGTAGTGGAACCGCAGGGTCAGGTTCGTCGCGCCGGCCTCGGCCAGCAGCGCCTTCGCCTTCGCCGGGTCGTAGTTGTACTTGGTGACGTCGCCGTTCCAACCCTCGACGGTGTCCGGCATGAAGTTGTCGGCGACCTTGGCGCCCGGGGGCAGCTTCGAGTCGACGAGAGCCTGCCGGTTCAGCGCGTGCGCGATGGCCTGGCGGACCTTCACGTCGGCGAGCTTCGGGTTCCCCTTCTGGTTCATGGCCAGGTAGAGGATGTTGAACGCCGGGCGGGTCAGGACGTTGAAGCCCTCACCCTTCAGCGGCTCGACGTCGGCCGGGCCGACCAGGTCGTAGCCCTGGATGTCGCCGGAGCGCAGCGCCTGCTTGCGCGCGTTCTCGTCCGAGATCGTCTTGTAGATGAGGGTCTTCAGCTTCGCCTTGGTGCCGGCGTAGTCCTCGTTGCGCTCGATGGTGAGCGTCTTGTTGGCGACGTCCCAGGACTTGAACTTGAACGGGCCGGTGCCGGTCGGGTGCGCCGTGGCGTAGGCCGGGTACTTGATGTCCTCGGCGGTGCCGCCCACGTTGCTGGCGTCGTACTTCTCCAGCGCGGTCGGGCTGTGCATCGAGAACGAGGGCAGCATCAGCGCGGCCGGGATCTTGCTGGAGACCCGGGTGAAGGCCAGGTCGACGGTCGTGGCGTCCTTGGCGGTGCAGGACTTGAAGAGGCTCGGCGGCAGGTCCGCGCTCTCGTTCTTGGCGAAGCCGCCCATGACGTCCTGCCAGTACGGGGTCACGTCCGGGCTCTGCATGAGGCCCTTGGCGTTGTACCAGCGGTCGAAGTTCTTGCAGACCGCCTCGGCGTTGAATTCGGTGCCGTCGTGGAACTTCACGCCGGAGCGCAGCTTGAAGGTCCACGTGGTGCCGGCGGCGTCCGGGGTCCAGGTCTCGGCCAGACCGGGGGTGACCTTGGTGCCACCCTCCTCCGGACGGACCAGCGTCTCGAAGACCTGACGCGCCACGCGCAGCGACTCACCGTCGCTGGCGAAGCTCGGGTCGAGCACCTTCGGATCTCCGGCTACGCCGAAGACGAGGGTGTCCTTCTTGCTACCGCCGGAACTGTCATCGCGGTTGCTCTCGGCGCAGCCTGCTACCGCGAGGGCCGCGACCGCGACGGCCGCGAGGGCGACCTTCGGCCTGGATGCACGCATGGGTGCTTCACCTCGTCCTTGGGGTTACGGACAATCGTGGTGACAGGGGTCACCGATCGCCGTGACCTTAGCCGCCGTTCGGACCGGCGGGAAACCGTCGCGGAACCGGTTGGTACCGGATCGTGTCTTAACCGATGCGCACCGCCTCGGAGGCTGTTCCGGACCGCCAACAAAGGGGCACTATGTCCGGGTTGGCCGATGCCGATTTGTTACATCGATCGTCGCCCGCATCGCTGTGATGTCAGACCCCACAGTGGATCCGACAGTGCCCGTACGGCGATGGTCGGCACCCGATTCGGGTGCCGACCATCGCGGAAACGTCAGACGGCGCGCCGGCCCTCGAAGGCACGGCCGAGCGTGATCTCGTCGGCGTACTCCAGGTCGCCGCCGACCGGCAGGCCGCTCGCCAACCGGGTCACCGAGATGCCCATCGGCTTGACCATCAACGCCAGGTACGTCGCGGTCGCCTCGCCCTCGGTGTTCGGGTCCGTGGCCAGGATCAGCTCCCGCACGGTGCCGTCGCTGAGCCGGGCCATCAGCTCGCGGATGCGCAGATTGTCCGGCCCGATCCCCTCCAGCGGATTGATCGCCCCGCCGAGCACGTGGTAGCGGCCCCGGAACTCGCCGGTCCGCTCGATCGCGACCACGTCCTTCGGCTCCTCGACCACGCAGAGCACCTCGTCCGTGCGGCGCGGGTCGCGGCAGATCCGGCACCGGTCGGACTCGGCCACGTTGTAGCAACTGGTGCAGAACCGCACCAGTTCCTTGACCTTGCGCAACGCCCCGGCCAGCCGGTTGACGTCGGCCGGGTCGGCGGACAGGACGTGGAAGGCGATCCGCTGTGCGCTCTTCGGGCCCACGCCCGGCAGCCGCCCCAGCTCGTCGATCAGGTCCTGGATGGCGCCCTCGTACATCTGCCGCTCAGAAACCGGGCAGGCCGAGGCCGCCCATGCCGCCGGTGACCGGGCCCATCTTCTTCTCGGTCAGCTCCCGCGCCGCCTCGGCGGCGTTGTGCATGGCCGCGACGACGAGGTCCTCCAGGGTCTCCACGTCCTCCGGGTCCACCGCCTTCGGGTCGATCCTGATCGACTTCAGCTCGCCGCTGCCGGCGACGGTCGCGGTGACCAGGCCCCCGCCGGCGGTGCCGGTCAGCTCCGCCTCGGCAAGCTCGGCCTGCGCCTTGGCGATCTGCTGCTGCATCTTCTGCGCCTGCTTCAGCATCTGCTGCATGTTCGGCTGTCCACCTGGGCGCACGGATGGCTCCTTCTCGCACTCGTCTGCTCGGCCGCCGCTCAGCCTATCGGCTGTGAGCAGCCTCGCCCCGCCCGGTGCTTCCCTCGCGCCGGGTCCGGGCGCACGATCACAGAACCGACCGGACGGAGGTGGCGGATGTCCCGGGAACAGGCCGCGGCGGCCATGGAACGACAGGCCCGCGCCTGCGCCGACATGGACGCCGCCCTCTACGCCCACCTGCTGGCGCGCGCCGCCGGGGACGTGCGGGCCGGCGGCCCGTGCGCCACCGTCATCAAGGGGTACGAGGACAGCGACGCCGACGCCCTCGTGTCGCTACGCCTGCTCGGCGGGGTGCACGCCCTGGTGCTGTCCGGCCGGGCGCCCGAGCTGGCCCGGTTCTACCCCAGCGCGGGCGGGGCGTACCGGGCGACGGACGCCCCCGCCTGCTGGAACGCGTTCCGGGCGGTCGTCGAGGCCGAGCACGACACGCTGCGCGGCTGGCTGCGCCGACCGCCCCAGACCAACGAGGTCGGCCGGGCCAACCTGCTGCTGGCCGGCCTGCTGCACGCCGTCCACGAGGTGGGTGGGCTGCCGGTGCGCCTCGTCGAGCTGGGCGCGAGCGCCGGACTGAACCTGCGCGCCGACCGGTTCCGCGTCGAGGCCGCCGGCTTCGCCTGGGGACCGGCCGACTCCCCGGTACGCCTGCCGGACGCCTGGCGGGGCGGGGCGCCCGACTGGCTGCGGGAAGCCGCCGGGGCGCACCCCGAGCTGACCGTGGTGGAGCGGCTCGGCTGCGACGTCAGCCCGCTCGACCCGGGCGACTCCGACGGCGCGCTCGCGCTGCGGGCGTACCTCTGGCCGGAGCACACCGCGCGCGCGGCCCGGCTGGCCGGCGCGCTGGAGCTGGCCGGGCGACTGCCGGCCCGGGTCGTCGCGGCGGGGGCGGCGGACTTCCTCGCCGGGATCACCCCGCGCCCCGGCACGCTGACCGTGGTGTGGCACTCGGTGATGCGCCAGTACGTCCCGGCCGAGGAGTGGGCGCGGGTCACCGCCGAGCTGGACCGGCTGGCCGCCGCCGGCGGCACCGACGCGCCGGTCGCCCATGTCTCCTTCGAGCCGGACCCGCGGGAGGCCCGCAACGACTTCCAGCTCCGCGCCCGGCTCGGCACCGGGCCGGAACGCCTGCTGGCCGAGGCACACCCCCACGGCCTCCCGGCCTGGCCCGCCTGACCCCACCGCGTCCGCCGCGTCCGCCGCGTCCGCGTCATCGCCAGAGATCTTGGTACCGGAGCGCCCTCAGAGGGGCCGATTCCTGCCAAGATCTGCCGCGGGTTGCCTCGGCGTTGCCGGCGAGGGCTATCGGGCGTCGACCTCGTCGATCTTCTCTGCGCCGAACGCCTCGCGGAGCAGTCGTACCGCCTGTTCCTCGCTGGACTCCCGCGCGGTCTGCTCGTCGATGACCTCGTCCAGCGGCTCGTCACCCGGGTCGAAGCCCTCGAAGTTCGGGGCCGCCGGCCGGGCACCGCCGGGGCGCCCCCCGCCGCCGCGCACCGGACCGTCGAAGTCCGGGTCGTACGGCGGCTCGCCGGCCCAGTCGGCGTCCGCGGTCTTCCGGACCGGCTGGCCGGTACGCGGACCGCGTCCCGCCGCAGCCGCCCGCGCCGCCGCGATCGCGCTGCTCACCGGAGGGCTGGCGGGCGCGGCCTGCTGCGGCGCACCCGAGGGCCCAGCCGGCTTCGGTACGGCGGGCGCGGCGGGCGCCGACGCCGGGGCGGCGCTCGCCGGCCGGGTGGTCGCCGCTGCACCGGGAAGGCCGGTCGTCTCCGGGGCAGCGGCTGCCGTACCGCTGCTCGACGTGACGGCCGACGCGCCACCCGGCCGAGCCGGTTCCGGCCAGTCGTCGCCACCCCCCGCCGCGCCACCCGGGCGGGCGGGCTCGGGCCAGTCGTCGCCGCCTCCGGCCGCGCCACCCGGGCGGGCCGGCTCGGGCCAGTCCTCGGCGACGTCGGCAGCGGCGGGAGCACCGCCGCTCCCCGACGCACCAGCGCCGGAGTCAGGCCGGGTCGCCCCGCCCTGGCCGCCCGCAGCGCCACCCGCGCCGCTCACGCCACCAGGCCCGCCGGCCGCACCACTGAGGCCATTCGGGCCGGCCGGGCCACTCGCGCCGGCTAGGCCGCTCGGACCGCTCGCGCCGGTCAGGCCATTCGGGCCGCCTGGGGCGGCCAGGCCACTCGCACTGCCTGGGCCGGTCAGGCCACTCGGGCCGCCCGGACCGGTCGGGCCACCGGAAACGCCGCCGCCCACACCGCCGGACGCACCGCCGCCGGACGCGCCACCACCGGACGGGCCGCCACCGGACGGGCCGGCGCCGGTCCGGTCCTGGTGGGCGGGGGCGGCCGACGGCGGGGATGCCGGGCGGGCCGCACCGGCGGAACGGGACGAGCCACCGAGTGACGTGCCACCCCGCTCGCCGGCCACCTCGCAGCGGATCTGCCAGCGGCCACCGAACTCCTCGTAGAGCACGTCGGCCAGTACCGACGTGTGGTTGCCCATCATCTGCGCGAGCACCGGCGACTTGACGGTCAGCACCAGGGTGTCGCCATCCACGTCACGGACCACCGCGTCGCGCATCAGCGCGGCGGCCGGCTTCTTGATCCGGTTGACCTTCGCGACGATGTCCGGCCAGACCCGGCGCACCGCGACGGCGTCCAGGGGACCCGCCGCAGCCGCGCCGGGGCGGGGCGGGGCGGGGGTGGCCGGGTCGGGCAGCACCGCCGAGGGGGGCACCTGACGGCGGGCGGAAGCATCAGCGGGCGGCCCACTGGCGGGCACGCCCACCGGCTCCGTGGCGGCCGGGGCTGCCTGCGCCGTACGGGAGCCGGTGGCAGCCAGAGCCGCCGCGCGGGCAGCCGCAGCGCCGGACTGGGCGCCGGCAGCCGCCGGCGGGCCGGCGGGCGACGGGTCGGGCGCGGCGGCAGCCGCGGTCGGGGCGGGAGCTTCGAGGCGTACGGGAGGAGGGGCGGCGACCGGCGCGGGGCCGGCGGCGACCGGCGGCGCGTCGGTTCCGGCGAGGGTGAGCCGCCGCTCCATGCGTTCGAGGCGCTGGAGCAGGCCGCCGGTGCTGTCGTCGGCGCCGGGCAGCAGCATCCGGGCGCAGATCAGCTCCAGCAGCAGCCGGGGCGCGGTCGTGCCGCGCATCTCCACCAGGCCGTTGTGCACGATGTCGGCGCAGCGGGACAGCGTGGCCGGGCCGAGCCGCTGGGCCTGGGCGGCCATCCGCTCGATCTGGTCGGCCGGGCCGTCGATGAGGCCCTTGGCGGCGGCGTCCGGCACCTGCTGGAGCACGATGAGATCGCGCAGCCGCTCCAGCAGGTCGGAGGCGAACCGACGCGCGTCGTGCCCGGCCTCGGCGACCCGGTCGACGGTCGCGTACGCCGTCGCGCCGTCCCCCGCCGCCAGCGCGTCGCACATCTCGTCGATGAGGGCGGCGTCGGTCACGCCGAGCAGGGCGGCGGCCCGGGAGTAGGTGACGCCCTCCGGCCCGGCCCCGGCGATGAGCTGGTCGAGCACGGAGAGGCTGTCCCGGGCGCTGCCGCCGCCGGCGCGCACCACCAGCGGGAAGACCGCCGGCTCGACGGCGACGTTCTCGGCCTCGCAGAGCTGCTCCAGGTAGGGCCGGAGCACCTTCGGCGGGATCAGCCGGAACGGGTAGTGGTGGGTCCGCGACTTGATCGTGCCGAGGACCTTCTCCGGCTCGGTGGTCGCGAAGATGAACTTGACGTACTCCGGCGGCTCCTCGACCAGCTTGAGCAGGGCGTTGAAGCCGGCCGACGAGACCATGTGGGCCTCGTCGATGACATAGATCTTGAAGCGGCTCTTGGCCGGCGCGAAGATCGCCTTCTCGCGCAGTTCGCGGGCGTCGTCGACGCCGCCGTGGCTGGCCGCGTCGATCTCCAGTACGTCGATCGAGCCGCCGTCGGTGGCCAACTCGCGGCAGGAGTCGCACTGCCCGCACGGCTCCGGGGTCGGACCCTGCTCGCAGTTCAGCGAGCGGGCCAGGATCCGGGCGCTGGAGGTCTTGCCGCAGCCGCGTGGGCCGGAGAAGAGGTAGGCGTGGTTGAGCCGCCCGCTGCGCAGCGCCTGCGACAGCGGCTCGGTGACGTGCTCCTGCCCGATGACCTCGGCGAAGGTACGCGGCCGGTACTTGCGGTAGAGCGCCAGTGCCACTCGTCCCGCCTCCTCTCGACCGAGCCATTCTGCGCCGGTCGGGCGCGGGTGACCACCCACCACCCCGTGACCTGACCCGCAGGGACGTTACCGGGACCCGGAGACAAAAAGGCCTCCCGTGCACCCGGCAGAGCCCGCTTATCCTTGCTGCCTTCCGGCCCTGGGGAGGTTCACGAGATACCGCCGCACGGGAGGTACCGCCAACCCTACCCGACGCCGCGTCGATCTTCAGGGGGTGGTGGGGTGGCCCACCCGCCGGGGACCTGTATCCTCGTCTGCGGAGGATTCGCCTAGAGGCCTAGGGCGCACGCTTGGAAAGCGTGTTGGGTTAACACCCTCACGAGTTCGAATCTCGTATCCTCCGCTCGCTGAGCAGCACGTACGCGAGGGCCGACCCCATCGGGGGACGGCCCTCGTACCGTTTCTGCCGCCTGCCACAGCGACCCCCTGGTTACGCTCCTCCGACCTGTGTCGATGCCTCGTCGACGATCGGTCGGTGGCGGTCGCGCCTCTCGACAGGTGACGCCGGAAGGGGCGGTGCGCTTTGGGCAAGATCCCGCGCTGGCTGCTCTGGACGCAACTGGTCGCGATGTCCGGCGTCCTCCTCTCCCAGGTGGGGTCCGGGGTCGACCGACCGTTGGAGATCGTCGCCGGCTGCGGGGCGGCCGGAATGGCGCTGTACTGCGTCGCCGCGCTGATCATCGGCCGCACCAGCGGCAACGCCGAGGAAACCGATGCCGGGTGAGCGAGCGGGCGACCGACCCGAAGTTCGACGAATGCGACTGCCCGGAGAAGGTCGACGCGGCCCTGGCGCGTACGGAGCCCGGGGCCGGGCCGGCGCTTCTCCGGCTGGTGCTGGACGAGTTCCACCCGCCCGCCGTCGTCCTTCCCCGGATCAAGCGGGGGCTCCGGTCGCGGGACGCGCAGACCAGGGCGAACGCGTTGCAGTCGCTGGGTCACTTCGGGCGCCTGCACCGCGACGTCGACGTCGAGTCGCTGGCGCTGCTCCGGGGCGCGCTGCGCGACCGCACCCCGCTCGGCGGCTGCCAGCTACGCGGCTACGCCGACGACGCGGCGGACGACGTCGGCTCGTTCGTGCCCCGGCACCGCCTGCCCCGCTGGCTGCGCCGCCGCCACGCCGGGCCCTGGCGACCGCGCCGGCTGCGAAGGTAACGCCGCCGACGAAGCTACTGGTCACGGCGTGATCCCTGCCGCACGTCGATCAGGAGACACCGCCCACGTCCTACGCTGACAGCCGCATCCGACAGCGAGACAACCGGGCGGCGGCGACCTGCGGGCGTCGACCGGCCCGGGGAGAGCGCGGACACAGGTGAACGCAACGCTGAACGTCGTCGACGGGCTGGCCGTGCTGGCCGCCGGGATCGCGGCGGGAGCCATCAACGCGGTGGTGGGCTCGGGCACGCTGGTGACCTTCCCGGTCCTGCTCTCCCTCGGCTATCCGCCCGTCGTGGCGAACGTGTCCAACACCGTCGGGCTGGTGCCGGGGTCGTTCACCGCGGCGTACGCCTATCGGCAGGAACTGGCCGGGCACGGCCGGCTGCTGGCCCGCCTGGGTCTCGCCGCCGTACTCGGCGGGATCACGGGCGGCGTACTGCTGCTGCTTTTGCCGCCCGGTGCGTTCCGGGCCATCGTGCCGGCGCTGATCGTCCTGGCGTTGGTGCTCGTGGTGGTGCAGCCGCGACTGGCGCGGGCGTTGGCCCAACGACGGCCGGTCGCGGACGACGCGGGCGCGTCGTCGGCGGGCGGTCAGGCGGTACGGCGGGCGGGGCCGCTGCTGCTGCTCGGCGTCTTCGGCACGGGGGTGTACGGCGGCTACTTCGGCGCCGCCCAGGGAGTGTTGCTGCTGGGGCTGCTCGGCGTGCTGCTCTCGGCCGACCTGCGCTGGGTCAACGGGGTGAAGAACGTGCTCGCCGGCCTCGTGAACGGGGTCGCGGCGGTCCTCTTCGTCGTCGTGGGGAACGTGGCGTGGCAGCCGGCGTTGCTGATCGCGGCGGGTTCCGTGGCGGGCGGCCTGATCGGCGGCCGGTGGGGACGCCGGCTCCCGCCGGTGGCGTTGCGCGCCATCATCGTGGTCGTCGGGCTCGCCGCCCTGGTCAACCTGCTGCGCTGACCCCCGCCGGCTGACCAGTCCGCGCGCAGGGGCGGGCCGAGGTGCGAAGCGGCCGGCGAGTGGAACACCACGGGTGTCTCCCGGCGTGGGATGCACCCGTGGTGTTCCACTCGACCTCGCCCGCCCGCTGGGAGCGGCCCCGCCCGCGGAAGGTGGCGCGGACGCCTGCCCGGTCGGCTCCGCCCTTCTGGCGACGGCCGCAGGACGCCTGGGGAGGGGCCGGCAGCGCGGCGTCGCGGGGCGGTGCCGGAAGGGGACGATTGGGTACGGTGCGGAGAACGGCGGAGGCGGGACTCGTCGTACACATGTTCCATCCACAGGCTGTGGACGGCGGAGGGCTCCCATGGGTTACCAGCTCAGCGCGGTCGTCGCGGACGCCGAGCTGCTCCGCGAGCACACCGCCGACCTGGACCACGCCGTCCTCGGCGAGTTGCGCCAGGACTTCGCGCTGCTGCCGGTCACCCCGCAACTGGTCGAGGAGCTGACCGGGGCGCCGCCCGACTACTCGACGGCGGAGCGGTCCCCGGAGGAGCCGTTCCACCTGGCGCTCCCGGCACCCCTCGCCGAGGTCCTCGCCCGCTGGTCACGGTCGGGCCCGGTGGCGTACCTGGAGGCGGAGTTCCTCGGCGGCGCCGGCTACCAGTCGGCGCTGGTGTGGCTCGGTGGCCAGGTGAGCTGGGGGCCGGGGTTCGACCGCCTCTTCGACGGGCCGCGCCCGGAGTGGCCGCTCAACGCGGCGCTCGCCCGGCTCGGAGCGGAGCCCGGCGCGTGGATCGACCCGTTCGCCGAGCTGGGCCTGCACGTCGAGCGGAGCACCGCCGGCTGGCTGGCGCACGGGCGCCGTCGGCTGAGCGCCGACTACTGGGACGAACTGGCCGAGGAATGGGAAAACCGGCAATCTGCGGGCGGGCAGCAACCTGAACGGCCCGGTCCCGTTGGGGACTGGGGGATTCCATGAAATTGCGACAATTTGGCTTTATCGCAGCGCTGACGACGGCTGCCTGGGTCTCGGGCAGCGGCGTGCACCCACCGCTGCGCGAGTGGGACGGCCGGCCCGTCGGGGCCGTCGAGGTGGTCGACCTCAACGGCCTGCGCGACGTCGAGTTCGGCGACACCGAGGACGAGCTGACCCGGCGGGGCATCCTGCGCTCTGACGTCGACGCCTGCGGCCCGGCGCTGGCCGGGTACGACACGACCAGTCCCATCTTCGTCGACGACCGGCTGGTGCTGCTCTGGCTCGGCGAGGCGACGCGCACCCCGCAGGGGGTCACCGCCGGCATGCCGGTCGACGAGGTCCGCACCCGCTACCCGTTCCTGCGGGAGTTGGACGCTCCACAGGGGACGTACCGGCTCGACGGGCTGCTCGCCCGGCAGGGCGACCGGGCGTACCTCTTCCTGCACGACGGGCGGGCGGTGAAGAAGATCATCGCCGGGTACGCCGACTGGGCCCAGCGCCTCTTCGACGAGGGCCACAGCCCCTGCTGAGCGCAGGCGCCCTCTCCAACTCGACACCGCCCGCGACAGGTGGCCGCGCCACGCCCCGGCCACCGCCCGCACCGGGCTCGGCCCGCCGGCGTGCACCTGGCGGAAGCATGAGCCCCGGCGTGCCGGGTAACCGCCGGGCATGGCGCGGTACACGAAGCCCGAACTCAGGGAGCAGGTCAAGGAAGAGATCAAGGCCTCCGACAAGGGCGGCCGGCCGGGGCAGTGGTCGGCACGCAAGTCGCAGCTGGTCACCCAGGAGTACAAGAAGCGCGGCGGGGGCTTCGTCGGCCCGAAGGACGAGCGGCAGAAGTCCCTTCAGCGCTGGGGCGGCGAGCACTGGCAGACCAAGGAGGGCGACACCCGGGCGCGGCACGGCGACGAGACGAGCCGCTACCTGCCCGAACAGGCCTGGAAGGAGCTCTCCGAGAAGGAGAAGCGGGCGACCGACGCCAAGAAGCGGAAGGAATCCAAGAGCGGCAAGCAGTACGTCGCCAACACCGGACCGGCCAAACGCGCCCGCCGCA
This sequence comes from Micromonospora reichwaldensis, assembly GCF_031845925.1. Lineage (NCBI taxonomy): Bacteria > Bacillati > Actinomycetota > Actinomycetes > Micromonosporales > Micromonosporaceae > Micromonospora > Micromonospora reichwaldensis. The sequence continues at coordinate 32,881 of NZ_JAVRFL010000049.1, read as the reverse complement.
ACGCCACGTCGGCCGAGCAACTGGCGGAGCTGCCGGTCGCCGAGGCGACCAAGCTCGTCCGCGACCTCGACAAGGGCCAACTGAAGTCCGCCCTGCGCCGCGAACGCGACGGCAAGTCCCGCAAGACCCTCATCGACCGCCTGGAAAAGGAACTGACCCGCCGCTGACCGGCCCCTCCGCCCCGCCCCACCCATCTCGGCGTCGATCATGCACTCGTGGTGGGCAACAGCTACCCATACGCCCCTTTCGCGGGACACCACAACTGCATGATCGACGCAGGCAGGGGCGCGGGGGGGGGGCGCGTCGGGGGGGGGATGCGAGAACGCCCGGCCGATCCTCGTGGATCTGCCGGGCGTTTACGGTTTTACGAGCGGTGGCGGCGGGATTTGAACCCGCGGAGGGCGTAAACCCTCACACGCTTTCGAGGCGTGCTCCTTAGGCCACTCGGACACGCCACCGCCGAGAAGGGTACATGACCCCGGGTTCGGACGCCGAACCGGTACGCCCCGGGGCGGCCTGGCAGGATCCTTGCCATGAGTACGCACATCGGCGCGAAGCCGGGAGAGATCGCCGAGCGGGTCCTGATGCCGGGCGACCCGCTGCGGGCCAAGTGGATCGCGGAGACCTACCTCGAGGGCGCGCAGTGCTACTCGACGGTCCGGGGCATGCTGGGCTTCACCGGCCGCCACAACGGCGTCGAGGTCTCCGTCCAGGGCTCCGGCATGGGCATGCCCTCCGCTTCCATCTACGCCCACGAGCTGGTCAACGAGTACGGCGTGAAGAGCCTGATCCGGGTCGGCTCCTGCGGGGCCCTGACCGAGGACCTGCGGCTGCGCGACGTGATCGCCGCCATCGGCTCGTCCACCGACTCGAACATGAACCGGATGCGCTTCGACGGGCTGATCGACTACGCCCCGGTGGCCGACTTCGGGCTGCTGCGTACGTCGGTCGAGGTGGCCGAGCGGCGCGGCATCGCGATGCGGGTCGGGCCGATCCTGGCGGCGGACGCCTTCTACACCGACCGCCCGGACCTCTACGACAGCCTCGCCGACTACGGCGTGCTGGCGGTGGAGATGGAGTCGGCGGCGCTCTACACGATCGCCGCCCGGTTCAAGGCCCGAGCGCTGACGCTGCTGACGGTCAGCGACCACATCAAGACCGGCGAGAAGACCACCTCCGAGGAGCGTGAGCAGACCTTCAGCCAGATGGTCGAGATCGCCCTGGACACGATCATCGCCTGATCCTCGTCGGCCCTGACGCCGCCCGCCGTCCGTCCCCGGATGGCGGGCGGCGTCGCTGTGTCGTGACCACGGTCACGCCGAGAAACTATACGAACGGTCGTGCTTTTTCATTAGCCTCAGCCCATGACAGTCGACGGACGCGTCGCGCGGGGCGACCGGACCCGCACCGCCGCGCTGGACGCCGCCGTGGTCCTCGCCACCGAGGTCGGCCTGCACGGGCTCTCCCTCGCCCAGCTCGCCGACGCGCTCGGCGTCAGCAAGTCCGGCCTCTTCGCGCACTGGGGTTCCAAGGAGGCGCTCCAGCTCGCCACGGTCGACCGGGCGGTCGAGCAGCAGCGCGAACGGGTCATCGAGCCGGCCCTGCGCGCCCCCCGGGGCGTACGGCGGCTCTGGGCGCTGCACCAGGCCCGGATCGACTTCTTCGCCGCCCGGGTGCTCCCCGGCGGCTGCTTCTTCGCCAGCGCCGACTTCGAGTACAACGCGCGTCCCGGCCCGGTCCGGGACCGGCTCGCCGAGGTGTTCGGCCGCTGGACCGCGTTCCTCGAACAGCTCGTCCGCGAGGCGGTCGCCGTCGGCGAGCTGCCCGCCGACGTGGACGTCGCGCAGCTGGCGTACGAGATCGACGCGCTCGGGATCACCGCCGCGATGCGCTCCCGGCTGCTGGACCCCGACACCGCCTACCGGCACGCCCGCCAGGGCCTGCTGAACCGCCTGCGGGCACTGTGCCCCGATCCGACCCTGCTACCGGAAGGCATCTCATGAGCCACGCCATCGTCGACCAGCCCGCCGTCGAATTCGGTCACGTCGCGCACGTCGCGGTGCACTTCGACGACCTCGACGCGTTCGGCCTGCTGCACAACGCCCGGTACGCGGTGCTGCTCGAACGGGCCCTGACCGGGTACTGGGCGGACCACGGTGTCGCGTTCCAGGCCGGCCAGCAGAGCGCACCGGACGTGTTCCACGCCGTACGCGAGTTCACCATCACCTACCGGGCCCCGGTCACCGGGACCGGCCCCGTGGCGGTGCACTTCTGGCTCGACCAGTTCGGCACCAGCAGCGCCCGGTACGCCTACCGGTTCCACTCGGTCGACGGACGCATCGTGCACGCGGAGGGCCAGCGGTCGATCGTCCGGGTCGACCCGGCGACCCTGCGGCCCGCCCCCTGGACCGACACCGCCCGTGCGGTCGCCGCGACCCTGCTCCGGCCCGCCCCGGCCGGCGCCTGAGCCTCGGCACCCCGGCCCGCCCTGGCACGGGCGGCCCGCCCGAGGGGTTAGGAAGGGGCCCTTCCTATACCGCAGACGTTAAGAAGGTGCCCTTCCTTACACCCGGAAGAAGGCGCGCAGGATCGCGGCGCTCTCCGACTCCAGGATGCCGCCGTAGACCTCCGGCCGGTGGTTGAGCCGGCGGTCGCGCAGCACGTCCCACAGCGACCCGCCGGCCCCGGTCTTGGGCTCCCATGCGCCGAAGACCACGGTGGACACCCGGGCCAGCACCAGCGCGCCCGCGCACATCGTGCAGGGTTCCAGGGTGACGACCAGGGTGCAGCCGTCGAGCCGCCAGCGGCCGAGCCGTCCGGCGGCCCGGCGCAGCGCCAGCACCTCGGCGTGCGCGGTCGGGTCGCCGGTCAGCTCCCGCTCGTTGCGCCCGATCGCCAGTTCGGCGCCGTCCGGCCCGTAGAGCACGGCGCCGACCGGGATGTCGTCGGCGGCGTCGGGGCCGGTGTCTGCGGGGCTGTCGGGGCCGGTCACGGCGACCGCCAGGGCCCGCCGCATCCACAGCTCGTGCCGCTGCCGCCGGCCGGCGCCGTCCGGCTCGGCCAGCCCCTCGTGGGCGCCGGGCCCGACCCGGCCCGCCGCGCCCGGGGTCGGCTGACCGGGACGTACGGTGCCCAGCGCCGGATCGGTCGCGTCGGCCGGCTCGGCGCCGCCCGTACCGGCCCGGCCGGGCCCGGACGGCTCAGACCTCACGCAGTTCCTCGACCTCGTCGGCGCAGCCGAGCACCTGGCACACCTCGGCGGTGACGTCGGCCGGCATCATGCCCTCCTGCGCGCAGAGGTTGAGCAGCTTCTGCGCGGGGATGCCCAGGTCGGCCAGGAGGTCCGCCTCGCCGACCGGGTCGGCCTCGGGGTCGACGGCGGGCTGCTCGGTGTCGTCGTCGCCGCGGCCGGACGGGCGCGGTTCGTCGGTGTCGTCGAGCCCGGTCACCGAGGTCTTCAGGTCCCCGACCAGCAGGGCGCCCAGCCGGGACTCCTCCGCGTAGGCCGAGTCGGAGCCGAAGACCCGCAGGTCCTCCCCCTCGTCCAGGCGCATGACCACCAGGTACGTGTCGTCGGCCTCGACGAAGAGCAGCGACAGGTCGGCGTCGGAGTCGACGTCGCGTAGCCGGTCGGCGACGTCCTCGATGTCGGTGACCCCCCGCAGGTTCACCTCGGCGGCCGTCCAACCGCTGTCGTCACGTACGACGGCCGCAGCGAAGTACGACACGGTTCCCCCAAAAGAGCCTCGGCAGGCCGACCCGTTACGCGTGCACGTTAGCCGGTCGGGTCGGCAGGCGACCGGTCAACGCCCCGAAGGGCCGGTCAATCCTGGGGAAAGTCTGCCGGTCGTCAGCCGGCGACCCGGCGGCGGGTGGCGATCAGCTCCCGCAGGCGCTCACTGCGCACCCGCTGCGGCCGTACGCGCTGGCGTACCGCCCGGGCGCCCGCCAACTCGGCGAGGAGCTGCTGGCGACGGCGGCTGCGCTCGGGATCGAGCCGCGGAGTGGTCCAGGCCATAACGCCGAGGGTGCCGAGTTCGGGCGGCCACGTCAAGGCGGGATTCGCTGCGCAGCCGGCCCGCGACGCAGCGCAGCCACGGGCCCGCCGGAACGGGTGCCGCCGGCGGGTCGCGGCCCGGGCGGGACGGGCCGGACCGGGCTCACCAGAGCGGCCAGTCCCCGCTCGACACCCACCGCACCGTCACGATGGCGGCGGCGATGCTCCACCCGCCGGCGGTGACGATCGCGACCCCGGTGGCCACCCCCCGGTCGCCCGCGCGGACCAGCAGCAGCGCAGCCAGCCAGGCCAGGCCGCCGGCCAGCAACGTCCACCAGGCGTACCCGGGCACGCTGCGGCCGAGCAGGCCGAACAGGAGCAGCCAGACGGTCGCCACGGCGGCGCCGGACGCGACGCCCGCGCCGGTGACCGGGTGCGGTTCGCGGTAGGTGGGCTGGGACGGCGGCGCGGACGGGAAGAGCCCCGAGGGGACCCGTGGCGCCGGCCGGAACCCGGCGTCCGGCTCGGGCGGGAAGGCGTACCGTCCGGTCGTCATCGACCCCTCCCCTTCTGCCGCGCGCCTCCACCACCGTACCGACTCTGCGAGGATGACCGGATGCCCTCGCCGACGATCGGACGCCGCGCGCGTCCGGCGTACCCGCTCCTGCTGGTGCTGGTGCCGGTGCTGGCCGCCGGCTGCGCGACGACGCGGCCCGGGACGACGCCCGGCGCGCCCCGGCCGAGCCTGCCGGCGACGGCCGGGCAGCCCGCGCCGGCCGTCACCCCGACCGGCGCTCCCACCCCGACCGGCGCCGCCGTCCCGACCGGCCCGTCGACCGCGTCGACCGCGTCGACCGCGTCGACCCGCGCCGGGCTGCCGCACGTCTTTCCGGTACGCGCGGCGAACGTCGCCTACCACCCGACCCACTCGGCCTACCCGGGGACGGACATCTTCGCCGACTGCGGCGAACCGGTCGTGGCGGTGACCGACGGCGTCCTCCTCGAGGTCAGCCGGGTCGACCGGTTCGACAGGCGCGGGCCGCGGGGGCCGCACAACGGCGGGCTGTCGGTGTCGCTGCTCGGCGACGACGGGGTGCGCTACTACGGCTCGCACCTGCGCCGCGTCGCCGACGGCATCGACGCCGGGGTGCGGGTGCGCGCCGGGCAGCGGCTCGGCGAGGTGGGCCGGACCGGGAACGCCAACAACGTGTGCCACCTGCACTTCGGCATCTCCCCGCCGTGCACGGGCCGGGACGGCTGGTGGATCCGCCGGGGCGTGGTCTGGCCGGGGCCGTACCTGAACTCGTGGCGGCGCAAGGGCAACAAGGAGCCGGCCGCCGAGGTGGCCGCCTGGCACCGCCGGCACGGCTGCCCGAAGGCGCCGCCGACCGCCTGACGACCCGTTCCGGTTTGTCGTCATCAGCGCTTCATCCCTGGGAAACATTGACGGAAGTCTCGGCCCTGAGCTAGCGTCCCGCAGCAAGAGAGCGCTCTCTGAGACCACTTTCCACACAATTCGCTCGCAGAACGCGCCCGTCCCCGACCGGCGCTCCCTGACCGGAGGCACAGTGACACCTCCTGCGACACGCCGCACCTGGGCCGTGGCGGCCACCTCCGCCCTGGCCCTCGCCCTCGGCGGCCTCGCCGTCGTGACCACCACCCCCGCCCAGGCCGCCACCGTCGGCGCCGGCAGCTACACCACCGACCGCGTGGGCCCCCTGCCCACCGGCTGCGGAGACATGACCACCAACCCCCGGCAGTTCGCCACCGCCGACGCGCCCGCCGGGCCGATCCCCACCAACGACTGGTGGTCGTCGCTGCTGTGGAAGCGGACCAACTGCTCCTACAGCGAGCCGCTGCACGCACACCCGGTCTCCTACCAGCCGTCCGGCGACGGCCTCGGCCTCTCGGCCACCTCCACCCCCACGATCACCGGCACCGCGACCGGCGTCGGCGAGTTCAAGTACACGTACGCCGAGGACATCCGGGTCGGCATCGCGGGGCTGGGTGCCCCGGTCGTCAAGGTCGACGGCTGGACCGACTGGACGGTCACCCCGCACTGGACCGACGGCGCCCGGACCATGCGCGCCACCATCGGCCACGGCCTGCCGTTCGCGTACTTCCGCACCAGCGGCGGCGACGCCCTGGTCAACGCCACCGGCGGCAGCCCCACGGTCTGGTCGAACAGCGGCGCCACGATCGGCTTCACCGTCCGGGGGCACGACTACGTCGCGTACGCGCCCACCGGCGCCACCTGGTCCGTCAACGGTGGACGGATCACCTCCACCCTGGCCGGCAAGGGCTACTTCTCGGTCGCCCTGCTGCCCACCACGCCGGGCACCGACGCCGCGTCCCGCGCCGAACTGGCCACCACCTACGGGCGGTACGCCCACGCCCACGTCACCGGCACCCGGGTCTCGTACGCCTACGACCAGGCGACCAGCACCGTCAACACCACGTACGCCTTCACCACGACCGCCCGGGAGGGCACGGCGAACCGGACGGTCGTCAGCCTCTACCCGCACCAGTGGCGGTCGCTGACCGGCGCCACCCCGCTGGCGCTCACCTACCCGTCGGCGCGCGGCCGGATGAAGGTGCTCACCGGCGTCGACGCGTTCCGCACCTCGATGAAGTTCAACGGCGTACTGCCGGAGGTCCCCGCCGTCGCCACCGGCACCGGGGCGGACCTGACGACGCTGCGCAACCATCTCGCGGCCGTCCGGGGCAACCCGATGGACCAGCGCGGCAGTGACACCTACTGGACGGGCAAGGGCCTGGGCCGGGCCGCCCGGATCGCCGAGATCGCCGACCAGGTCGGGGACGCCGAGACGCGTACCGCCGCGCTGAACGCCATCCGGGGCACCCTCAACGACTGGCTCACCGCCACGCCCGGGGAGACCGAGGGCGTCTTCCACTACGACCGCAACTGGGGAACCCTGATCGGCTACCCGGCCTCCTACGGCTCCGACCAGGAACTCAACGACCACCACTTCCACTACGGCTACTACATCGCCGCCGCCGCCACCCTGGCCAAGTTCGACCCGGCCTGGGCCCGGCAGGACCAGTACGGCGGCATGATCGACCTGCTGATCCGGGACGCGAACAACTACGACCGCACCGACAACCGCTTCCCGTACCTGCGCGACTTCGACATCTACGCCGGGCACGACTGGGCGGCCGGGCACGGCTCGTTCAACGCCGGCAACAACCAGGAGTCCTCGTCCGAGGGGATGAACTTCGCCAACGCCCTCATCCAGTGGGGGCAGGCCACCGGCAACACCGCCGTACGCGACGCCGGCATCTTCATCCACACCACCCAGGCCGCGGCGATCCACGAGTACTGGTTCGACGTGACGAACGAGAACTACCCGGCGGCGTTCGGGCACTCCACGGTCGGCATGGTCTGGGGCGACGGCGGCGCGTACGCCACCTGGTTCAGCGCCGACCCGGAGATGATCCAGGGCATCAACATGCTCCCGGTCACGGGCGGGCACCTCTACCTCGGGCAGTACCCGGCGTCCAACCGCGCCAACTACCAGGAGCTGGTGCGCAACAACGGCGGCGAACCGACGGTGTGGCAGGACATCCTCTGGCAGTTCCTGGCGCTCGGCGACCCGGACGCGGCGCTCGCGAAGCTCCGCGCGAACCCCGGGTACACGCCGGAGGAGGGCGAGAGCCGGGCGCACACCTTCCACTGGATCCGCAACCTCGCGGCCCTCGGGACGGTGCACACCCCGGTCACGGCCAACCACCCGCTGGCGGCGGTGTTCCAGCGCAACGGCGCGCGCACCTACGTGGCGAGCAACATCACCGCCGCGCCGCTGACGGTCACGTTCTCCGACGGCACCCGGCTCGCCGTGCCCGCCGGGAAGACGGCCACCAGCGGGGCGTACACCTGGAGCGGCGGCACCGCGACCGGCGGGGTCAGCGGCACGACGCCGCCCACGACCACCCCGCCGACGACGCCCCCGCCCACCACGGCCCCGCCGACCACCCCGCCGCCCACCACCCCGCCGCCGTCGTCGGACTTCCCCACCCGGTACCTGCTGCCGGGTGGCGGGCTGGCCGCGGCCGGCAGCCCGGCGACCGTCACGGTGGCCGGTGCGGGCGGCGCGAACCGCGACGGCACGCCGACCAACCCGCAGGTGTTCACCGCCACGGGCCTGGATCTGGCGTACGGCGGCGGGCAGACCACGTTCGACCTGTTCCTCGACGCCGGCAACGCGGTCGGCAACGGGGTGCAGGTGCGGGTCTCCTACGACCTGACCGGCAACGGCAGCTGGGAGCGGGTGGAGACGTACCGCTACTTCGCCACCGACCCGGTTCCCGGGTACGAGCGCTACACCCAGCAGAGCGGCCTGCACTCCGCCACCGGCACCCTCGGCAACCTGTCGAACGGCACCGTGCGGGTGGAGGTCTGGTCGGCGATCGGGAACAACCCGACCACCCTCGGCATCGGCGACAGGTCGCTGGTGAAGCTGCCGCACTCCTGATTCCGTGGCCCTCCGCTGATTCCATGGCCCTCCGCGCCGTCGGTCGTCCCGCGACCGGCGGCGCGGAGGCGTATTTTCCATGGCATGAGCGCCCGGGACCCCATCGCCGACCTGCGCCGGATCGCCTTCCTCCTGGAGCGGGCGAACGAGGCGACCTACCGGGTCCGGGCGTTCCGCTCGGCGGCCACGGCCCTCGGCGCGCTGCCGGGGAGGGAACTGGCCGAGCGGGCCCGCACCGGCAAGCTCACCGAGCTGTCCGGGGTCGGCGACGTCACCGCCCGCTGCGTGGCCGAGTCGCTCGCCGGCGAGGAGCCGGTCTACCTGCGTCGACTGCTCGCCACCGAGGGCACGGACCTGGACGAGGCGGCCACCGCGTTGCGTACCGCGCTGCGCGGTGACTGCCACACCCACTCCGACTGGTCCGACGGCGGCTCACCCATCGAGGAGATGGCGCTCGCGGCGGTCGAGCTGGGCCACGAGTACGTGGTGCTGACCGACCACTCGCCCCGACTGAAGGTGGCCCGGGGCCTGACCGCCGACCGGCTGCGCAGGCAACTCGACCACGTGGCGAAGGTCAACGAGGCGCTGCCGGAGGGCTTCCGGATCCTGACCGGCATCGAGGTGGACATCCTCGCCGACGGGTCGCTCGACCAGGACGAGGAGCTGCTGGCCCGCCTCGACGTGGTGGTCGGCTCGGTGCACAGCGGCCTGAACGACGACCGGGCGAAGATGACCCGGCGGATGCTGACCGCCATCGCCAACCCGCACCTGGACATCCTCGGCCACTGCACCGGGCGGATGGTGTCGTCCCGGCCCCCCGGGGTGAAGGGGCCGGGCGACCGGGCGCACCGGCCGCGTACCCGGGCGGAGAGCGACTTCGACGCCGACGCCGTCTTCGCCGCCTGCGCCGAGCACGGGGTGGCCGTCGAGATCAACTCGCGGCCGGAGCGGCAGGACCCGCCGAAGCGGCTGATCCGCCGGGCGCTGGAGGCGGGCTGCGACTTCGCCGTCAACACCGACGCGCACGCCCCCGGGCAGCTCGACTGGCAGCGGTTCGGCTGCGAGCGCGCCGCCCTGTGCGGGGTGCCCGCCGACCGGGTGGTCAACACCTGGGACGCCGACCGGCTGGTCGGCTGGGCCCGCTCCGCCCGCTGAGGTCCTGGCTGCTCGACCGGGCTGCTCGACCTGGCGGGCCGGGCTCTCGCCGGCAACCCGCCGGCGACCAAGGGGATGGCACCACGGACGCTGTCGAGCTGCCCCGTCCATGAGACCGCATCACTCCGGTGGTCGCCGGGTGCGGCCATCACAAGCGGCCCGGCCGTCCCCGGCGGCCCGACCCCACACGGGCCTCGCCTTCACACGCGTCCCGGCCCTCACAAGCGACCCGGCCCTCACAGCGCCCCGGCCCCACACGCGCCCCAGCCCTCACAGGCGGCCCGGCCTTTCACACGCGCACCCGGCCGTCACACGAGCCCCGGCCCCACACGCGCCCCGGCCCCACGCGCGCCCCAGCCCCACGCGCGCGCCCCCGGCCGTCACTGACGGGCGGCGGAGCGGTGACCGCGCCCGGTCAGGTGCGAAGCGGCGGCGCGTGCGGCGACGGGCCGCGCCGCTTCTGAAGGTCGCCGGCCCACGGCATGTCCCGCCACGTTCACGGGTGGAACACCATGGCTGTCAAAGGCGGGCGTTGACACCCATGGTGTTCCACCCGTCCGCCGAGGCGCCGGGCGGCAGGCGGCGACGGGCGACGGGCGGCCGGGCGACGGCCGGGCGACGGGCGAAGGCCGGGCGACGGGCGGGCGACGGGCGGGCGACGGGCGGGCGGGCGACGGCCGGGCGACGAGCGACGGGCGGGCGACGGGCGGGCGACGGGCGGGCGGGCGACGGGCGGGATCGCTCAGCGGCGGGCAGCCGGCACGGACGGCGCGGCCTGCGCGGCGACGCCGGCCTGCGCGACGGCAGCGGCCTGCGCGGCGACGGCAGCGGCCTGCGCGACGGCTGCGGCGTCGGCCGTGGTCGACTCGATCACGCCGGCGGGCGCGGACGGCTCGGTGAGGCCAGCGGGCGCGGGCCGGCGGCGGCCGATCAGGCCCTGCGAGACGGCGACGCCGGACAGCACGATGAGCGCGCCCACCGGCTGGTGCCAGGTGAGCCGCTCGTCGAGGGCCAGGGCACCGATCAGCACCGCGAACACCGGCACCAGGTAGGTCACGGTGGAGGCGGTGCTCGCCCCGGCGACCCGGATGTTGCGCAGGTTGATGACGAAGGCGAGGCCGGTGCCGAGCGCACCGAGCGCGAGCACGCTGGCGAGCACCTCGGCCGAGAGACCGGCCGGGGCGGGCGGCGCTCCGGCAACCAACGGCGCGACGACCGCGAGCTGGGCGGTCGCGACCAGGAGCTGCGCCGCCGAGAGCGAGAGCCCGGAGTGCGCGCTGCCCGCGACGAACTTCTTCTGGTACGGGATGGCGACCCCGTAGCAGGCGGCCGCGCCCAGGCACATGAGCTGCCCGGTGAAGTGCGCCCCGCCCACCCCCTGCCAGACCCCGAGCACCACCAGCACCCCGGCGAAGCCCAGCGCCATCCCGACCGCCCGGCGCGTGGTGAGCCGCTCGGTGCGGAACACCAGTACGGCCAGCGGCAGCACGATGAGCGGGGTGGTGGCGTTCCAGATGCCCGCGAGCATCGACTCGACGCGCTGCTCGCCGTAGCCGAAGAGGGTGAACGGCACGGCGACGCCGAACGCGGCGGCCACGGTCAGGTGCGCCCACACCCGGGGCTCGGCGGGCAGGCGGTCGCGGAGCACGGCGAGCACCAGCAGCAGGGTCACCGCGCCGGCGGCGACCCGGTAGAGGGTGAGGTGCAGTGGATGCAGCTCCCCGATGCCGATCTTGATGAACAGGAAGCTGGAGCCCCAGATGGCGGCCAGCGCCAGGAACCCGGGCAGCCAGCTCCGCAGCGCCGCCCGGTCAGGAGTGGAATCCACTGTCACCCCTGACACTCTGCCGCAGCCGTACGACGAAGTCCCGCGACTTTCGGACGCCGTGTCGACCACCACAGGAACCGCCCGACGAGTTCTTCACCCTCGGCAGGTACGGCGTTACGACACCGTCGCCAGGGCGGTCGGCGGTGGTCGGCTCTCGGCCGACCTGCCGTTCCCGATCGACGTCGACCCTGCGGACCTGCTGCCCTGAACACGCAGAACGCGTTCGACAACTTGACGGTGCCCTCACGTAGGGTCGCAGCGTGGGACGAATCGATGACCTCGCGAACCGCTACGTGGCCGAGTGGGCGCCGCTGAGCCCGATCGGCGCCACCTACGTCGGCATCGCCGGCTACGACGACCAGCTCGACGACCTGTCGCCCGACGGGTACACGGCCCGCGCGGAGCTGATCCGGCGGACGCTGGCCGACCTGGAGGTGACCGAGCCGGAGTCGGAGGCGGAGCGGACCGCCAAGGATGCCATGCAGGAGCGGCTCGGCCTCGACCTCGCCCGCTACGACGCCGGCGAGGCGAGCAGCGAGGTCAACGTGATCTCCAGCGGCCTGCACGAGGTCCGCATGGTCTTCGACCTGATGCCGACCGAGGGCGACGACGCCAAGGCCCACGTGGCGGCCCGGCTCAACCGCTTCGCGAGCACCCTGGAGGGCTACAAGGCGACGCTGCGCGAGGCGGCCGCCGCCGGCCACGTCAGCGCCCGGGTCCAGCTCGTCGAGGTCGCCAAGCAGTGCGACATCTGGGTCGACCCGGACGGCGACAACTTCTTCCACGGGCTGGTCGAGCGGCTGGGCGCCGACGGCACCCTCGGCGCCGAGCTGCGTCGGGGCGCGGCGGCGGCCACCGCGGCGACGGCCGAGTTCGGCCAGTTCCTCCGCACCGAGCTGGCCCCGCTCGGTCGGGAGAAGCAGGCCGCGGGTCGCGAGCGCTACGAGCTGGCCTCGCAGTACTTCCTCGGCGCCAGGGTCGACCTCGACGAGACGTACGCCTGGGGGTTCGAGGAACTGGCCCGGTTGGAGGCCGACATGCGCGCGGTGGCCGGCCGGATCGTCGGCCCCGGCGCCACCATCGACGAGGCGGTCGAGGCGCTGGACGCCGACCCGGCCCGGACGATCCGGGGCAAGGAGGCGTTCCGGGACTGGATGCAGGCGCTCGCCGACAAGGCCATCGGCGACCTGCACGGCACCCACTTCGACATCCCGGAGCAGGTACGCCGCATCGAGTGCTGCCTCGCCCCGACCAGCGACGGCGCGATCTACTACACCGGCCCGAGCGAGGACTTCTCCCGCCCGGGGCGGATGTGGTGGGCGGTGCCGCAGGGCGTCACCGACTTCTCCACCTGGCGCGAGGTGACCACCGTCTTCCACGAGGGCGTGCCGGGTCACCACCTCCAGGTCGCCCAGACCGCCGTCCGGGCCGAGCTGCTCAACCGGTGGCAGCGGCTGCTCTGCTGGGTCTCCGGGCACGGCGAGGGCTGGGCGCTCTACGCGGAGCGGCTGATGGACGAGCTGGGTTACCTGGAGGACCCGGGCGACAAGCTCGGCATGCTCGACGGCCAGGCGTTCCGGGCCGCCCGGGTGATCGTCGACATCGGCATGCACCTGGAGTTGGAGATCCCGAAGGGCAACCCGTTCGGCTTCCACCCCGGCGAGCGCTGGACGCCGGAGCTGGGCTGGGAGTTCATGCGGGCGCACTGCCGGGTGCCGGAGGAGAACCTGCGTTTCGAGCTGAACCGCTACCTCGGCTGGCCGGGGCAGGCCCCCTCCTACAAGGTGGGCGAGCGGATCTGGATCCAGGCCCGTGACGAGGCGAAGGCCCGCAAGGGCGCCGACTTCGACCTGAAGGAGTTCCACCGGCAGGCGCTCGACCTCGGTTCGCTGGGGCTCGACCCGCTGCGCAAGGCGCTCGCCCGCCTCTGAGGTCGGCGGTGCGGGGCCGGCGGACACCGGCCCCGCACCGTCGGTGGTGGTGGAGTGAGGTCAGGAGAGGGTCAGCTTCAACGCCGGCCGGGCGGTCAGCGTGTCGCTGTTGACGAACGCCAGTTCCATGGCCGGCTCGGTGAAGGTGATCGGAACAGGTGACGTGATCGGCAGGCCGTCGGGGAACGGCAGGTCCGGGGTCAGCGTGATCCTGACGCCGACCAGCCGCCCGACGAACCGGGTGGCGTAGAAGGCGACGTCCCCCTGCACCGTCAGCCGGTCCGTGGCGAACCGCATCGTCCGGCCGCCCGGCGCGGGCGCACGGAGCAGGAAATCGTCGGTGACCGCGCGGTCCATGGTGAACTTCAGCGCCTTCAGGCTGCCGTCGGCGGTGGGCAGGTCGACGACGCCCTCGAACCGCAGCCCGTCCATGGTCACCTTGGAACCGGTGAGCTTCGACGGGACCGCCGCCACCACCGGCTGCCCAGGGTCAGCGGCGATCCGGGGCAGCGGTCTGCCCGCCACCACCTGCCCGGGTCGGCTCGGCTTCGGGCTGGCCGGGGCGCACCCCCGGCCGGGAGCCGCCGGCCGACCTGTGGCCGTGGCCGTGGGACGGACGCTCGGCGCGGCCGTGGGACGGACGCTCGGCGCGGCCGTGGGACGGACGCTCGGCGCGGTCGACGGTGTCGCCCGGCGGGCCACCTCCTCGTCGTGCCGGCCGCGATCGACGAGGTCACCGATGCCGTCGAGGATGTCGCGGGCGGCGTCGCGTCCGCCGCCCGTCGACGGGAACGGGCCGGGGGCGGTCGGGGACGGCGTCGCGCCCGGCGTCCCGGCCGGGGCCGGCAACGCGCCCGGCGTGCCGCTCGGCGCGGGTCGCGTTCCGCCCGGTGTGCCGCTCGGGGCCGGCGTCGCGCCCGGCGTCCCGCTCGGCGCGGGTCGCGTTCCGCCCGGTGTGCCGCTCGGGGCCGGCTGCGTTCCGCCCTGTCCGGGAGCTGTGGTGGGGCAGGCGGGAGTCGGCGGCGCCACGGCGCGCACCGGCGTGGGGCCGGTTGCGGCGAGCGCCATGGCGGCGGCAAGGCCGAGCAGCACCGGCAGCACCACGTACGGGCGGAGGTCGCGCGGCCTGGCGTCGCACTGCATCGACTCGGCCGCCGGCATGGCATTGGCAGGCCTCGTGCCGGCCGGCACGGCGACGGTAGGCACGGCGGGGGCGACGGCGGCGGACACGAGTTCGGCGTCCGCCCGCACCGGCTCGACGGGCCCAGCAGCCTCCGCCGACGTTGGCTCGGCGGGCAACGGCACGGCGGACAAGGTGGGGCTGCCGAGCGACCTCTGAGTGGTACCGAAGATCTCCAGAACGGTCAGCAGGCCGCCCCGGAACGGTCGCACCCGCCGCCAGCGGCGCAAGCCGTGCCACGCCTCGCGGAACCGGCCGGGCCACGCGGGCAGCGGATCGTCGGTCGTCACGTACGCCTCCTGGCGGGCCAGAGGGGACGGAACTGGAACGGGCCCGCGGAGCACGACCGCCGCGGTCCCGGAATTCAGGTCAGAAGAGCGTGGCGCTGCGGATGCCCGAGACCGTCACGGAGGTGCGTCGTACGCCGGACAGCAGCGCGGCGAAGCGCCGCCACCGGTGGCGGCCCTGGTCGTCGAACCGGTCCTGCACGGTTCCTCCCCTCAGGGATGTCGCGCGGGTCGCCGGTCGACCGGCGACGGCCCCGCACGGGTCGTCACAGTTACCGGCGAGTAGGAACTGGGACGATGATGCCGCGCGAAGGAGCAGGCCACAAGGCCCGGGTCGCCGACCGCCGCAGCCAGGGTCACGTGGAGTAGCGAGCCAGCGCGCCCGAACCCCTGACTCCATCAACATTGATCAATGATTATCCCGCAAACCGGGCGCGTCACCCTTGGGACGCAACCGTGCGTGACGAGCAGGGAAGCAGGTTACGGTTCAGTAACGACGAGGCCCCGCCTGCGCGACAGGCCGCCACGGTCGCCCCCGGACGGGGACGACGGTGGCGGCCTGTCAACTGCTGCCGGTGATCGACGCCCACACCTGGACGCCGGCCGACCATCCGCTACCGGTGCCCGGCCTCGCCGTCGCGCACGGACGCCCCGGAGGTCACCTGCTCGGACGATGTCCGCGGCGCGGGCGCCGTGGCGGCGTCGGCGTCGTCGGCGGCGCGGTGCCGCGCGGCGGCGGTGGCCCGACGTCCGGCCAGCACCAGCCAGAGCCCGATGATCAGCGCAAGAGCGCCGACGACCGTCAGCACGAGCGGAATGGTCCGCCCGATCAGCTGCAACTTGTCCCGGTTCTTCCCGGCCGACTCGACGCTGTTCGCGATGGTCTGGTCGGTGTAGACGAAGTCCGCGTCCAGCAGCGCGACGGGCGAGCCCTGGTCCGGTACCAGCGTCTTCTTCTGCTGCTCACGGACCTTGACGAAGTTGCCGCTGACCGGCTCGACCCAGATGGTGCGGGTGTTGCTGTACATGACCTTGCCGCTGGTCGCTCCCGGCGCGAGCGGCCCGAGCAGGGCGCCGACCCGGTCGGCCGCCATGCCCAGGTCGGTCTCCTCGATGACCTGCTGGAACCGGTACGCCTCCGTGCCGTTGATCTTCTCGGTGCCGTCGAACCGGATCGGCAGCGCCTTGCGCAGGTCACGATCGAAGTACTCGTAGTCCTTGCGCTCGGTGTGGAACGGGAACTTGTAGGTCTGCCCGCCGAAGGTGACCTCGCTCGGCCCCTCCGGGCCGTCGGCCTGGAGGAACTGCTTGTCCCAGCCGACCGCCGCGGCGGTGCGCCGGTCCAGGGCCAGCTCCGCGGAGTACTGGCTGATCACCTCGCCGGTCTGGACCCACTTGACCGTGCCGTACGCGCCCCAGACGACCGCCTTGCCCTCCAGGTCGCCGGTCATCGCCGACTCGGTGGTGCCCGCCTGCGGCGCCACCTCGGTGGTGGCCTCCAGCGTGCCGGTCCGCAGCGTCGGCGGAATACCCTTCTTGAGCTGCACGAACTTGGCGTTCTCCGCCACCGCGACGCTCGACTTCAAGCATCCCTCCGGCTTGTTCTCCGCGTTGCACAGCTTGAGGTCGTACGGCAGTTTCGTCACCGTCGGTGCCACGAAGAACGCCGCCCCCGCGGCGAGCACAAGACACAAGACGCCTATCCCGAACAGCACGGCGCCCAGACGAGCCTTCACTGATCCTCCTAACAAAGACAGTCAGCCGGTGTCCGGCGAGCGGTCCTGTCCCTAAACTTGGCCGCAGGTTACTCCCGGGTTACATATTCACGCGACCCTCTGGACGGTTGATGTCTGCCCCAACTCCGGATCACGACCTCCGCCGACTGCCCGCGCTGGACGCCGTACGGGTGATCGGCGCGCTGGCCGTCGTCGGGCACCACGTCGGGTTCGCCACCGGTGCCAACACCGGCGACTCGGGGCTGGGCAGCTGGTTGTCCCGCCTCGACGTGGGCGTCGCCGTCTTCTTCGTGCTCTCCGGCTTCCTGCTCTTCCGCCCGTACGCCCACTCGTCTGCCACCGGGCAGCGGTCCCCCTCCGCCCGGCGCTACCTGTGGCGCCGCGCCACCCGCATCCTGCCCGCCTACTGGCTGACCGTGGTGGTCTGCCTGCTGGTGCTGCCGCAGAATCAGCCGGCCTCCGCCGGCGACTGGTGGCGGCACCTGACGCTGACCCAGATCTACGAGCCCCGGCAGTTGCGCCACGGCCTGAGCCAGACCTGGAGCCTCGCCACCGAGGCGACCTTCTACCTGCTGCTGCCGCTGCTCGCCGTGCTGCTGATGCGGCGGCGCTGGCGGCCCGGCCGGTCCACCGTCCTCATCGTGGCGGCGGGGCTGGCGATCACCGCCGGCTGGGTGGCCCTGATGGGATCAGGCCTGCTCGACCTGGGCCTGCACACCATGTGGCTGCCCTCGTACGCCGGCTGGTTCGGTGCCGGCATGGCGCTGGCGACCGTCCACGTGTCGCTGCGCACCGGCACCGGTCACCGCTGGCGGTGGCTGGACGACCTGGGCGCCGCGCCGCTGGCCTGCTGGTCGGTCGCGCTGGCCGCCCTGGCCGTGGCCACCACGCCGATCGTGGGTCCCCGCGACCTGGCCGAGCCCACCGCCGCCGAGTTCGGGCTGAAGATGGCGCTGTACGCCCTGGTGGCGGTCATGGTGGTGCTGCCGGTGGCGTTCGGGCCGGCCACCCGCACCAAGGCCGTCCTCGGCGGCGCCGTCGGCCGGTGGCTCGGCCGGGTGTCCTACGGGCTGTTCCTCTGGCACCCGTTCGTGCTGGAGGGGGTCTACATCGTGGGCGACCGCCCGAACTTCAGCGGCGACACGGGCGAGATCTTCGTGCTCACCGTCGCCGGTGGGCTGGTCCTCGCCGCCATCAGCTACTACGCCGTCGAGCGCCCCTTCCAACGCTGGAACGCCCCCCGGCCGCGGCGGCGCGGGAGCACGAGGGAGAACCAGAGCACCGTCACGGCGGCGACCGCCGCCAACTGAGGCGCCGCGTCGGTGTGCCCACCCCGGGTCACCGCGTACCAGCCGGCCAGCGCGAAGCAGGCCACCGGCAGCCAGCGCCCGGCCGCCCGGTACAGCCGGCGCAGCCCGCGCCGGTCCGGTGGGTGCAGGTGCGGCGTCAGCGCGTGGCCGGCCACCACGCCGGCCGCCGCCAGCAGCGCCACCGCGACCGCGGCCAGGCCGCCGACCAGCAGCAGCGCAGTCCCGCCGAACAGCAGGGCGAGCAGGCGGTGCCGGCGTCGACGCGGCGGCCCCGCCGCCGGCACGGGCACGCCCCGGCTCGGGAGCAGGGCGGCCAGCGCGACCCCGCCCAGCGCGACCGCGCCGGCGCCCAGCGCCAGGGCGTACCCGTCGTCCGGGGCGAACCGCAGCAGCACCTCGCCGGAGAACCCGGCCGGCACCAGCCAGCCCTGCTGCCAGCCGTCCACCACGAACGGGGTGAGTCGCTCGCCGCCCGCGGTGGCCTCCCACCCGGCGTTCGCGTTCTCCCGCAGGGCCAGCACCCGCTGGCCCGGGTACCCGTCCAGGTGCAGCGACCGCCGGGTGGCCGACCAGCCGTCCACCCGGACCGGGGTCTGCACGGCATCCGCCACCCGCGCCGAGCCGGCGACGCCCGCCGAGCCGGCCGCGCTGCCGTCGGTGGGCCCCGGGACCACGGCGTGCGGCGTCAGGACGAGCCGGGTGGGCGTAGCCAGGCGGCTCGCCGCCGCCACCACCCGCATCTCTCCGCCGGCCAGCGGCAGCGGATCCTTCGCTCCGGCGCCGCACAGGAGCGCGTCCACCTCGCGCAGCTCCGCCAGCTCCCGCCGGCTGGCCACCAGCGCCGTCCGGCGCCGTACCGCACCGACCTCGACGGTGGGCCCGCTGCCGCAGGGGAACGTGACGCGCGCCTCCGGGTCGTTGCGGGGCACCGGTCCGTCCGGCAGCACGGTCAGCTCGCCCACGCCGACCGGCAGGCTCTGTGACAGCCGCCGGTACGGGTCGAAGGTGTTGGCCGGCACCACGTCGGAGATCAGCACGGTGATCTCGTCCGTCTTCAGCGGCCGGTCGAAGACCAGGCTGCCGCCCTCGTCGAAGACGCCGCCGCGCATGCCGCCGTCTCCGATCACGGTCGCCTGCCACGGGCGGGCCGCCGCCGCGGTGGGCGGCAGGGTCACCTTCAGCCCGGCGATCTGGCGGGCCTTCGGCCAGGTCAGGCGCAGCCACGGCTGCCGGTCGGAGGCGGCGGCGTACCAGGTCGTCGCGGGGTCGCCGTCGACCACCGCGCCCGGCCGGGCCGCGGGGTGGGAGACGCCGACGCTGGAGGCGGCGACCACCGGGGTGACCCCGCGCGCGACAGCCGCCGCCCCGCCGCCGTCGAGCAGCGCGTTCAGCGCGCCGCCCGCACGCGGGCGCACCCGCAGCGCGACGTCGTAGCCGGCGGCGACCGGCAGGCTCAGCGTCCGGTCGATCCGGTCGCCGTCCTCGGACTCCCGGACGAGCCCGCCGTCGCAGATCGGCCGGCCCTCGTCGAAGACGCAGGGCGCGGCGCCAGCGGCGGCGGTGAGCACCACGGTCGCCGGGGCGGCGGTCGCCGGGGCGGCGGTCGCCGGGGGCGCCGGCACGGCCAGGGTGCGCTCGGCCCGCACGCCCGGGATGGTGATCTCGGCGATGCCGACGCCGCCGAAGCCGGCCCGGATGTCGAAGACCTCGTTGATGGAGATCCGCACCCGCCGGGTCGGGTAGCCGGCGGGCACGGTGACCTGCACGCTCTGGCCCGGGTTCTCCACCACCGCCTGCTGATTGCCGGCGCTGACGGTGATCTTCGTGGGCAGGGAGTCGGCGCCGGTGTCGAAGACGATGCCCACCTCGCGGACCACCTGCGGCTCGGTCAGCTCCACCTCCAGCCACTGCCCGGTGGTGACCGTCCCGGGCGCCGAGCGCCAGGCGGTGGCGAGGCTGCCGTCGAGCGCCGCGTACGGCTGGTGCGCCGGCCGGCCGCCGACCAGCGGCTGTGCGTCGGACCAGGAACTCGACGCGGTGACCGACCCGATGCCCAGGTAGCGCACGGTGGTCGCCTGGCCCTCGCCCCACGGCGGCAGGTAGTCCCGGGCGGGCGCGCCGAGCCTCGCCTCGTCGGCGGACGTCATGGTCGCTGAGGCGTTGTCGTGCGGCTGCCCGAACGCGACCTCGCGCCGGCGCATCCCGTCGGTGAGCACCACCGGGCCGTCAGCCAGCCCCGCCGGCCGATCCCCGGCGAGCACCGTCGGGGCGTCGGAGAGCCGGCCGGCCGCCGCGATCTGGAGCAGCGACTCAGGCCCGCCCACCACGGTGGTCAGGCCCTTCGCGTCGTACGCGACGACGGGGCTGACCGGCTGGGCGACCTCGTACACCTCCAGGGCCCGGACCTTCACGTCCAGCCCGTGGTCGACGAAGTTGCCGGGCAGCTGGCCGCCGCCGACCTCCGGTCCGAAGGCCCGCACCGGGCGGATGCCGGGCGAGCGTTGCAGTGCCTGCCGGACCACCACCGGTTGGGTGGCGCCCGAGCGTCCGTAGTCGAGGTCGGAGCGGAGCAGCAGGTACCGCACGCCGGAGCGGGCGAGCAGGTCGGCCAGCCCGGCGGAACCCTCGCCGTTGGCCAGCGCCGACTCGACGGCGTCGAGCAGCCGGATCGTGCCCGGCGGGGTGAGCGGCACCGAACTGCGTACCGCCCACGGGCTCTCCAACAGAGGTTGGGTGACCTCGTCGCTCGGGCTGCCCCACAGGTAGCGGGGGAAGCGGGCGGCGGGCACCACCAGCACCCGGTCGTCGCCGAGGTTGCTGTCCAGCCAGGAGGTCGCCTGGTGCCAGTAGCCGGGCACCTCCCGGAAGCTGCCCTGCGCGGGCAGTCCGGCGGCCAGCGCCGGGGCGGCCACCCCGGCGACCGCGACGAGGGCGGTGCCGGTGACCAGCGTGGCGCGCAGCCGCACCGGCTGGAGCAGGCGTGGCAGGCCCGGGTTCACGTCGGGCCGGTCGCCCGCGCGGGCCGCCCGTGCCACCAGCCCCAGCAGGTGGGCGAGCCCGAGGATGAGCGGCAGCCGCAGCACCACGTCGAACTTGTGCACGTTGCGCAGCGGCGCGCCGGCCGCGTCGAGGAAGTCCCGCTGCGTCTGGGCGCCGAACCCGTCGACCCCGCCGACGTGGCCGAGCCCGACCAGGGCCAGCCCGACCAGCAGGCCGGTGACCAGGAAGCGCCGGTGCGGCATCCCGCGCCGGGCCAGGCCGGCGAGGCCGAGGCCGGCCACCACCAGGGTGGCGACCACCAGCGGCTGCTCGGTGGCCAGCCGCCAGCCGGCCGACCAGGGCGGTCCGTACGCGCCGTTGAGGTACGCGTGCCAGTGCGAGGCGCCGCGCAGCACGGTGGTCATGTCGGTGGGGGCCGTGGTGACCGGTGCCGTCTCGATGTAGTCCAGGAACGGCGGACTGTACCGGCCCAGCAGCAGCAGGGGCACCAGCCACCAGGCGGTGGCGGCACCCACCGCCAGCCCCCAGGCGACGAGCGCCCGGATCCGCAGCCGGAACGGGTGCAGGCCGACCAGCCACAGACCGGCGAGCGGCACGACGGCCAGCACCGCCGTCGCGTTGACGCCGCCGGCGCACGCCACGACCAGTGCGGACAGGGTCACCGCCCGGCGTACGGAGCCGCCTCGGGCCAGCCCCACCAGGGGCACCAGCACCCAGGGTGCGAGGGCGCTCGGCCAGGCCTCCACCGAGATCGGGCCCAGCTCGGTGACCAGCCGGGGGGAGAGCGCGAAGGCCACCCCGGCGAGCAGGCGGGCGGCCGGCGTGCCGATGTGCAGCCGCTCGGCCAGCCGGACCACGCCGGTGCAGGCCACCGTCATGACCAGCGCCCACCAGAGCCGTTGCACCACCCAGGCCGGGATGTCGAGCACCTCGCCGAGCAGGAAGAACGGGCCCATCGGCCAGAGGTAGCCGTACGCCTGATTCTGAAGCTGGCCGAAGGTTCCGTCCGGGTCCCAGACGTGCAGGGCGCGGCTCAGCCATCCGGCTGGATCGACCGCCAGGTCCACCTTGGTGTCGATGGCGATCATGCCCGGATCCTGGAGGAACGCCAGGGCCGACAAACCGAGACAGACCGCGACCAAGCGTAGACGCCACACCCTTCTCGATGTGGCGTCCGGTCGGTCGGTCAGCTCCGGGCGGGCCGGCGCCTGCTGCATTTCGCCTCCGATCGGGCATTGCGGGGGCCGTGACGAAGCCCATAGTGTGACGCGACGCGAAGACTACTCGGCAGTAGGAGTAAGTGTGGAAGCACCGCCTGCCGCCACCCGGCACGTACTTTTCCTCAACTGGCGCGACACCCGGAACCCGGAGGGCGGCGGTTCTGAGGTGTACGTCGAGCGGATCGCCGGTGAACTCGTACGCCGGGGCCACCGGGCCACCCTGCTCTGCGCCACCCACTCCGCCGGCCCCGCCGAGGAGATCACCGCCGCCGGCGTACGCGTGCTGCGGCGCGGCGGGCGGCACACCGTCTACCTGCGCGCCGCGCTCGTCTACCTGGCCGGCGCCCTGGGCCTCGGGCCGCTGACCCGGCGCCGGGGCGGTCGCCCCGATCTGATCGTGGACGTCGGCAACGGCCTGCCCTTCCTGTCCGCCCTGTACGCCCGCCGGCCGGTCATCGCACTGGTGCACCACGTGCACCGTGAGCAGTGGCCGGTGGTGCTGGGCCGCTGGCTGGCCGGCTTCGGCTGGTGGGTCGAGTCCTGGCTCGCCCCCCGCGTCTACCGCCACTGCCAGTACGTGACCGTCTCGGCGGCCACCCGGCGGGAACTGGCCACCCTCGGCATCGACCCGTCCCGGATCGCCATCGTGCACAACGGCACCCCCGACATGACGGTGGGGCCGGTGCCGCGCACCCCGCAGCCGTCCCTGGTGGTGCTCGGCCGGCTGGTGCCGCACAAGCAGGTCGAGCTGGCCCTGCACGCGGTTGCCGGGCTCACCGGCGAGCTGCCCGGGCTCACCCTCGTGGTCGCCGGCCAGGGCTGGTGGGAGCCGCAGCTGCGCCAGCTCGCCGAGGAGCTGGGCGTCACCGACCGGGTCCGGTTCACCGGCTTCATCAGTGACGCCGAGAAGCGGGAGCTGCTGGCCACCGCCTGGGTCGCGCTCACCCCCTCGCTCAAGGAGGGCTGGGGGCTGACCATCGTGGAGGCCGGGGCGGTCGGTACGCCGACGGTGGCGTTCCGCGGTGCCGGCGGAGTCGAGGAGGCGCTCGTCGACGGCGAGACCGGCCTGCTCGCCGACGGTGTCGACGACTTCGTCGCCAAGGTGCGGCTGCTGCTGACCGACGACGCTCGGCGCACCGCGATGGGCACGGCGGCGCGGGCGCACGCTGCCCGCTTCACCTGGCCGATCTCGGGCGAAAAATTCGCGGCCCTCGTGACGAGGGCCGCGAACGTTCGGAGCGTGGTGCCGGCGGAGCAGATGGAACCGGTGGAGCCGTCCTACCTCGTGCCGTAGACCAGCGGCTTGTTGGCGCCGCCGCCACCGCCGTCCGAGCTGGTCCGCGCGGCCTGCTCGGCCTTGGCGGCCTCGGACGACGAGGTGCCGGTGAGGGTGGTGGCCAGCGCCACCGACCCGAAGACGCCGAGAGCGACCGCGATCACTCCGGCGAGAACCAACGAGAGAGCACTGCGCATGGTGCTGACTTCCTCCTCGTGAGCTGCGTGCGCGGGACGTTACCACCAAGTAGCGTCGGTGGGGAGGGCCGCGAGGACGATCGATTCCGGCCTGGCAGGGGGAATCCTCGGCAGCTCACCGCGTGCCGGGGCCGCGTGCGGCCGGGTTCTCGTACAGGGTCAGGTCCTCGCCCGCGTACACCTCGCGGAGCCCGACCAGCGTCGCCGGGTCCGTCCGCTGCCCGCCGGCCACCCGTTGCACCACCACCCAGCGCACCCCGGTGGCCCGCACCGGGGCACCGGAGTCGAGCACCCGCCGCACGTGCGCGACGCGCCGGTTCTCCCCGCTCACCTCGCTCGTGCCCACCCAGAGCGTGTCGTCGACGAGGACCTCGGCGTCGACGTAGCGGGGCAGCGGGTCGAGCGCCGTCCGGCCGCCGTTCCAGGGATACGCCCGGTAGGAGCCCAGCGGCAACGAGAGCACCTCGCCCGGCTGGCCGTCGAGGCGGGCGGCGACGGCGTCCCAGTCCGCCGGATAGGCCACCGGCCGCAGCCGGCCGGCCGCGCCGAACGCCAGGTCCGGCAGGACCACCACCGGCAGCGCCAGCGCCCCGGCCAGCACCGCGCCCGCGCCGGCCCGCCCGACCCGGCCAGCCGCCCCGGCCAGCCGTTCCGCGCCGAGCGCGAACCCCACGGCCACCAGCAGGGCGTACGGGACGAGGAACTTCTGCCCGTCGCGCAGCACCCCGGCTCCCGGCACCGTGGCCACCAGCCACTCCAGCGACGCGCCCAGGCCGGGCAGCACGCCCAGGGCGGCGAGCAGGAACCCGCCGGCCGCCAGCACGGCCAGCCGGTCGCAGAACCCGTCCGGCCACCGGTGGCGCAGCGCCCGGTAGCCGAGGACCGCCAGGGCCAGCACGACGGCGGTGGCCAGCGGCGCCAGCGGGGACGACCGGCTCACCGGCGTGGTCTGCGCGTTCCAGATCCCACCCGTGCCGGCCAGGGCTCCGAGCGCTCCGCTCCAGTTCTCCGCCCGCGCCGCGAACGCCGCCACCCCGTCGGGGTCGCTCCGGGCGTCCGCCCTGGTCAGGGCGGCAGCCACCAGCCAGGGGGCGTTCAGCAGCAGCACCACCGCGATCGCGATCGCGCCGACCCGGCCCCCGCCGCGCCGCGGCACCAGCACGACGGTGGCCGCCAGGGCGATGAGGCCGCCGGTCGGGGTCACCGCGGCGAGGGCGGCCGCCAGCACCAGCAGCGGCAGCGCCCGCCGTCCACCGGCCCGCAGCCGGATCACCGCCAGCACCAGCCAGGGCAGCGACGCGTACGCCAGGAGCAGGCCCCAGTGCCCGATCAGCAGCCGCTCCGCCAGGTAGGGCGTCCACGCGTATCCGACGGCGGCCACCAGCCGGGTGACCGGGTGCCGGGCCGGCACGAGCAACCCGGCGCCGACGGTGGCGAGCAGCAGCACCGCGACCAGCGCCAGCCGCTGCACCAGCCACCCGGGCACCGCCTGGCTCGCCAGCGACACCAGGGCGTCCAGCGGCACCGCCCGTGGCAGCGAGTCGGACGGGGCGACGAGTTCGGCGCGCCACGGCTGGTGCGGCACGAAGACCATGTCGTAGCTGAGCACGTAACCGGGTGCCGCCAGCGGAGCCAGCACCAGCAGGGTGACGGCCAGCCCGAGCCCGACGAGCATCGACCTCTCCCGCAGGGTTGACCTCCTCATTACGCTGACCGGGCGTGGCACCGGCGTGGCGCCACTGTACGCGCGCCCGTTGCACAGCCGGGAGTGCCGGCGACACGGGACGGTTGATGGGTACGGATTCGGAAAAGCCCGGCCGGGCGACCGGGCTCGGCACCGCTGGCGTCGCGGTGACGCTCGCCGGCGTGTTCGTCAACGGGCTGGCCTACGTGGTGCCCGTCCTCGGCGCGCGGCACCTCGGTCCGGCGGAGCTGAGCGCGCTGGCCACGCTCCTGGCGCTGGGTGCGATCGGTGGCGTGGCCAGCACCGGGCTCCAGATCGCGGTCGCCGTGCACCGGGCCCGGCACGGTCGCGCCGCCACCGCCCGACCGACCCTGCTCACGGTGCTCGTCACCGCCGCGCTGCTCGCCCTGACGCTGCCGGTGGCCGCCGTCCAGCTGCGGCTGACCGCCCCGGCGGTGCTGCTGCTCGGCGTGCTGACCGTGGCGGTCGTGGCAGCCGGCCGCTGGCTCGGCGAGTTGCAGGGCGACCAGCGGTTCCTGCGGCTCGCCGGCGGCATGGCGCTGCTCGGCGCCGGCCGCTACGGGGGCATGGTCGCCGGGCTCTCGCTCGGCGGCGGGCTCACCGGGTCGCTGCTGGCCGGCGCGCTCACCTCGGTCCTGGTGCTGGCCCTGCTGGTACGCCTCAACCGGGACGCCGGCATCGACCCGGCCGTGCCTTCCCTCGCCACCCGGACCGTGCTCACCGCCAGCGGCGCCACCCTGGCGATGCTGGTGGTCTCCTACGCCGACATCCTGCTCGCCCGCCGCTTCCTGCCGCCGGACGTCTCCGGCACCTACGCCGTCGGCACCGTGCTGACCAAGGGGGCGCTGTGGGCGCCGCAGGTGGTGACCGTGATCGTGCTGCCCCGCCTGGCCAAGGGGGACCGGCGGGCCCTGTTCGCGGCGCTGGCCCTGGTCGCCGGTGCCGGGGCGGTGCTGGTGCTCGGTTCGGCGCTCGCGGGCGGGCTGGCCTTCCGCCTGGCCGGCGGCCCCGACTACGCCGCGGCCGGCCGTTACGCCCCGGTCTTCGCCGCCACCGGCGCCCTGTACGCGGTCGTGTTCATCCTGGTCAACGCCCGGGTCGCGGCGTCGGTCCGGTGGCCCGCCGCTCCGCTGTGGGCGTCCACGGTGATCTTCGTGGTCGCCGTCGCAACCGTCGTGCCACGGACCGTCGCCGGGATCGCCGGGGCGGCCCTGGCGACGGCGGCGGTCACGGCCGTCGTCACCGGATTCCTGACATTGGCCCAGGAACGGGGCAGCAGGCCGAAACGCACCCGTACGGCCACTACCACCCAAGCGGAAGGACATGTCACAGTGCGGGACGGATAACCAGGAGACGGGGGTTTCTGGTGAGCGTCAGCACGGCCACGACCGGGTCCGGTCCAGGGAAGGCCCGCACCCATGCCCGCTGGTTGCTCGTTCTGTACGCCACCGCGCTGGTGCTCTCCCTGACGGCCGGCGTACCGGGCCGGGCGCGGGCCGAGGGCGGCATGTCGGCCGACCGGCTCACCGCCCTCTTCGAGCGTTACGGCGACACCTCCGGCCGGTGGAACGGCGCCGACCGGACGGCCTCGGTCCGGCTCCCCGACGGCCGGCTCCTCTGGCTCTTCTCCGACACGTTCCTCGGCCCCGTGGGCCCGGACGGTTCCCGCCCCCGTACCGCGTCGTTCATCAACAACTCCGCCGTGGTGCAGCAGGGCGACGAACTGCGCGAGACGGTGCACGGCGGCACCGCCGAGGACCCCGCCTCGCTCGTGCCGCCGCCGGCCGCCGACCAGTTCTACTGGATCGGCGACGCCCAGGTCGTCGGCGAGACCCTCCAGATGCTGGTCAACCGCTACCGCCGGACGGGCGACGGCCCGCTGGACCACGTCCTGCTGGGCACCTCGCTGGCGACCTTCGCGCTGCCCGGCATGACACCCGTCGCGGTCCGGCCGCTGCCGCTGGGAGAGCGCATCTCGTGGGGCTCCAGCCTGCTCCGCGATGGCGGACACACCCTGATCTACGGCACCGAGGCGAGCGGCGAGACGAAGTTCGCGCATCTCGCCCGGGTCGCCGGGACCGACCTGAACGGCCCGTGGGAGTTCTGGACGGGCACCGGCTGGGCGCCCACGGCGGACCGGTCCGCCCGCATCCTCAGCGGGGTCGGCACGTCGTACGGGGTGCAGCGGGTCGGCGACCGGTACGTGCTCGTGACCCACGAGAACAACCTGGTGTTCAGCGCCGACGTGGTGGCGTACACGGCGGGTGGGCCGACGGGTCCGTTCGAAGGGCCGGACTACCTGCACCGCGCGCCCGAGACCGACGCCGGGCATCTCGTCTACGACGCCGACCTGCACCCCGACCTGGCCCGTCCGGGCAAACTGCTGATCTCCTACAACGTCAACAACGTCGACGACGCCGTGACGTACGCCGACGCCGGCCTCTACCGGCCGCGCTTCGTCGAGGTCGACTGGCCCCGCCCCCGGCCGGACCGGGCCGACGTGCCGCCGGCGCCGGCGGCACTCACGGCCGAAGCGCGGGGCGCGGGCAACGCCGAGCTGCGGTGGCGGCCCGTCCCGGTCGATGACGAGCTGCGCTACCTGGTGCACCGCCGGAACGTGACCGCCGGGCAGACCCACTTCGTGCGGATCGGCGAGCCGTCCGCCGAGCCCCGCTCCTCGGCCGACTTCCTGGTCAACGGCCACGAGTACGAGTTCCGGGTGACCGCCGTCGGTCGGCGGGGCGAGGGCCCTCCCTCGCCGGTGGCGCGGATGACCGCCACCGTGCCGCCGCCACCGCCGCCGAGCGGGGTGCGGGCCGAGGCCGGCCGCACCGGGGACGTCGCGGTGCACTGGGAGCCGATCCCGTTCGTCCAGGTGTTCCGGCTCTACCGGCGCGACGTCACGGCGGGGCAGCGGGAACCGGCCCTCGTCGGCACGTTCACCGGCACCAGCGCCACCGTCGGCTCGCTGTGGCACGCCCGGACGTACGAGTTCACCCTCGTGGCGGTCGGCGGCGGCGGGGACAGCCCGCCCTCGACGCCCGTCCGGGCCACCGCGTCGGTCAGCCCGCCGGCCGCGCCGGCCCGGCTGACCGCACAGGCCCAGCCGGACGGCGACATCCGGCTGGACTGGGCCAACCTCGGTCCCGGCGTCTCCTACCGGGTCTACCGGCGCGACCTGACGGCGGGCCAGAGCCGACCCGGCCCACCCGCACTCGAGAGCCGGCCGAGCCACCTCGCCCGCCACCTTGAGCACGGCCACGAGTACGAGTTCACCGTCAGCGCGGTGGACCGCGACCGCGAGGGACCGCTCTCCCCGCCGGTGCGGGCCAGGGCGACCTTCAGCGCGCCGAAGGTGGTGCCGACCGACCTGCGGGTGACGGAGGTCGGCACGGGCGAGGTGGAGCTGACCTGGCGGTCGGCCAGTCCCGGCGGGTGGCACCGCGTCTACCGGCGGGACCTCACCGCCGGGGAGCGGGAGTTCACCGAGGAGGAGGTGCCCGTGCAGGGCACCAGGGCCACCATCCGCCAACTGCGCAACGGACACGAGTACGAGTTCGTGGTCGCCGCGGCCAACCAGGCCGGTGCCGGGCGGCAGAGCAGGCCGGTCCGGGCCGTCCCTCGGCTGCCCACGCCGGCCGGGCTGGCGGCGACGTCGGCCGGCAACGGCGAGGCCCGACTGAGCTGGCGTCCGGCGGGGCCGGGCCTCGCCTACCGCGTCCAGGTCCGCGACGTCACGGCCGGCGGGGAATGGCGGACGGACCCGGTGCCGGTGGGCGGGACGGACTTCACCGCCGTGCTGCTGGTCCGCGGGCACCGCTACGAGTTCCGGGTCGCCGCCACCGACGGCATCGACACCGGCACGCCGTCCGCGCCGATCGCCGTGCTCGTCCGCTGAAACACCGGCGGTGACCACGGCGCGCTGGAGGAGCTGGCCCGGTCAGGCCCCGGCCGCCAGCCAGGAGTGCAGCAGGTGGTGGTCGATGGAGTCGGCGCGGCCCAGCGGCCGTCCGGCGGCCGCCCGCCGGCGCAGCTCGTCCCGGGTGAACCAGCGCGCCTCCAGCAGCTCCTCGCCGTCCACCCGCACCTCCTCGGACGCGGCGGTGGCCCGGAAGCCGACCATCAGGCCGGCCGGGAACGGCCACGCCTGCGATCCCACGTACGCCAGGTCGGTCACCGTCACCCCGGCCTCCTCCGCCATCTCCCGCCGGACGGCGTCCTCCAGGCTCTCGCCCACCTCGACGAAGCCGGCGAGCGTCGAGTACGCGCCCTCGGGCGCGCCCGCGTGCCGGGCCAGCAGGCAACGGTCGGGGGCGCCGGGCGCCTCGATCAGCACGATGACGGCCGGCTCGATCCGGGGGAAGAGGAGCCGGCCGCAGTCCGCCCGCGCGCACGACCGGACGTGTCCGCCGCCCCGGGCGACGGTCGACGCCCCGCACGTGCCGCAGAAGCGCTGCTGCCGGTGCCAGTGCAGCAGCCCCCGCGCGTACGCCTGGACGGCCGCCCCGGCCGGGTCGAGCCGGCCGACCAGCGCCCGGACGTCCACGGCGGCGCCCGCCTCCGCCACCTCGACGGCGGCGGCCTCGGGCAGCCCGGAGAGGTCGACGGCGAAGACGGCCGCGCCCTCGTCCATGCCCAGGAAGACGGTCTCGTCGGCGACGGTGAGCGCCTTGGCCGCCCGTTCCCCGGTCAGCCGCACCGGCACGTCCCCCGCGACCAGGCAGCGGTCCCGCCAGAGCGGCAGCAGGGTGCTCGCCGGGTCCGCCAGCAGGGCGGCGAGCCGCTCCGGGTCGGTACGCAGTTCCCCCGCCCGGTCCAGCCAACCGCCCCCGTACGCCAGGACCGCCTCGTCCGCTCCCATGTTCCCTACCGTGCCATGCCGGCCGCCCGGCCCGACGACCGGCCGGTGCCTCCGACACGCCGGGCGACACGCCGCGACGCGAAGGGTGGGGCGCTGGCTCCCGGCCCGCCGGGGCGCCGGTTACCGTAGGTGCTTCCGGGCGGAGGCGCGCTCCCCCGTTGTGGTACGTCCGATCGAGGTGACCGTGACGCTGTACGGCGAGAAGACTCCACCCGCCGACGACCGGCCCACCGTGCAGGTCAAGGCTGTGACCTGGCCCGGTGACGAGCCGGAGCCGGTCGCGCCGGCAGGCAGGCCGGGCGGGTCACGGTCCCGCCGGATCCGCCTGCTGCTGGCCGCCGGGGCCGCCACGGCGGTGCTGGCCTCCGTGGCGGGGGCGGGCGCCTACGCGTACGCCGGTGACGTGCCGCGCGGGACGACGGTGCTCGGCGCGGAGCTGGGCGGCCGGAGCCGCGCGGACGCCGCCCGGGAGCTGCGGACGGAGCTCGAACGCCGCGCCGCCGCGCTCAACGCCCCGCTGTCGGTACGCGTCGGCGAGCGGACCGCCACGATCGACCCGGCCACCGTCGGCCTAGCGGTCGACGTCGACGCCACCGTGGCGGCGGCGGCCGAGGCCGACGCGCACGCCGTCGACCGGCTCGTGGGGTCCCGGGCGGTGCAGCCGGTGGTGACCGTGGACGCCGCCCGGCTCGACGCCGCCCTCGAGAAGGTCGTGGGCGACCAGGGCCGGAAGATGACCATGCCGGCGATCACCTGGAAGGGCACCACGCCGAAGGCGGTGCACCCGAAGCCGAGCCTCGCCCTCGATCCGGAACGCTCCGCGCAGGTGGTGCGGGAGGGCTGGCTCGCCGGCCAGCCGGTGACCGTGCCACTGGTCGAGACCCACCCGGCGACCACCGCCGAGGAGGTGGACCGGCTGGTCGCCGAACTGGCGAAGCCGGCCGTCGCCGCCCCGGTCACGCTGACCACCGGCAAGGGCTCGGTGCAGATCCCGCCGAAGGCGATCGCGAGGAGCCTCCGGTTCACGGCCGACAAGGCCGGCAAGCTGACCCCGCAGGTCGACGTGAAGCGGCTGCGGGCCGCGCTCGGCGACGACCTGGCCACGATCGAGGTGCCGCCGAGGGACGCCCGGATGACCATCTCCGGCGGCAAGCCGAAGGTCGTCGACGGCAAGCCCGGGCAGCAGCTCGACAGCGCGGCCCTGGGCCGCGACCTGCTCGCCGTCCTGCCGGAGGCGGACGACCGGAAGGTCACCGGCGAGCTGAAGCCGGCGGAGCCGGAGCTGACCGCGGCGAAGCTGGCCGGGTTGGGCATCAAGGAGCGGGTCTCCACCTTCACCACGCGGTTCACCGGCGGGCTCTCCTCGCCGCGCAGCCAGAACATCGTCACGATCGCGAAGGACGTGGACGGCACGGTGGTGCTGCCCGGCGAGACGTTCTCGCTCAACGGGCACACCGGCGAGCGCGGCTACGCCCAGGGCTACCGGGACGCCCCGGTCATCCTCGACGGCAAGCTGGTCCCGGGGGTGGGCGGCGGCACCTCGCAGTTCACCACGACGCTGTTCAACGCGACGTACTACGCCGGGCTGGAGGACGTCGAGCACAAGCCGCACTCGTACTGGTTCAGCCGCTACCCGGCGGTCATCGAGTCGACCATCTTCTGGCCGGACCTGGACTTCAGGTTCCGCAACAACACCGAGCACGGCGTGCTCATCGACACCTCCTACACGTCGAGTTCGATCACCGTGTCGATCTGGAGCACCAAGATCTGGGACAGCGTGAAGACCGAGTACACCCCGCGCCGCAACATCACCCAGCCGAAGACGGTCTACCTGGAGCCCGGTCCCACCTGCATCCCGGCCGGCGGCAGCCAGGGCTTCACCCAGGACGCCTACCGGGTGTTCAAGAAGGACGGCAAGGTCGTGAAGCGGGAGAAGTTCTCCTGGCGCTACTCCGCCGAGCCGCGCTTCATCTGCGGTCGCGAGCCGTCCTGACGGCCGCCTGACTCCCGCTCGGAGAAGCCCCGCCGGCCACGTCGCCGGCGGGGCTTCTCTGTGGTACGCGCACCGCGTCACGGCCCTCGTAGGTGCCGAACATCGTCCCTACGCCTGCGCCCGCGCCCCGCCCGCGCCAGCGGTGCCGACGCGAGGCCGTGCCGGGCCGAGTCAGCCGCCGCCGCTGGCGCTGGCTCTGGTGCTGGCGCTGGCTCTGGTGCTGGCTCTGGTGCCGACGCTAGCCGTTCCCACTGCTCCCACCCCAGCGACGACCGCGGCCATCGCGCGCCGATCGGCCAGCGACCGCCAAAGGCCGTGAGCAGGTCACCGGTCAGCCCTCAGGCCGCGCGGTCAGGGCGAAATGGGTCGGGGCGAACCTGGACGGCCGCCACCGGGTGCCGGGGCTCTCACCGTGGGTCGTGTCTCGCTGAGAGCGTGCCGCCGTGAGTCGGGTGCACCCCTCGGGGAGCTGCTCTGATAAATGGGGCGTTGGCGGGCTTCCCGGCGGCGGAGCGCGACTGCTCCGCTGCTCGTGAGCCGCGAAAAGGTCCGGAAAGCAGTTCAGGGCCACCCCATACGGGGTGGCCCTGAACTGAACGATTGTCCGGCGGTGTCCTACTCTCCCACACCCTCCCGAGTGCAGTACCATCGGCGCTGGAGGGCTTAGCTTCCGGGTTCGGAATGTAACCGGGCGTTTCCCCTCCGCCATGAC
>NZ_JAVRFL010000048.1:0-46287 GCF_031845925.1 Micromonospora reichwaldensis | reverse complement strand
GAGTTGTGGTGGTGGGCGAATGCCGCGAAAGGTCACGGTTCGGTCGCCACAACTGCATGATCGGCCCACGGGTGGGGCGGGCGCGGGAGGGGAAGGAGGGTCAGCGGGGGGTGCGGAGGGCGGCGGCGCGGCGGGCGCGCTCGACGGCGGCCGGGAGGGCGGCGATGAGGGCGTCGACGTCGGCGGGGGTGCTGGTGTGGCCGAGGGTGAAGCGCAGCGAGGAGCGGGCGCGGTCGTCGTCGGCGCCCATGGCGAGCAGCACGTGTGAGGGCTGGGCCACCCCGGCGGAGCAGGCGGAACCGGTCGAACAGGCGATGCCCTGGGCGTCCAGCAGGAGCAGCAGGGCGTCGCCCTCGCAACCGGGGAAGGAGAAGTGCGCGTTGCCCGGCAGCCGGCCGGTCGGGTCGCCGTTGAAGACGACCTCGGGCACCGCGTGCCGGACCCGCTCGACCAGGTCGTCGCGGAGCGCGGCGACCCGGGCCGCGTACTCCTGCTGGCCCTTGACCGCCGCCTCCACGGCGACCGCGAAGGCGACGATGCCGGCCGTGTCGAGGGTGCCGGAGCGCACGTCGCGCTCCTGGCCGCCGCCGTGCAGCAGCGGGGTGGCCGACACGTCGCGGGCGAGCAGCAGGGCGCCCACCCCGGTCGGCCCGCCGAGCTTGTGCCCGGTCACGGTCAGCGCGGCGACCCCGCCGACGGAGAAGTCGACCGGCACCTGCCCGACCGCCTGGATCGCGTCGGTGTGGAAGGGCACCCCGTGCTCGGCAGCGACCGCGGCCAGCTCGGCGACCGGCTGCACGGTGCCGACCTCGTTGTTGGCCCACATCGCGGTCACCACGGCGACCCGGTCGCCGTGGGCGGCCAGCTCGGCACGCAGCTCGTCGGGGCTGAACCGGCCGGCGGCGTCGACGGAGAGCCAGCCCACGCCGGCACCCTCGTGGTCGGCCAGCCAGTCCACCACGTCGAGCACCGCGTGGTGCTCGACGGCGCTGCAGACCACCCGGTCCCGCCGGGGGTCGGCGGACCGGCGGGCCCAGAAGATGCCCTTCACGGCGAGGTTGTCGCTCTCGGTCCCGCCGCCGGTGAAGACGACCTCGGAGGGCCGGGCGCCCAGCGCGGCGGCCACCCGCTCCCGCGACTCCTCCACCCGCCGCCGGGCACGGCGGCCCGCCGCGTGCAGTGAGGACGCGTTGCCGACCTCGCGGGCGGTGGCGACGTACGCCTCCAGTGCCTCGTCGAGCATCGGAGTGGTCGCCGCGTGATCCAGGTAAGCCATCACGGTTCAGCCTACGACCGGCGCCGGACCCGGTGGTGGCCGGAGTACGCCGTGCGGGGCCGGGGCGGAAGGCGTGCGCTCCCGCCCCGGCGCCGCGCCCGCAACCGGAGCGGGGATCCGGTCAGGCCGGCACGGCGGTGACCACGATGTTGTCGCGGTACCGGCGTGCCTCGGCGTCGAACGGCCCGCCGCAGGTGATCAGGGTCAGCCGGGGCTTGCCGTCCCGGGCGAAGTAGCGGTCCAGGGGGATCTTCGTCTTCCGGTACTCCTCGCGGGCGACGACCCGGTACTCCCTGCGGACGCCGTCGCCGCCGGTGGCGGTGAGGGTGTCGCCGCGGTCCAGCTCCCGGAGCCGGAAGAAGGCCCCCTCGCCCTGGGTGGCGCTGTCCACGTGCCCGGCGACGACCACCGATCCCGCCCGCGCCTCCAGCCCCGGGCCGTGGCGGTACCAGCCGATCCGGTCCACGCTGGGCGGCACCTCGAACTCGCCGGTCGCGCCGTTGATGCCCACGGCGTCGACCGTGGCGGTGACGCCGATGGCCGGGACGACCAGCCGTACGGGCGGGACGGTCCGCGTACCGCCGGGCAGCTCGCCCCGGGTGACCGGCACCGACGGGCCGGCGGCCGGCGGGCTCGGGGCGGCGCCGGCCAGGTCGGCGGCCTCGGTCGCGCCGACGTTCCCGGCCGGCCGGGAGCCGCAGGCGACCACGGTCGCGACGGTGAGCGCGGCGACGCCGGCGGCCACGGCCGCCAGCGCCCCGCGGTGGCGCACCGTCACCTGCGACCGGTCCGGGCGGTGGCCACCCGCGCCCCGCCGCCGACCAGGAGCAGCACGCCGGCGCCGGTCAGCACGTACCACCAGGTGTCCACGCCGGTGCCGGCCCGACCGCCGTCGCCGCTGGGCACCCCGGCCGGGGCCGAGTGCAGACCGGTGATGGTCTGCGCCACGACGCCCAGGTTCTTCGCCTCGGCCGAACCGATGGCGTACACGATCGTCGCGGTGCCCTCCTTGAGGTCGAGGTCCGCCGGCCCGATCGCCACGGTGTCGGTGCCGGCGAGCACCACGTCCGCCTTGACGGTGCCCGCGTCGACGTCGCCCTTGGCCTCGTTCGGGTTGGTGAGTCCCTCGAAGACCGGGGTGCCGCCGGCGCGCACGTCCACCGCCGGGGCGGCGGCGGTGTGCCGGACGATCAGCCGGGCCTTGCCGGCGGCGACCTTGCCGGTGTCGTTGACGAACGGCGTGATCTTCGGCTTGCCGGCGGCGTCGAGGTGGGCGGCGAGGCTGATGTTCGCCGCGCCCGGCACCGCGGCGTCGTCGACGCTGAGGATGGCCCGGGCGATCGGCTCGCCGGGCTTGGTGAGCGCGATGTCGTACGCGCCCTCCTCGAGGTTCAGCGGGCCGGCCACGTCGCCGGGCTTGAAGTTGTCCAGCGTCTTCTCGCCGTTGACGTAGACGTCGACCGGGGTGTCCGGGATGCCGTGCACGACGGAGACCTTCGACGAGGCGGCGTACGCGGGGGTGGCGGTGAGGGCGCCGGCTCCGGCGAACGTCAGCGCGGCGACCGCCCCGCCCGCGGCGACCCGACGGAAGTACGAGAGCTGCATGTCTGCCTCCTGGTGGTTGGTACTGGTTCGTCAGGCCTGGTGTGCAAAACGAGTTACGCCCGGTCCACGGCCGCCGGATGCGGCCGGCGGCAACTTCTTTTCGTCCGTCACAGCCGCATCCGTTCGCCGCCCGCGGAGCGAAGAGCTGCTGAGACCAGACCGACCGGAGAGGTGGGGCGATGGCTGTGGGAGCTACAGTCGGGCATGCCCCCTGGAAGGCGAGCCGCCCTGTGACAGCGGCACGGCAGGAGCCGGACCCACCCGTGGACGACCTGGCCGCCCGCTTCCGTGCGGGCGACGAGCTGGCGCTGCGGGAGGCGTACGACCGGTACGGCCGGGCGGTCCTGCACCTGGCCACCAGCACGTTGGCCAACCGCAGCGACGCGGAGGACGTGACCCAGACCACCTTCGTCGCCGCCTGGCTGGGACGGGACACCTTCGACCCGGCCAAGGGCTCGCTGGTCGGCTGGCTGCTCGGCATCGGCCGCCGCAAGGTGATCGACCGGCTGCGGGCCTCCGCGCGGGAGACCCGGGTGGTCGAGACGGTCCGGCAGTTGCCGGAGTCGGCGCCGACCGGCCCGGATCCGGACACGGTGGTCGACCGGCTGGTGGTCGCCGACGAGCTGGCCCGGCTGCCCGACGATCAGCGGCGGATGCTGGAGTTGGCGTTCTTCGACGACCTGACCCACCAGCAGATCGCGACGGTGACCGGGGTGCCGCTCGGCACGGTCAAGAGTCACATCCGGCGCGGCATGGCGAGCTTGAAACGCAGATGGGAGGTGGACGGTGCCGCACCTGGACCACGACCGGCTGGTCTTCCTGGCGCTCGGTGAGACCGAGGCGGACGCCGGAGAGAACACCCACCTCGACACCTGCGCGCACTGCCGGGCCGAGATGGAGACCCTCCAGCACGTGGCCGGCCTCGGCGCCGACGCCCAGGGCCTGCACGACCTGCCCGATCCGCCGGAGCACGTCTGGCAGGGCATCGTCACGGAGATCCGCGCGGCGCAGACCCTCCCGGCGCTGCCCGGGCCGCGCGCCGAGCGGTCGCCCGACGAGCGCCCCTCGGGCGAACGGCCGTCCGAGCGGTCGGGCGGGGTGCTCCTCGCGCCGAGGCGTGGGCGCTGGTCGCGCTGGGCCGTGACCGCCGCGACGGCGGTGGCCGCCGCCGCGATCGGGGTCGTCGGCACCGTCGCCGTGCTCGACGCGACCGGGTCGACGCCGGAGCCCGCCCCGCGGCGGGTGGTGCTGGCCAGCGCGCCGCTGAAGGCGTACGGGGAGACGCCGCCGGACGCCAACGGCGAGGCCCGGGTCTTCGACGACGGCCGGCTGCACCTGCACGTGGCGAATCTCCCGGACGTCCCGGGGTACTACGAGGTGTGGCTGATCGACCCGCGGACCATGAAGATGTTCTCGGTCGGCGTGCTCGGCGACGCGACGGACGAGTTGCTGCCGTTGCCGCCGAACGTGGACCTTGAGGCATACTCGGTTGTCGACGTCTCCGCCGAGACGTACGACAACAACACCGCCCACTCTGGCAAGAGCCTGGTGAGGGGCACCCTGACGGGCTGATCGGCGGGCCGGCTCAGCTCCCCGGCCCGCCGATCAGCTCCCATCGCCGCCCCGGCGGCCGGCGCCGCGATGCTGTCCGCCAAGCGACCGGCGGCCCCAGCGAGCCGGCCGGCGGCTCAGCCGAGCCGGCGGCCGAAGCGGCCGAAGCGCTTGTCGAGCGCGGCGATGGCGGAGACCACGACGGCGATGCCCAGGATCCGCAGCCACGCCTGCCCGTCGATGGGCGCCGTGCGGAACAGGTCGTTCATCACCGGCAGGTAGGTCAGGGCGAGCTGGCCGAGGGCCTGCACCAGCACCCCGACGATCAGCCAGCGGTTGCTGAACAGGCCCAGGCGCCAGGGCGAGCGGGTCAGGGAGCGGCAGCTGAACAGGTAGAACGCCATCACGGTGACGAAGAGGTTCACCGCGGCGGTGCGCGCCTGCGCCAGGTCGGCCCCGCCGGAACGCTCCCACTCGAACAGCCACCAGGCGCCCACCACCAGCAGCGCGGAGACCAGCAGCACCCGGACCACCAGCGCGACGGTCAGCAGGGGCTGACCCGGGTCGCGGGGCGGGCGGTCCATGATCCCGGGCTCCCTCGGCTCGAAGGCGAGCGTCAGGCCGAGGAACACCGCCGTGGTCATGTTGATCCAGAGGATCTGGCTCGGCAGGATCGGCAGCGCCGAGCCGAGCACGATCGCGACGAGGATGACCAGCCCCTCCGCCGCGTTGGTGGGCAGCGTCCAGGTGATGAACTTGGTCAGGTTGGCGAAGACGCCGCGCCCCTCCGCGACGGCCGTCTCGATGGTGGCGAAGTCGTCGTCGGTCAGCACGACGTCGGCGGCCTCCTTGGCCACCTCCGTGCCGCTGCGGCCCATGGCCACCCCGATGTTGGCCTGCCGCAACGCGGGGGCGTCGTTGACCCCGTCACCGGTCATCGCGACCACCTGGCCGTCGGCCTGCAACGCCTCCACCAGCCGCAGCTTCTGCTCGGGCGAGACGCGGGCGAACACCGACGCCTGCCGTACCGCCGCGGGCAGTTCCCCGGCGGGCAGCGCCGACAGGTCGGCGCCGGTCAGCACGTCGCCCGGGCCGGGCTCGGTACGCAGCAGCCCGAGCCGGCGCGCGATGGCGCTGGCGGTGGCCAGGTGGTCCCCGGTGATCATCTTCACGTCGATCCCCGCGCGGTGGCAGGACCGGACGGCCGCCGCGGCGGCGGCCCGGGGCGGGTCGAGCATCGCGTGCAGCCCGGTGAAGACCAGGGTGCCGGCCAGTTCCTCCTCCGCGAGCCCGTCCGCCGGGCCGACCGGCCGCATCGCGGTGGCGAGCACCCGCAGCCCCTCGGTGGCCAGTTCGTGGGCGGCGGCCAGCACGGCCGGGGCGTCGAGCGGTCCCGTCGAGCCGTCGGGACGCGCCGCCGAGCCGGACCACTCGACCACCCGCTCCACGGCCCCCTTGACCAGCACGATCCGCCCGCCGTCGGGACGCTCGTGCAGGGTCGCCATGAACTGCCGCTCCGAGGTGAACGGGACGGCGGCCACCCGGGGCAGCTCCGCGGCGACCTCGTGCGCGTGCAGCCCCACCTTGGCGCCCGCCACGAGCATCGCCCCCTCGGTGGGGTCGCCCAGCACGACCCACCGCCCGTCCTGCTCGTCCAGCCGGGCGTCGTTGCAGCCCACGCCGGCCAGCAGCGACCAGCGCAGCGCGCCCTCCCCGGTCGGGGCCGGGCCGCCCCCGGGGTCCCGGATCTCGCCGGTCGGGGCGTAGCCGGTCCCGCCGACCTCGTAGCGGCCCTGCGGCGTCCAGAGCACCTGGACCGTCATCTGGTTCTCGGTGAGGGTGCCGGTCTTGTCGGTGCAGATCACCGTGGTGCTGCCCAGCGTCTCCACCGCCGGCAGCCGCCGGATCACCGCCCGGCGGCGGGCCATCCGGGACACGCCGATCGCCAGGGTGATCGTCACGGCGGCGGGCAGCCCCTCCGGGATCGCGCCGACGGCCAGCGCCACAGCGGCGGTGAACGTCTCGCCGGCGTCCTGCCCCCGTACCACGCCGATGCCGAAGGTCACTGCGGCGAGGAGCAGGATCGCCACGGTGAGCAGGCGGCTGAACCGGGCGAGCTTGACCGTCAGCGGCGTGTCCAGCACCTCCGCGCCGCCGACCAGGCGGTGGATCCGCCCCAGTTCCGTCTCCGCCCCGGTGGCGACCGCGACGCCGACGGCCGTGCCGCCGGTGAGCAGGGTGCCGGAGTAGAGCAGGTTGCGGCGGTCGGCCACCGGCGTCTCGGCCGGTACGACCAGCTCGTCCTTGCGTACGGGCAGCGACTCGCCGGTCAGCGCCGACTCGTCGGCCCGCAGTTCGGCGGCGCGGACCAGCCGCAGATCGGCGGGCACCTTCTCCCCCGCCTCCATCAGCACCAGGTCCCCGGGGACCACGTCGTCCGACGGCACGTGGCGCTGCCGGCCGCCGCGCAGCACCCGGGCCTGCGTACGCACCATCGCCCGCAGCGCGTCGAGGGCCGCCTCCGCACGGGACTCCTGGAGGAAGCCGACGACGGCGTTGACGAGCACCACCCCGAAGATCACCGCCGAGTCGACGTACTCGGCGAGCAGCAGGGTGACCACGCCGGCGGCGACCAGCACGTAGATCAGCGGGTTGTGGAACTGCCGCAGCAGCCGGCGCAGGGCTCCGCCCCCGGTGGCGCTGGGCAGCACGTTGGGCCCGTACCGCTGGAGCCGGGCCGCCGCCTCCTCGTCGGTCAGCCCGTGCTCGGTGTCGGTCCCGAGCAGCAGTACGACCTCGTGCACGGCGAGCGCGTGGTGGTCACCCTCGGACGTCCTGGCCGGCATCGGCACACTCCTGTTCCGCACGGGGACGGCCGCACCGGGCACCCGGGGAGAGCGTCTCCATCGTCGCAGGCCGGCGCGGGGCCCGTGGGTCGTTCCGGGCGCGACCGGAGAAAACGGCGAGGGCCGGGAACCGTGTCGCGGTTCCCGGCCCTCGCGCGGACGGACGTCAGCTCACTTACGCTTGCGGATCTCCTCCGCGGCCTGCGGGACGATCTTGAACAGGTCGCCCACCACACCGAAGTCGGCCAACTCGAAGATCGGCGCCTCGCCGTCCTTGTTCACCGCGACGATCGTCTTCGAGGTCTGCATGCCGGCCCGGTGCTGGATCGCACCCGAGATACCAAGCGCGACGTAGAGCTGCGGAGACACCGTCTTACCGGTCTGACCCACCTGGAACTGGTGCGGGTAGTAACCGGAGTCGACCGCCGCCCGGGACGCGCCCACAGCACCACCGAGCAGGTCGGCCAGCTCCTCGACCAGCTTGAAGTTGTCGGCGTTGCCGACGCCACGACCACCCGAGACCACGATGCCGGCCTCGGTGAGCTCCGGACGCGAGCCCTTCTGCTCGGCGACCCGGTCGACGACCCTGGCCAGCTTGTCGGTGTCCGTGACCGCGACGGTCAGCTGCTCCACGGCCGGGCTGGCCGCCGCCGGGGTCGGGTTGACCGAGTTCGGCCGGACGGTCACCAACGGCAGGCCCCGGGTGACCTTGGACTTGACGATCGTGGAACCGGCGAACGCCACCTGGGTGGCGGTGCCGTCGGCGGCCAGGCCGACCACGTCGGTCAGGATGCCGTTGTCCAGCTTCACGGCCAGCCGGGCGGCGATCTCCTTGCCCTCCTGCGACGACGCCAGCAGCACGGCGGCCGGCTGCACCCGCGACACCAGTTCGGCCACGACGGTCGCCTTCGGGGCCACCAGGTAGCCGTCGATCTCCTCGCTCTCGGCCGCGTAGATCTTCTCCGCGCCGTACTCGCCCAGCCTGGCGCTCAGCGCCTCGGCGGCGCCGGGACCACCGAGCACGACCGCGCTCGGGGTGCCCAGCTCGCGGGCGAGGGTGAGCATCTCCAGGGTGACCTTCTTGACGCCGAACTCCCGGGTGGCTTCGACGACGACGAGAACCTCAGACATGTCCAGACCCCTCACACGAACTTCTCGGTGGCGAGGAACTCGACCAGCTTGACGCCGCCGTCGCCCTCGTCGGTGATCTTCGCGCCGCCGGAACGCGGCGGGCGCTTGGTGTGCTCCAGCACGGCGCTGGTCGCGCCCTCGAAGCCCACCTCGGCCGCAGCCACCCCAAGGTCACCCAGGGACAGCGTCTGCACCGGCTTCTTCTTGGCGGCCATGATGCCCTTGAACGACGGGTAGCGCGGCTCGTTGATGGTGTCCCAGACGGAGACCACGGCGGGCGTGGTGGCGGTGACCACCTCGTAGCCCTCCTCCGTCTGCCGCTCCACCGTCAGGGTCGCACCGTCGACGGTGAGCTTGCGGGCGCCGGTCAGCGCCGCGATGCCCAGCCGCTCGGCGAGCATGTGCGGCATCACCTGCACCCGACCGTCGGTCGACTCGCTGCCGCACAGCACCAGGTCGGCGTTCAGCTGGCCGAGCGCGGCGGCGAGGACCTTCGACGTGGCGACGGCGCAGGAGCCGTGCAGGGCGTCGTCCAGCACGTGCACGGCCTTGTCCGGGCCCATGGAGAGCGCCTTACGGATCGACTCGGTCGCCCGGTCCGGACCCATCGTCAGAACCGTCACCTCACCCCCGTGCGCCTCCTTGATCTTCAACGCCTCCTCGATGGCGTACTCGTCCATCTCGTTGATGACGTTGTTCGCCGAACCGCGGTCGACGGTGTTGTCGTCAGCACGCAGGCTGCGGTCCGCGCCCGAATCAGGCACCTGCTTGACGAGTACGACGATGTTCATCGCGCTTCGACGACCCTCCTGTTGGTGTTGCGATCGCT
The DNA here is from genome assembly GCF_031845925.1 of Micromonospora reichwaldensis. Classification (NCBI taxonomy): domain Bacteria; kingdom Bacillati; phylum Actinomycetota; class Actinomycetes; order Micromonosporales; family Micromonosporaceae; genus Micromonospora; species Micromonospora reichwaldensis. Next base: position 37,049 of record NZ_JAVRFL010000048.1, on the reverse strand, counting down.
CGCCCGGTCTGGGGCGCAGCCTCGCGCGTCCGTTGACGCCGGTCAACCGCGCGGTGCTGTGCAGTTGCCCACGGCGCAATGTTACCTGCCAGTAGCATCCGCCTCCGGCGACCTCAGGGTGACACAGCTCACGAACGACCCTGCGGGCGGGTAATCTGACGAATCGGGAGGTGTCACGAAATGTCAGAAAACGCCAGCGAAGGTCGTCCCGACGTTCCGCGGCACCGCTGCCGCCGGACGCGGCCCGAGGCGTACCGGTGCGCCTGCGGTCGGCTCCGCGACCGCTGCGTCCGGGCCGCCGTCCGGGCGCTCTGGTCGTCGACCCGGCTCACGCCGGCTGATCGAGCGCGTCCCGGATCCGCTCGATGACCGCCGCCTCGGCCGGGGCCACCCCCCGGTGCGCGGCGGCCACCCGCTCGGCGGCGGACAGCACGACCTCGCGGTAGCCCGCCACGTCCCCCGGCGCCTTGTCCCGCAGGATCCGCACGGAACTGCCCAGCGCCGGCAGCACCACCGCCTCGATCTCCAGCGCCGAGTCCCGGGGCAGCTTCGGCAGCGGACCACTGGTCAGCGCCTCCTTCACCAGCCCGCTGCTGTCGGCCATCGCACCGGAGGCGGCGAAGCTCTCCCGGAACAGGGCGAGCATCCCCGGGTCCGCGTTGGCCACCAGGAACACCGCCCCGAACGCGCCCGTCTTGAGGGTCAGCCGTTCCTCGGCCGTCAACCGCTTCTCCATGATCACGGAGTGTAGACGTACGGGGTGGTGGTCGTGACCGGGACGAGACCGAGCCGCTCCAGGATCGGCCGGCTGTCGTCGGACGCGTCCACCTGCAGCAACGTCCGGCCGCGCTGGGCCGCCAGCCGGGCCCGATGGCCGACCAGCGCGCGGTAGATGCCTTGGCAGCGCCACGGCGCCAGCGTCGAGCCGCCCCACAGCGTGGCGAACCCCGTCCCCGGCACGTACCGCACCCAGCCCGCGCTCACCACCTCGTCGCCCGCCTCGGCCACCACCACGGTGATCGACTGCGGGTCGGCGGCGATCTCCTTCTCCAGGCCGGTCGCCAGGTGACTGCGGTCGGAGTTCCAGACCGCCTCCTCCATCGCCACGATCCGGTCCAGGTCCGCCCGGGCGGTCACCTCGCGCAGGCGTACGCCCTCGGGGACGACCGGGAGCGCGGCGGCGAGCGGCGCGACCGGCCCGATCACCACGGTCTCCCGCTCCTCCGGCACGAATCCCGCCGCGCGCAGCCGGTCCGGCAGGTCCGCCGGCTCGTCGTGGCCGTGCAGCTTCCACTCGACCGACTCGCCGCGCGCCCGGAAGAACTCCACCTGCCGGGCGATCAGCTCGTCCAGCGCCGCGCCGCCGAGCCCGCCGAGGTCGCGGTAGGTGAGGAAGCCGCCATGGTCGAGGCCGAGGATACGAATCAGCGGGCCGTCCCGTTCCACCGCCGCCCCGGCCGGCAGCGGGTCGGGCACCAGCGCCCGCAACTGGTCGTCGTAGGTCTTCCGCAGCGTCGTCACGTCAAGATCCGTCACCGCACCAGGCTACGACCGGACGGAAACGGATAATAGCCACGTGTGGCAGGCGATCAGACGATGGTTCGACCCGCGCGAACTGCGCGCGGTCGGCAGCACCCCCGACTACCGGTTCTCGCTGGCCAACGAGCGGACCTTCCTGGCCTGGCTGCGCACCGGGCTGGCGCTGGTCGCGGGTGGACTGGCCGCCGCGCAGTTCCTGCCGCCGCTGCCGCTGGCGTACCTGCGCGAGGCGATCGCCGTCGCACTGCTGCTGCTCGGCGGCACGGTCGCCGTACGGGCGGTCGACCACTGGGCGCGTACGGAGCGGGCCATCCGGCTCGGCGAGGAGCTGCCCGCCTCACGATTCCCGGCGGTGCTCGCCCTCGCCGTCGGCCTCGGCGCGCTGCTGCTGGTCGCGGCGGTGCTGGCCCGGGCGGTCGGCGGCCCGTGAACCACCGGACGGAGCCGCCACGGCGGGACCGGCCGGCGCGCGACCCCGGGCTGCAACCCGAGCGGACCCGGCTGGCCTGGCGGCGTACGGCGCTGGCGCTCACCGTGATCATGGTGCTGACCGTGCGGCTCGCGCTCACCGGCCCGGCCGCCGGCGGGACGCTCGGCGCGCTGGTCGCCGGGGCCGCCGTGCTGGGCTGGGGTGCGGCGCTGGCGGTCTGCTGGCGGCGGGCCACCGGCACCGGTCCGCTCCCCGGCTACGGGCGGTCGCTGCCCCTGGTCGCCCTCGCCACGGCCGGCTTCGCGCTGCTCGGCACCCTCCTGGCGGCGAGCGGCCTGGGTTGACGGGCCCCGGTGCGCCATGATTGACGCATGGCCCGGCTCTACGTCCTCCTCTTCGTCGCGCAGATCGTCCTCGCCGTCTGCGCGCTGATCAGCTGCCTCTCCGCCGAGGAGGGCGAGATCAAAGCCCTGCCCCGGATCGCCTGGGTGCTGATCATCCTGTTCTTCCCGCTGCTCGGCTCCCTCGCCTGGTTCGCCGCCGGGCGTGAGCGCGTCCCCGGGCGGCCCGCCGGCGGAACGCCGAAGGGCCGGCTCCTGCCGCCCCGGGAGCGGCCCCGCCCGGTCGCCCCCGACGACGACCCCGAGTTCCTCCGTTCGCTCGGCGAGCGTTCCCGGCGCGAGGACGGCGAGCTGTTCCGCCGCTGGGAGGAGGACCTGCGCCGCCGTGAGGACGAGATGCGCCGGCGCGACGGCGAGCCGCCGCGCGAGGAGGACCGGCCCGAGGGGTCCACGCCCGCGTCCTGAGCCCGCCGCCGTCGCCGACCTCCCGGCGACGGCAGCGGGCCCGGCTCAGGCCAGGTTCGACGAGCGGGGGTACGCGTCGGCCGGGTCGGTGAGCACGTTGACCAGGTACGGCACGCCGGCGTCGAACGCCCGCCGCAGCGCCGGGCCGAGGTCGCCCGCCTTCGCCACCGTCTCGCCGGCCCCGCCGAGGGCGCTCACGACGTGGTCGTAGCGCAGCTCCGGCTGGAGGTCGGCGGCGACGTCGTAGCCGTACATGGCGCGCATGGGGTGCTTCTCCAGGCCCCAGATGCCGTTGTTGCCGACCACGATCACCACGGGCAGCTTCTGCCGGGCGAGGGACTCCACGTCCATCAGCGAGAAGCCGGCCGCGCCGTCGCCCATGAGGACGCAGATCTGCCGGTCGGGGTGGCTGACCCGGGCGCCCATCGCGTAGCCCATGCCAGTGCCCAGGCAGCCGTACGGGCCGGGGTCGAGCCAGGTGCCGGGCTGCGCGGGCTCCAGGTAGCGGCCGGCGTACGAGACGAAGTCGCCGCCGTCGCCGATGGTGATGGCGTCGCGGGCCAGCACCTTGCGCAGCTCGCCGTAGACCCGGGCGGGCCGGATCGGGTCCGTCTCGGCGGCCATCTCCTCGGCGTCGCGGGCCTTCGCGGCGTCCTCGGCGGTCCGCAGCTCGGCGATCCAGTCGGCGTGGTCGGCCCGGTCGCCCGGGTGGTCGGCCAGGGCGGTGAGGATCAGCCGGAGGTCGCCGGCGGGGGCGGCGGCCGGCTGCACGTGCGCGGCCCGCTGGCTGGGCGCGTCGACGATGTGCACCACCTGGGCGTCGCCGAAGTCGCCGAAGCTGAGCCGGAAGTCGAGCGGGGTACCGATCACCACGACCACGTCGGCGCCCCGCAGCGCCACGCGACGGGCCTTGGCGAAGGCGAGCGGGTGCTCCGGCGGCAGCGCGCCCCGGCCCATCCCGTTGGTGAAGACCGGCACCTGGAGCGACTCGGCGGCGGCCCGCAGGGCGTCGACCGCGTCCCCGGCGTAGACGTCGGAGCCGGCGATGATCACCGGGCGGCTCGCGGCGGCGACCAGGCCGGCCGCCTTCGCCACCTCGTCGGTGTCGGGCTCGACCGGCGCGATGCCCGGCAGCGCCGGCAGCTCGGCGTCGGAGACCGAGAAGACCGCCTCGAGGGGGAAGTCGAGGAAGACCGGGCCCCGGTGCGGGGTGAGCGCCGCGGTCAGCGCCGCGGTCACCGCGCGCGGGATGTCGTCGGGGCTGAACACCGTCTCGGCGTGCTTGGTGACGGGGGCGACCAGCGGCAGGTGGTCCATCTCCTGGAGGCTGCCCGAGCCCCAGCGGAACTGCGGGGCCCGGCCGCCCAGCACCAGCACCGGTGAGGCGTTGAAGTACGCGCTCGTCAGCCCGGAGATGCCGTTGGTGACGCCGGGGCCGGCGGTGAGCACGGCGAGGCCGGGCCGGCGCTGGAGCTTCGCCACCGCCTCGGCGGCGAAGACCGCCGACTGCTCGTGCCGTACGTCGTAGAGGGGGAAGCCGGTCTTGTGCGCGGCGTCGTAGAGCGGAAAGACGTGCCCGCCGGAGAGGGTGAACATCTCCCGCACCCCGTACGCACGCAGCGCCGCGAGTGCGAGCTCCCCGCCGTGACCTTCGATCCGCTCCGTCATCGCCGCTCTCCCCTTCGTCCGCATGGCCGGAGTCACACGCTACTCACCGGTAGGCGGAATGTGAACAGTTCTCGACTCGATGCCTGGGCCGGCGGGCCACCCCGCCGGCCCGGGCCGGTCAGCGACCGGTGAAGTCCGGCTTGCGCTTCGCCACGAACGCCGCCATGCCCTCGCGCCGGTCGTCGGTGGCGAACAGCGCCGCGAAGAGCTGGCTCTCCCAGGCCAGGCCGGAGTTCAGGTCCATGTCCAGACCGGCGTCGACGGCGAGCTTGGCGGCGCGCAGGGCCTGCACCGGACCGGTGAGGTACGGGCGGACCAGCTCGACCGCGGTGTCGTAGACCTCGGCCGCCGGAGCGACCCGGTCGGCCAGGCCGATCCGCAGGGCCTCCTGGGCGTCGACCATCCGGCCGGACATGATCAGGTCCTTGGCACGGGCGGGGCCGACCAGACGGGCCAGCCGCTGGGTGCCACCCGCGCCGGGGATGATGCCGAGCTTGATCTCCGGCTGGCCGAGCTTGGCGTCCTCGGCCACCACCCGCCAGTCGCACGCCAGCGCCAGCTCGCAGCCGCCGCCGAGGGCATAGCCGGTGATCGCGGCGACGACCGGCTTGGGGATTCGGGAGATCGCGCCGAGCGCGCTGGACAGGTCGGCCGCCCGGTCCGCCATGTCCACGTAGGACATGTCGGCCATCTCCTTGATGTCCGCGCCGGCCGCGAAGACCTTCTCCCCGCCGTACACGATGACGGCGCGGACGCCCGGGTCGGTGGTCGCCGCCGCGGCGGCGGCACGCAACTCCTCCTGCACCTGGGTGTTCAGGGCGTTCATCGGCGGCCGCTCCAGCCGGATGGTGCCGATGCCGTCCCTGGTCTCCAACCGCACGAACTCGCCCACGCTGGCCCTCACTTCCTCGTCGAAGTCGCGTGCCAACCTTACGGCCCGGATCGTTGGGGTAAGTAGTGTGGTCTCAGGCCCGCCACCGGGAGTACCGCCATGATCACGTACTACGACGACAGATCCGTGCAGGTCACCTCGACCGCCGTCCGGGTGGACGGCCGGACCTTCCGGCTGGCCGACATCAGCATGGTCTGGCACCAGCGCGGCACCCGGTCCTGGCGGGTGCTCGTCGGGCGCGGCGCGATCGGCGCGGCGCTCGCCGGCCCCCTGGTCGCCGCCGCCCTCGGCATCGCGTTCGCACTCTGGCTGGACCGCTCCCTCACCGTCACCATCGCCATCGTCGGTGCCTCGGTGCTGATCGGGCTCGCGGTCGGCCCGGTCGCCGACTTCCTCTTCGAGCACCTCGACCGCTCGTACGCCCGGGGCAGCCGGCAGCTGGAGATCTGGGCCCGCTGGCGCGGCCAGCCGGTGCGCCTGCTGTGCACCGGCGACGCGCTGCGCTTCGGCCAGATCTACCGGGCGGTGCAGCGGGCCGTCGAGGCGGGCCAGCCCGTGTCGCCCCGCCGCCGCTAGAACCTGATCGGCCCGTCCGGCAGCATGCCCAGGCCGCGCAGCAGTCCGAACAGGTCCTGCTCGCCCCAGAACTGCACGATCCGGCCACCGGCCAGCCGGTACATCTTGCAGGCGCTCTGCACCGCCGTCGCGCCGGTCGCGTCCCGCCGGTAGGTCTGCGCCAGCGACACCACCACGCGGTCGCCGGCCGCGAAGATCTCGACGATCTCCTGATCGAGCACGGTCAGCCCCGGCGAGGTGACGGCCCCCTCGACGTGGTGCCGCCCCCGGACCGGCGTGCCGGAACCGTAGATCAGCACGTCCTCGTCGACCACCGCGCGCAACTCCGCCAGGTCCTTGGTGACGAAGGTCCGCAGGTAGCGGCGGACCACCTCGACGTTGCGCTCCTGCTCCGTCATGACCGGTCACGGTACCGCCCAGGACCGCTCAGGACCGCCCTGGCCGACGCGCTGGCAAGGCGGGCCTCAAGGCCCCTCGTCGGGCGCGGTGGCCTGCCGCCCGCGCTGTCGAGCTGCCCCGCCCGACGGGGCAGGCGCGCCGGTCGGCCCCTGGCTCGCACGCCCCGAGCGGTCCCATGAACGGGGCAGCTCGACAGTGCGGGCGGCGCGAGCGACGCGACCTGCGCGGCAGCGGTTAGGCTTAGTGATGACCATCTATTACCGGGACGACGCGGTGCAGGTGACGTCGGAGTCGATCCGGGCCGGGGGCCACGCCGTGGCGATCGCCGACGTGACGTACGTCTGGCACGCGCAGGGGCCGAAGACGCTGGCGGTACGGGGGCGGGTGCTGGGGCGCGGCGTCCTGGTCCTGCTCCTCTCGCTGCCTCCCCTGGTCGCGGTGGTCTGCGTGCTCTCGCTGGCCTGGTCGGCGCAGGACCGGGGCGAGTGGCAGCTGGCGCTGATCGTCCTCGCCGCGTGCGTGGTCGGCGCGCTGGCTCTGGCCCCCTTCCTGGAGATCCCGCTCGGCTGGCTCGACCGCTCCTACGAGCGGGGCAGCAAGGTGCACGAGCTCTGGGTCCAGCACCACGGCCGGGAGGTGCTGCTGCTGCGCACCCCGGACGCCCTGCGGTTCGGGCAGATCTACCGGGCGGTGCAGCGCGCGGTCGAGCAGTACACCGACTCCTGACCCCGCTCCCGCCGCCCTGTCCGGCGGCGCGGGCGCGGGCGACGCACACTTGGTGCCATGGTGATTCCCCTCCCCCGGCCCGCCGCGGTCGTCGGTCTGACCCGTTCCGCCCTCGACCAGGCCCTCGGCTCGGCGGCCTCGTTCGCCGCCGTGCCGGCCCGCGCGTTCGCCGTGCTGGACTCGGTGGAGGCCCTGCTGAAGCGGGTCGACGGCGTGGTGGACCGCATCGACGGCGTGGTGGACCGGATCGAGCTGACCCTCGACCGCACCGACCGGGTGCTCACCGACGCCGAGGGCGCGGTACGGGAGGTGGCCGTCATCAGCGCCGCCGCGACCACCGCGATCGAGACGGCCACCGGGGTGGCCGCCGCCGCGGCCGTCGTGGTCGGCGAGGCGGAGAAGGTGTCCCGCACGGCCGGTGCGGTGGTCGCCGAGGCCGACGCGGTGGCCGTACGGGCCGCCGGCACCGTGCGCACCGCGGCGGAGGCGGCGGCCACCGCCGCCGAGCTGCTGACGGCGTACGAGCCGGCGCTGCGCCGGGGTGCCCCGATGGCGAACCGCTTCGTCGAGCAGCTCAGCCACGAGGAGGTGAACGCCGCGATCCGGCTCGTCGACGAGCTGCCGAAGCTCAAGCAGCACCTGACCGCGGACATCCTGCCGATCCTGGCCACCCTGGACCGGGTCGGCCCGGACCTGCACGACCTGCTCGACGTCACCCGGGACCTGAAGCTCGCCGTCGCCGGCATCCCCGGGCTGGGCATGCTCCGCCGCCGGGGCGAGAAGCTCACCGACGACGCCGAGGCGTGACCGCCGCGCACCGTCGCGATCGTCCTGTCGGACGGACTCCCCCGGGCGACGGGTCGACCGGATCAGGCGGGGACGTACAGCTCGTCGATCTCGGCCCGGGTGGGCAGCGCGACGGAGGCGCCGAGCCGGCGGGCGCAGGCCGCCCCGGCCGCCGCCGCCCAGCGCACCGCGTCGACCACGTCCCGGCCCTCGCCCCAGGCCACGGCGAGCGCGGCGGTGAAGGCGTCCCCGGCGGCCGTGGAGTCGACCACGTCGACCTTGACCGCCGGCACGTGCACGGCGGTGCCGTCCCGGTCCCCGTACCAGGCGCCCTCCGCGCCGAGGGTGAGCACCGCCCGGGGCGCCAGGTCGAGCAGGGCCGACGGCTCGTCCCGGCCGCGCCCGGTGAGCGCCTGCGCCTCGGTCTCGTTGACCACCAGCAGGTCGGTCGCCGCCAGCAGCTCCGGCGGCACCGGCACGGCCGGGGCGGCGTTGAGCACCACCCGGGTGCCGGCCGCCCGGGCGACGACGGCCGCCTCGGTCACCGTCGCGACCGGGATCTCCAGCTGCGCGAGCAGCACGTCCGCCCCGCGTACGGCAGTCAGCTCGGGCTCGGTCAGGCCGCTCATCGAGGCGTTGGCCCCCGGGCTGACCAGGATCGCGTTCTCGCCCTCGGCGTTGACCATCACCAGCGCCACGCCCGACGTGCCGTACGTCGTGCGGAGCTGCCCGGTGTCGACCCCGGCGGCGGTGATCCGCGCCCGCAGGGTGACGCCGAACGAGTCGGAGCCGATCGCCCCGAGGAACGCGCAGGAGGCGCCGGCCCGGGCGGCGGCGACGGCCTGGTTGGCGCCCTTGCCGCCGGGCACCATGACGAAGTCGGTGCCGAGCAGGGTCTCCCCCGGCCGGGGCAGGGCAGGGGCGGTGCCCACCAGGTCCATGTTGGCGCTGCCCACCACGACGACCCGCGTCTGCCGCATCGCCACCTCCTCGCCGCCGGATTGCGCTGCGGCGAAGTCTAGGACCCGGCCTGCGGCTGTGGTCCGGGCCGGGGCGTCGGTCAGGCGGCGCGGGCGGTGAACCGGTCGCCGGAGCGTTCGACCACCAGCGGCAGCCCGAAGGTCTTGGAGAGGTTGTCCCCGGTCAGCGTGTCGTCGAGGAGCCCCTGCGCCACCACGCCGCCCTCGCGCAGCAGCAGCGCGTGGGTGAAGCCGGGCGGGATCTCCTCCACGTGGTGGGTCACCAGCACCAGCGCCGGGGCGTCCGGGTCGTACGCCAGCTCGGCCAGCCGGGCGACCAGGTCCTCGCGCCCGCCCAGGTCGAGCCCGGCGGCGGGCTCGTCGAGCAGCAGCAGCTCCGGGTCCGTCATCAGCGCGCGGGCGATCTGCACCCGCTTGCGTTCCCCCTCGGAGAGGGTGCCGTAGGCGCGTTCGGCGAGGCCGCCGATGCCGAGCTGGCCCAGCAGGGCGCGGGCCCGGGCCTCGTCGCTGCTGTCGTAGCTCTCCCGCCAACGACCGACGACCGACCAGGCGGCCGTGACGACGACGTCGCTGACCCGCTCTTCGGCGGGCACCCGCTCGGCGAGGGCGGCGGTGGAGAGCCCGATGCGGGTCCGTAGCTCGTTGACGTCGGTGCGGCCGATCCGCTCGCCGAGCACGTGAGCGGTGCCGGTGGTCGGGTGCAGCCGCCCGGCGGCGAGGTTGAGCAGGGTCGTCTTTCCCGCGCCGTTCGGCCCGAGCACCACCCAGCGCTCGTCCAGCTCGACCCGCCAGTCGACGTCGTGCAGCAGTGCCGTGCCAGCCCGGCGTACGCCGACGCCGTCGAGGCTGACCACCAGATCCTCGTCCCCAGTCACCCGACCATCCAACCACGCAACGCGGGGCGCCCCCCACGGGCGGCGCCCCGGCCATAGGGTGGGGCGCCGTGTCGTTGGTCACCACAACCGGAGGACGGTCCATGCCCGGTCGGAGCAGGGAGCCGCGCGGATGAGCGCGGTCATCGAGATCGAAGGGCTGCGCAAGACCTTCCACAGCGTGCGGCAGGGCCGCCGGGTGGCGGTCGACGGCTTCGACCTGCTGGTGGAGGCCGGCCAGATCCACGGTTTCCTCGGCCCCAACGGGTCGGGCAAGACCACCACGCTGCGCGCCCTGCTCGGGCTGGTGCGGGCCGACGCGGGTCGGATGACGGTGCTGGGCGTCCCCTCGCCGGCCGGGCTGCCCCTGGTCGCCGGGCGGGTCGGCGCGATCGTGGAGAGCCCGCAGTTCTTCGGCAACTTCACCGGCCACCGCACCCTGCGCCTGCTCGCCCGGGCCGGCGGTGTGCCGGTCGCCCGGGTCGACGAGGCGCTGGAGCGGGTGGGCCTGCGGGACCGGGGCGACGAGCGGGTCAAGGGCTACTCGCTGGGCATGAAGCAGCGGCTGGCGGTGGCCTCCGCCCTGCTCAAGGACCCGGAGCTGCTGATCCTGGACGAGCCGGCGAACGGGCTGGACCCGGCCGGCATCCGGGAGATGCGGGACCTGATGCGCTCGCTGGCGGAGGCGGGCGTGACCGTGCTGGTCTCCAGCCACATCCTGGCCGAGATCCAGCTGATCTGCGACCACGTGACGATCATCTCGCGGGGGCGGCGGGTGGCGGCCGGGCGCGTCGACGAGGTGCTGGCCGGCTTCGACCGGCACGAGCTGCTGGTGCGGGTGGACGATCCGCAGCGGGCCGTGGAACTGCTGACGGCGGCCGGGCTCGCGGCGACCGGGCACGACGACCACCTGGTGGTGGGCGACGTGGACGACGCCACCGAGGTCAGCCGCACCCTGGGCGAGGCGGGCCTCTGGGTGCGCGAGCTGACCCCGCTGCGGCCCGACCTGGAGAGCGCCTTCCTCGAACTGACCGGCACGGCGACGCACCCGGCGCTGCCCCGGCAGGTGGACGACTCGGTGCTGCCCGACGGCGGGCCCTCCGAACCGGTGATCGACCTCGACGAGCGGGGAGTGGACGCGTGAACCTGGTCCGTGCCGAGCTGGAGCGTCTCGGCGCCCGGCGCTTCGTGCAGCTCATGCTCGTCCTGCTGGTGCTCGCGTTCGGCGTCACGGCGGCGACCACCCTGGCGAGTTCCCACCGGCCCACCGCCCAGGAGGTCTTCGACGCCCAGCAGGCCGCCGCCGCGGCGCGCAGCGATCTGGAGCGCACCCACCAGCTCTGCCTGGACCGGCAGCGCGGCGTCGTGCAGGCGGACGACGTGCAGGAGTACGTCCCCGACAACTGCAGCGAGGTCGACCCGGCCCTGATGGAGCGGGCGCCCGTGGCGTCCGACTACCTCGCCGGGGTGTTCACCTTCGCCGAGGAGGCCAAGCCGCTGCTCTACTTCCTCATCGCCTTCCTCGCGCTCTTCGGCTTCCTGGTCGGCGCCTCCTACATCGGCGCCGACCTGAACTCCGGTGGCGTGGTCAACCTGCTGCTCTGGCGTCCCCGGCGGATGACCGTGCTCGGCACCAAGCTGGGCACGCTGCTCGGCGGGACGGCGCTGCTGTCCGTGCTGGCCTCGGCGGCGTACCTCGGGACGTTCTGGCTGATCGCGCAGGTCGCCGGGCGGCCGGGGCGCCTCGACGGGGAGTTCTGGGGCTCGCTGGGCGCGAACTGGGGGCGCGGCATGCTGCTGGTGCTGCTGCTCACCGTGGTCGGGTTCGCCGTCGCCACCCTGGGCCGGCACACCTCGGCGGCGCTCGGCGCGATCGCCGGCTACCTGGTGGTGTGGGAGCTGGGCGCCCGGCTGGTGATGGAGATCCTGGAGGTCGTCAAGGTGGACCGGTACATGCTCTCCAGCTACGCCGCCGCCCTGCTCAACGGCCGGGTCGAGTTCTGGGACTACCGGGCGTGCGACAACGGGGTCTCCAACTCCTGCGACGGCCTCTACGTGGTGACCTGGCAGCCGGCGCTGGTGTTGCTGCTCGGGCTGGCCGGCGCGTTGGTCGCCGCCGCCTTCGTGGCGTTCCGCCGCCGCGACCTGATGTGACGCCCGGCCGCCGTCGGCGGGCGCGGGCGCGGCAGGACCTTGCAGTGTCCGGGCCCGCGATGAAATATTCCTTCACATGACGCCGGGCCGCCGCCGACCCCGCCGACCCTGGTCGGCGAGGTCCGGCGCGCGGTCCGCGCCGGCGGGCGGCCGGCCCCGGTCAGCCGACGGTCGAGCCGAAGACCTCGTCGCGGACGGCGTCCAGCGCGGTACGCAGCGCACCCCGCAGGATCGGCTCCTCGGTCAGCCCCGTCGGCACGACCCGGGGGCGGACCAGCGTGATCGCCGCGACCTCGTGCTGCACGCGCTCGGCCAGCGCCGCCCCGCCGGCCTGGCCGACCTCGCCGGCGAGCACCACCAGCGGCGGGTCCAGCACCACGCAGGTGCTCGCCACGCCCAACGCCAACCGGCGGGCCACCTCGTCGAGCATGGGACCACCCGCCGTGCCGTCGGCCACCGCCGCCCGTACCGCGACCGCGCCGCTGTCATCCGGGTAGCCGTGCGCGCGGGCCAGGTCGCGGACCGCGTCCGCGCCGATCAGCTGCTGGAACGCCGGCTTCGCCCGGCGGGACACGTCGCGCGGGATGGGCGCGCCGGGCACCGGCAGGTAGCCGATCTCGCCGGCGGCGCCGCTGCTGCCGTGGTGCAGCCGGCCGCCCAGCACGATCGCCAGGCCGACGCCGGCGCCGACCCAGACCAGCACGAAGTCCGTCAGCCCCTGGGCCGCGCCCGACTGCGCCTCGGCGACGGCGGCCAGGTTCACGTCGTTCTCGAAGACCACCGGAGTGTGCAGGTCGTCCCGGAGCGCGGCGAGCAGACCGGTGTGCCAGCGGGGCAGGTTGAAGGCGAACGTGATGTCGCCCGTGCCCGGGTCGACGAGGCCGGGGGTGCCCAGCACGATCCGCCGTACGCTCGACAGCTGCGCCCCGGCGCTGCTCGCGGCCTGGACGACCGCGTTGTGCACGACCCCGACGGGGTCGTCGGTGTCGCGGACCGACTGCTCGACGCGGCCGATCACCGCCCCGGTGATGTCCGCGCAGGCGGCCACCACCCGGTCGGCGCCCACGTCCACCCCGACCACGTGCGCGCTGCCGGGCCGCACGGCGTAGAGCTGGGCGTTGGGCCCCCGCCCGCCGGCCTGCTCGCCGACGCGCGTGACCAGGCCCCGCTCCTCCAGCCGCTCGACGAGCTGGGACGCGGTGACCTTGGACAGCCCGGTCAGCTCGCCGAGCCGGGCCCGGGTCAGCGGCCCCCGCTCCAGCAGCAGCTCCAACGCCGCGCGGTCGTTCAGCGCCCGCAACAGGCGGGGGGTGCCGGGCAGCCGGGTCGCACTCATGCCACGTCCTCTAGTTTTGGTAAACCTTGCTAACTGTAAACCGACCTGCGAGCGGGTAGCCGACAGCGTATCGGCCGCCCGGGAGCGGGGTGGTCGGCCGACCCGGTACGTCACCGACCCCCGCCGGTACGACTTCCGTGCCGCGGGGACGAAAGGGGAAGATCACGTGGGGCTGGATCCAGGACTGCGCCGGCTCGCGCTCGGCACGCTGCTCGCCGCGTACCCGGGGCCGGTTCCCCCGGGCTGGGCGGTCGACCTGGTCGCCGAGGGGCTCGCGGGGCACACCCTGTTCGGCACCAACGTCCACGACCCGGGGCAGGTGGCGGCGAGCACCGCCGCCCTGCGGGCCGGCCGCCCGGACGTGCTGATCGCGATCGACGAGGAGGGCGGCGACGTCACCCGGCTCGCGCACGCCACCGGCAGCCCGTACCCGGGCAACGCGGCGCTCGGCGCGATCGACGAGGTGGCGCTGACCCGCCGCGTCTACGAGGCCATCGGCGCGGAGCTGGCCGCCCTCGGCGTCACCGTCAACCTCGCGCCGACCGTGGACGTGAACACCGCCGACGAGAACCCGGTGATCGGCACCCGCTCGTTCGGCGCCGACCCGGCCCGGGTCGCCGCGCACTCCGCCGCCGCCGTGACCGGCCTCCAGGCCGCCGGGGTCGCCGCCTGCGCCAAGCACTTCCCGGGCCACGGCGCGACGGTCGCCGACTCCCACCACGAGCTGCCCACCGTGGACGTGCCGCTCGACGTGCTGCGCCGGCGCGACCTGCCGCCGTTCGCCGCTGTCGTCGAGGCCGGCGCGCGGGCCGTGATGACCGCCCACATCCGGGTGCCGGCGCTGACCGGCGACGGCCCCGCCACGTTCAGCCGGGCGGTCCTGGTCGACCTGCTCCGCGGCGAGTACGGCTTCACCGGCACGGTCATCACCGACGCGCTGGAGATGAAGGGCGCCGCGGTGGCCGCCGGCGGGGTCGGTCCGGCCGCCGTCCGGGCCCTGGCCGCCGGCGCCGACCTGCTGTGCATCGGCGCCCAGGTCGACGCCGAGCTGGTCGAGCGGGTGGTCGCGGAGATCGTCGGCGCGCTCGGCGACGGCCGCCTGGACCGCTCGCGGGTGGAGGAGGCAGCCGGCCGCGCCGCCGCGCTCGCCGCCTGGACCCGGACCGCCGGCGCGACGCCGGCCGCCCCCGACGGACTCGGGTACGCCGCAGCGCGGCGCGCCGTGCGGGTGGAGGGCGAGCTGACCGCCCTGGACCGTCCGCTGGTCGTCCAGCTGCACGCCGCCTCGACCATCGCCGAGGGGCGGGTGCCGTGGGGCCTCGGCCCGCACCTGGACGGCACGGAGGAGCTGCGGGTGGTCGCCACCGAGACCGGGCCGGCCGCCCTGCGCCAGCTCGCCGGGGACCGGCCGATCGTGCTGGTCGGCCGCCACCTGCACCGGCTGCCGGGCGGCGCGGACCTGGTGACCGCGCTGGCCGCCGAGCACCCGGTGACCGTGGTCGAGATGGGCTGGCCCTCCCGGTGGCGTCCGGCCGGCGTACGGGCGTTCGTCACCACGTACGGCGCGAGCCACGCCTGCGGCCGCGCGGCCGCCGAGGTGCTCGGCCTGGCCGGCTGACGCCGACGGGCACGCGCCGTCAGGTGGCGGTTCGCTCCCGGCCGGGCCCGGCCGGCTTCGACGGGGCCCGGCCGGGGTATGCGACAGCATGACCGCCACCGACCCATGGCACCGGGCCCTGGCCGACCTGGTGTCCCGGTCCCACCGGCTGCCCCCGGACGAGCTCGCGGCCACGGTCGACGCCGCGCTCCGGCCGCTGGGCGTGACGGCGACGGTGTACCTGGTCGACGCCGAGCAGCACGGCCTGCGCCCGCTGCCAGGCACGGGGCGGGCGGCGCCGGAGCTGCTGCCGATCGACACCAGCCTCGCGGGGCGCGCCTTCACCCAGGTCGAGGTGCACGCGGGGCAGGGGCCACCGCCCCGGCTGTGGGTGCCGATCGTCAACGGCACCGACCGGCTGGGGCTGCTGGAGGTGTTCCCGCCGGCCGACGCCGACCTCGCCGACGAGGCGCTGCGGGACGGCTGCCGGCTCGTCTCCGGGCTCGTCGGTCACCTGGTCACCAGCAAGAGGGACTACGGGGACGCCCTGCACCGGGCGCGGCGCAGCCGCCCGATGGGGGTCTCCGCCGAGCTGCTCTGGAGCCTGCTCCCGCCGCTGACCTTCGCCACCTCGGAGGCGGTGGTCAGCGCCCTGCTCGAGCCCTGCTACGAGGTCGGCGGGGACGCCTTCGACTACGCGGTGCACGGCGGGACCCTGACGCTGGCGATCCTCGACGGGGTCGGGCACGGCCTGCCGGCGGTGCTCACCACCTCGGTGGCGCTGGCGGCGCTGCGGGCGGCCCGGCGCGCCGGATCGGACCTGCCCGGCCTGGTCCGGGCGGTGGACGCCGCGATCGCCGGCCAGTGGCACGACGCACGGTTCGTCACCGCGGTGCTCGCCGAGTTCGACACCGGCTCCGGACTGCTGCGGTACGTCAACGCGGGGCACCCGCCGCCGGTGCTGCTGCGCCGGGGACGGGCCGTGCAGGAGCTGACCGGTGGCCGCCGGCTCCCGCTCGGCCTGCCCGACGGCCGCGTCGAGGTGGCGCGGACCCGGTTGGAGCCCGGTGACCGGCTGCTGCTGCACACCGACGGGATGACCGAGGCGCGCGACCCGGCGGGCGAGATGTTCGGGCTGTCCCGCCTCGCGGACCTCGCCGAACGGCACATCGGTTCCGGGCTGCCGGCCGCGGAGACGCTGCGCCGCCTCAGTCACGCGGTGCGGGAACACCAGGCCGGGGCACAGCAGGACGACGCGACCCTGCTGCTGGTCGAGTGGTCCGCCGCCGCGGCGGCGAACTCGGAGCCCTGAGTCAGTCCAGCCCGCGCCATCCCCGCGCGACGGGTTCGTCGGCGTCGGAGTCGGCGAGCCCGAGCAGGGTGCCGACCCCGGTGATCCGAAGGACCCGCGCCACGCCCGGCTGCGGGCCGGCCACCCGCATCGTCACGTCGCGCTCGCGGCCCACGGAGACTCCGTGCACCAGGACGCGTACGCCGCTGGAGTCCAGGAACCGCAGGTCGGCCAGGTCGACGACGACCTCCCGGACGCCGGGTCGGCGCAGCGCCTCGGTGAGCGTCGCCTCGAACTCGCCGGCGGTGGCCATGTCGATCTCACCGGCCGGACGCAGGACCACCTGGCCCGGCTCCGCGTTCCGCTCACCCCGGTCCATGGCCGCCTCACGGTCGAAGGTCGCGCCGGCTCCGGCGCGACTCGACCTTACCCACCCCCGCCCGACCGGACCACGCCGACGGTCGCGAGGGAGGACTTGAACGTGTTCAAGAAGTCGCCTACGCTGAGGCGACAACATTTGAACACGTTCAAGAGGGGCGTCGGCGATGGACACGAAGGTCTGGATGTACCTGGTCTACCTGGCGATCAGCATCGGGCTGACCGTCTGGGTGGCCCGGGCGCTGTCGCGCAACGGGCTGGTCTTCCTGGAGGAGGTCTTCGCCGACGAACGGCTGGCGAAGGCCGTCAACAGCCTGCTCGTCGTCGGCTTCTACCTGCTCAACCTCGGCTACGTCACGGTGGCCATGAAGCACCCCGACCCGGTCGGGTCCACCGCCCAGGCCATGGAGGAGCTGTCCCTCAAGATCGGCCTGGTGCTGCTGGTGCTCGGCGCGCTGCACTTCTTCAACGTCTTCGCGCTCGGCCGGTACCGCCGTGGCCGGCTGCGCCAGTTCGCCACCCATCCGCCGCTCGCCCCGGTCGGCCGGCTGCCGATGCCGCCCGCACCCCGCGGCCCGCACCCCGCCGGCGCTCACCCGGCCGGTCCGCACCTCGCCGGTCCGCACCCGGCCGGTCCGCACCCCGCCGGTCCGCACCCCGCTGGCGCCCACCCCGCCGCCCCGCGCCCTGCCGGTGCTCAGCCCGCCGGCCCGCACCCCGCCGGACCGGGGACGGAGACCGGGGCGGCCGGCAGCCCGCCCGTCCGATGACCGTCGGGTCGGGCGGATTCCCGGACGCCACCGCGCACGGGGGCGGTGGCGTCCGGGGGTTCACCGTCCTCTACGACGCGCACTGCCCACTGTGCCGGTCCGCCCGGCGCTGGCTGGCGTCCCGCGCCCAGCTCGTACCCCTGGAGTTCGTGCCGGCCGGCTCGGCGGAGGCCCGGCGGCGCTTCCCCGGCCTGGACCACGACGCCACGCTGCGCGACCTGACCGTGGTCGCGGACACCGGCGAGGTGTACGCGGGGGACGGCGCCTGGTTCGCCTGCCTCTGGGCCCTGGCCGACCACCGGGGCGCCGCCGAGCGGCTGGCCCGACCGCACCTGCTCCCCCTGGCCCGGCGGGTGGTCGCCGCCGCCGCCTCGGTCCGCGAACGCGTTCGCGACCCGTGGGCGGAACCGGGCGACGACCTGGCGGGATACGGTGACCCCGATGACCGAGCAGACTGCGCCGACGACCGCTGCGGGTGAGCCGGCGACCTCGCGCGGCGAGCAGACCCGGCAGCTCATCCTGGACACCGCGATGCGGCTGTTCCGCGAGCGCGGCTACGCCCGGACCACCATGCGCGCCATCGCCCAGGAGGCCGGGGTGGCGGTGGGCAACGCCTACTACTACTTCGGCTCCAAGGAACACCTGATCCAGGAGTTCTACGCCCGTTCCCAGGTGGAGCACCGGGCGGCGGCCGGGCCGGTGCTCGCCCGGGAACCCGACCTCGCCGCCCGGCTGGCCGGGGTGATGCACGCCGGGATCGACGTGCTCACCCCGTCGCACTCCTTCGCCGCCAGCTTCTTCAAGACGGCGGCGGAGCCGACCTCCCCGCTGAGCCCCTTCTCGGCGGAGTCGTCCGGCCCGCGCGAGGCGGCGATCGGTCTCTTCGCCGAGGCGCTGGAGGGCTCCACCGCCCGGGTCGACCCGGAGTTGCGCCCGCACCTGCCGGAGCTGCTCTGGTTGGGGTACATGGGGGTGGTGCTCTACTGGGTCTACGACCGCTCGCCCGGCCAGACCCGCACCCGGCAGCTGATCGACGGTGCGGTGCCGTTGGCCGACCGGCTGGTGGGGCTGTCCCGGTTGCGCGTGCTGCGCCCGGTGACCCGGCAGGTGCTCGACCTCATTCGTACGCTGCGTCACTGACCGCTCACGGTGCCACCCTCCGAGTAGCCGCAGGTCAAGTCCGCTATTCGACACCCGGATCGCACCTACGGCATCTTGCCTTCACCCTCACAGTTACGTAGCGTGATCGGTGCGCACGTCACCTGCGGGACCCTGGGGGAGACTGCGGACCGTGGATCCGGCCCGGGATCCACGGCCCGCGCCCCGCCGCGAGGGGCGCGCGGTCAGGGGCGGTCGGGCGCGGTCAGGGCGGGTAGACGCCGAACGAGCGCCAGCCCCGCTCGGGGAAGCCGGCGGCGGTCGCCACCCGCGCGGAGGCGGTGTTGGCGGGGTCGTGCAGGTAGGTCGGGACGGCCCCCTCGTCGAGCACCCGGCGCGCCGCCTGGGCGACCAGCCGCCGGGCCAGCCCCCGCCCCCGGGCCGCCGGCACGGTGCCGACGGCGAGTTCGTGGCCGTACGCGTCGTGCCGCTTGATCCCGACCCCGGCCAGGTAACGCCCCCGGGCGTCGCGCACCACCAGCACCGGCCGGTCGAACAGGCGCAGCCAGGACGGCAGCCCGGCGGCGCCCGGGGGTGTCCACTCCCCCACGTCCGACAGCGGGGCCGGCGCCACGCTCCACCGGAACACGTCGGCGTGCACCGCCCAGCCGGGTCGTCCGACCGCGGCGGGCAGCGCCGGAAGCGGCGGCCCGCCCGGCAGCCGGGCCAGCTCGCGCACCGCCGCCACCCGGTCGGGAGCCACGGAGAGCACGGTGCTCGCGCCGGCGGTCACCGCGACGGCGGGCCGGAGCCGGCCGTCCCAGGCCGGTCGGGCCCGTCGGTGCGAGCCGACCACGTGCAGCCCGGGCCCCGCCGGCCACTGGCCGAGCCAGCTCGCCAGGTGCAGGTGCAGCCGCCGGTCGAGCACCGCCGCCCACCTCCCCGCAGCCGTCGGTGGTCATTCGGCGTGCGGGCCGCCGACGCCCGGCCCGCCTCGCCGACGATCACCGTACGCGGGCACGGCGGCACCACGTCACGGAACCCGTCACGGGGCGGGCCCGCCCGGCGTCGCGTGACCCGGCGGACCCGGCGCCGTGGCACGCGGGCCGGCGTCGAGGGTTGGGCGGCGCGGCGGGCGGGTAGACGTACAGGTACGTCGATGACCGCGGGTTCGTGGGACGGCGGCCGATCACGGGAACCAGACGCATCGACCGTCCGTCATATTCATTTTCATACATGGACAACTTTGTTTGGGACGGTATGGTCATGCCGAATCAGCCGAACGACCGGTACCACCAGGCCCCCGAGCGACTCTGGCGGGCCACCGAGGCCACCGGGCGGTTCCCGGCCCAGTCGGCGTACCGGGGTCACCGCGCCGGGGCGGAGGCGCTGCCGTGGAGCGAGGTGGACAAGCAGCCCGCCGGCGCCGCCTCGCCCGGCGGCCTGAACACCCGCTGACCGTCCCGCGCGGCGGGGCGGCTCCGCGACACACCCGGACGGTCCACCGGCGGCTTTCGCACACCTGTCGGGTAATTTCTTCTGGTCCGGCATCCCGGCCTACGACAGGAGAAGCTCCGCGCATGGGCAAGAAGACGATCCACGTCTCCGACTTCAGCGGCACGGTCATCCAGCCCGACGACGAGGTGGTCCGCGTCGTCGTCCTGGAGCACCCTGACCTGGTCGCGGGGCCCGTGCGGCTGGACGCCACCCCGGTCGAGGTGGAGGGCATCGACGACGCCGCGCTGGACGTCGCGGTGGTCGAGATCCACGACCGGCACGGCGACGGCGAGCCGCGCCGGGTGGTGCTCACCGCGAGCGAGTTCGACGCGATGGCGACCGACGTGCCGATGGCGCAGCTGCTGAAGACGGCCGAACGGGTCCGCCCGCCGAAGGCCCGCAAGGGCGCGGAACGGATCGACTACGGCACGATCGAGCACGCCGGCCGGCCGCACCGGGGCCGGGTCACCGAGGAGGAGGCCCAGTTGGTGCGCGAGCGGCTCGACGAGGTCAACAAGCGGCTCGCCGACGCCGGGATCCGTCAGGTCGACCCGACGGATCCCGAGCACGCCGCCCGCTACGGCTTCCCCGACGCGCCCTGAGGCGGGTCACTCCCGCAGCTGAACGGCCCGCAGCGCCGCCGCCACCCACTCCTCGGTCGCGGCCTTGGTCACGCCGAGCCCGCTGAGGGCGCCGGCACCGTTCTCGTGCTCCAGGAGCGCGAGCAGGATGTGCTCGGTGCCGATGTAGTTGTGCCCCAGCCGCAGGGCCTCCCGGAAGGTCAGCTCCAGCGCCTTCTTGCCCTGGGCGTCGTACGGGATCAGGTCGGGCACCTCGCCGGACGAGGGCGGCAGCGCGGCCGTCGCGGCCTCGCGCACCCGCTCCAGCGACACTCCCTGGGCGACGATCGCCTTCGCGGCCAGCGCCTCCGGCTCGCAGAGCAGCCCCAGCACCAGGTGCTCGGGGCGGGTCTCGGCGTGCCCGGTGGCGCGGGCCTCGTTCTGCGCGGCCATCACCACGTTGCGGGCCCGGGGGGTGAACCGGGCGAAGCCCTGCTGGGGGTCCAGCGGCGTCTCGTCGGCCTTCGGCACGAAGCGCTTCTGTGCCGCCTGCTTGCTGACGCCCATGCTGCGGCCGATGTCGGTCCAGGACGCGCCCGAGCGGCGGGCCTGGTCGACGAAGTGGCCGATCAGGTGGTCGGCGACGTCGCCGAGGTGGTCGGCTGCGATGACCGCGTCGGTGAGCTGGTCGAGCGCATCGGTGTGCGCCTTCTTGATCGCCTGGATCAGGTCGTCCAGGCGTACCGGGTTGTTCATCTGCACTGGCTCCGTCATGCGTCAACCATAGGTTGACGGCGTTCGGCCGTCAACCCGAAGTTGACGATGATCGTCCGTGGCGCGCTCCGGACCCGCGACCCCCGCGGATGACGGTGCGTGACGGGCCGTAGGAAAGTTTCACCATTGCCCCCGACGATATAGAAGATTTACGATCCGGTCTCCATCGTCCAACCGCCACCTGCGGGACGAACATCGGAGGCAACATGTGTGACGCACCGGAGACAGCCGGCCTGAGCCACCTACCGGCCCGACGCCGCACCCTCCTCACGGCGCTCGGCGTCGGCGTGGGGATCGGGGTCGTCGGCCTGCCCAGCCCCGCGATGGCCGCCGTCGCCGGCTGGAGCAACCCGACGCGCGGCACGCTGACCTCCGGATACAAGACCCCCAGCCGGCCGACGCACACCGGCTGGGACGTGGCCAACAGCCAGGGCACCCCGGTCTACGCCACGGCCGCCGGGACCGTCCGGGACATCAAGACCAACTCCTACCCGGGTGACACGGCGAGCGGCCCGCTGGCCGGTCGTACCGGCAACAGCGTCCACATCAACCACGCCGACGGCTACTTCTCCTACTACGGCCACCTGCACCGGGTGCTGGTCAGCGACGGCCAGCAGATCAGCTGCGGCCAGTTGGTCGGCCTGATGGGCACCACCGGCAACTCGACCGGCCCGCACCTGCACTTCGAGATCCACAACCCCCGGCTGACCTCGCTCGACCCCCGGGTCTTCCTGGCCAACCGCGGCATCACCCTCGGCTCCACGGCCCCGGTGGGCAGCACCGGCTACCCGAGCGTCAGCCAGGGCGCCTCGGGGTGGGTGCCCCGGGTGATCCAGTACCTGGTGCGGGCGCGCGGCGTCTCCGTCGTGGTGGACGGGGTCTACGGGCCGGGCTGCGCCGCCTCGGTCAGGTCGTTCCAGAGCGGCCGGGGCCTCTACGCCGACGGCATGGTCGGCCCGATCACCTGGACCGCGCTCGTGCTGCCCCTGCGGGAGGGCAACTCCGGCGACCTGGTGCGCGGCCTGCAGACCGCGCTCAACGCCCGGGGGGCGAGCCTCCTCGTCGACGGCGGCTTCGGTGCCGTCACCACCAACGCGGTACGCAGCTTCCAGAGCCGCAACGGCCTCGTCGTCGACGGCCTCGTCGGCCCGGTGACCTGGAGCGTGCTCATCTGAGCGGCCCCGTCAGAGCCAGCCGTTGTCCCGGGCGGTGCGGAACGCCTCCGCCCGGTTGGCCACCCCGAGCTTGTTGACCGCCGCGGAGAGGTGGTTGCGGACCGTGCCCGCCGACAGGTGGGTACGCCGGGCCACCTCCGCCACCGGCGTGTCGTACTCGGCCAGCCGCAGCACGTCCAGCTCGCGCGGCGTGAGCGGGCACTCGGGCGCGGTGAGCGCGTCGGCGGCCAGCGCCGGGTCGACGTACCGGCCGCCGGCGTGCACGCGGCGGATGACGTCGGCGAGCGTCCCGCCCGGCGCGCCCTTGGGCAGGAACCCCTTGGCCCCGGCAGCCAGCGCGCGTTGCAGGTGCGGCGGCCGGCCGTGCCCGGTCAGGATCACCACCTTGCAGGCGGGCAGGACGCGCGCCAGCTCGGCCGTCACCTCCAGCCCGTCCAGGGCCGGCATCTGGAGGTCCACGACGGCGACGTCCGGCCGGTGGGCGAGCGCGGCGGTCACGGCGGCCCGCCCGTCCGGCGCCTCGGTCACCACCTCCAGGTCGGACTCCAGACCGAGCAGGGCGGCCAGCGCCGCCCGGATCAGGTCCTCGTCGTCGGCGAGCAGCACCCTGATCACGGGCGGGTCCGTACCGTCACGTCGAGGCGGAACACCCCGTCGTCGATCCGGTGGCGCAGGGTCCCCCCGGCCTCGGCCAGCCGTTCGGCCAGCCCGCGCAGCCCGAAGCTGTGCCGGTCCGGCGACGCCCCCTCGGCGCCGTCGTTCGTCATGGTCATCCGTACCTCGTCCTCGTCCTGGCTGATCTCGATGGTGCACCAGGTGGCCCGGCTGTGCCGCAACACGTTGGTGCTGGCCTCCCGCAGCACCGCGACCAACTGCCGGGCGATCTCCGACGGTACGTCGTCCGGCGGCAGCGCGACCGCGCAGCGGATGCCGGAGGAACGCAGCACCTGCTCCACCGCGGCGATCTGGTCCCCGAGGTCCACCGCACGGTACCCGTGCACCACCTCGCGCAACTCGACCAGCGCCGACGCGGCCAGCCGCTGCACCTCGGCGGCCTCCCGGCTGGCGCGCCCGGCGTCGGTGGCCGCCAGCCGGGACGCCAGCTCGGCCTTGAGCGCGATGACCGAGAGGCTGTGCCCGAGCAGGTCGTGCACGTCGCGGGCGAAGCGCAGCCGCTCCTCGGTGGCGGCGAGCCGCCCCTGGGCGGCCCGCCCCCGCTGCGCCTGGACGAGCAGCCCCCACAGCCAGAGCTGGAGGGCGTTCCACGCGGCCATGGAGAGGCCGGCGACCAGCACGATGGTGACCTGGCCGCGGACCGGGGCCCCGTTCCAGGCCGCCACCCCGGCGGCCGTCGCCACGGACAGCAGCACCGCCGGGCCGGCGGCCCACCACTGCCGCAGCAGGGACACCGAGCCGATGACCGACGCCCCCAGGAATCCCCAGGTCGCCCACTCCGGCCCGCCCACGGGCCCGACCAGCGGTACGGAGAGCACAGCGGCGCAGACGAACCCGGCGAGCAGGCGGCGCCGCGTCGCCTCGGCCAGCCACGGGGTGATCGCCCCGTACAGCGCTCCGCTCTGCGCGGCGACGAACAGGACGACGCCCACCGCCCCGGCCGCCGCCCAGCGGGGATCCTCCTCCCGCGACAGTCCGACGGCGGCCAGCAGCAACGTGCCCAGCACGCCGCTGCCGACGGTGCTCAACGTGACGGCACGGGCGCGGCGCAGGCCGACGTCACGCTCGACCTGCGCCCGCTCCATGCTCACGCTCCCGATGCCAGGTGGCGCGACGACCTCGATCATCCGTGCCGGGGCTCCCATCGGAAGTACCGGGTGGCCGTGAACAGCGACACCGCCAGCCAGACCAGCAGCACCCCGAAGGAGGGCAGCGTCTCGACCAGCGTCCCGACGAAGCTCAGGGCCTGGCCCTCGTCGGTGCGGGCGAGCCAGCCGACGCGCATGATCTCGGTGAACGGCCCCATGGGCAGGAACCAGAGGATCCGTTCCAGCGACTCCGGCAACGCGCCGAGCGGCAGCAGCGCACCCGGCGTGGCCAGGAAGATCACCAGGCTCGGCAGGGTGGTCAGCATGGCCGCCTCGGAGCTGCGGGTGATCGCGGAGAGCGCCGCCGAGAAGGCCGCCAAGATCGCGGACCCGATCAGCAGCGCCAGCGCCATGACCAGCGGGTTCTTCGGCATCGGCAGGCCCAGCACCAGGAGGGCGTAACCGGCCAGCACGACGAACTGGGCGAGGAAGATCGCCACCGTGCTGCTGGCCGTGCCGAGCAGGATGGTGCGGTCCGAGGCGAGCCCCGCCCGCAGCCGCTTGAGCACCAGCTCCTGGCGGCGCGACGCGTACACGGTGGTCAGGTGGTGGTGCACCAGGAAGACCATGATCAGGGTGGTGATGCTGACGACCCGGCGGACACCCGGCACCGTCTCGCCTTTGTATTCGCTGACCAGCAGGATGGCGATCATCAGCGGGGTCACCACGGACATGGCCGTGGCCGTCCAGTTGCGACGCAGCGCCACCAGTTCCATCTTGAGCATCGCGGCCATCTGCCAGAACGGCCGGGTCGCCCGGTCGCGCGGGGTGGCGGTGGTGGTGGAGCTCGGCGTCGTCATCGTCCCGCTCATCGGGCGGCCTCCGGTTCCGCGTGCTGGTCGGTCAGGTCGTGGTCGGCGGCGATGTCCAGGAAGACATCCTCCAGGGTGGCCGGTCGGGCCGACAGGGACGCCAGCCGGATGTCGGCCGCGTTGGCCCATTCGAGCAGCCGGGTGAGGTCGCTCTGGAGCTGGCGGGACTCGTACGTGACCCGGTCGCCGTCGACCATGCGGGCGGCGTGCGGCAGGTCGGGCAGGGCGTCCGTCGCCGGCAGCCGGAAGCTGATCCGGGCGGGCAGGGTGCGCACGACGTCCTCCGGGGCGCCCGTGGCGACGATGCTCCCGCCCCGCATGATGGCCACCCGGTCGGCGAGGACCTCCGCCTCCTCCAGGTAGTGCGTGGTGAGCAGGACGGTGGTCCCACCCTTCTGGAGCTCGCGGACGACGTCCCAGGTGCGGCGCCGGGAGGCCGGGTCCATGCCGGTGGTCGGCTCGTCGAGGAAGAGCACCTCCGGGCGGCCGAGCACGGCCAGCGCCAGCTCCAGCCGCCGGCCCTCGCCGCCGGAGAGCTGCTCGACCGCCACGTTCATCCGGTCGCCGAGGTCGACCAGGTCCAGCACCTCCGCGGTGGTCTGCGGCCGGACGGTCAGGGACCGCCAGATCTCCACCGTCTCGCGGACGGTGAGCGCGCCCGTGAACCCGCCGTGCTGGAGCATCACCCCCGTCCGGGGACGCACCGAGTTCCGGTCCCGCACCGGGTCCAGCCCGAGCACCCGGACCCGGCCGGAGGTGGCCGGTTGCAGTCCCTCCAGGACCTCGATGGTGGTGGTCTTGCCGGCACCGTTGGTGCCCAGCAGGGCGAACAGCTC
The DNA here is from genome assembly GCF_031845925.1 of Micromonospora reichwaldensis. Lineage (NCBI taxonomy): Bacteria > Bacillati > Actinomycetota > Actinomycetes > Micromonosporales > Micromonosporaceae > Micromonospora > Micromonospora reichwaldensis. Next base: position 11,274 of record NZ_JAVRFL010000048.1, on the reverse strand, counting down.
GCCCCGGCGGATCCGCAGGGAGATCCCCCGCACCGCCTCGAACTCCCCGTAGCTGCGCCGCAGCCCGTCCACTTCGATCACGACGTCATCCATGCTTCACAGGCTGCCGTCGACCGGCGACAGAACCAACCCCCGCCGCGTCACGTTCCGACCGTGTCGTACGCATGCCTCACCCGTGCGTCCGCCACGTGCGCGACGCCCGCCCCGGGCAGGCGCTCACCCGGTGGTGGCGACGAACGGCGGTACGTCCACCGGGAGGTCCGGCAGCACCCCCGCGAGAGCCTGGACCTTCGACCACGTCATGGTCACCTGGTCGAGGTCCCCCTCCCCCAGCGGTACGCCCAGCTCGCCGAACGCCTGGGCCAGGCGCTCCCGCTGGACGGGGTCGACACCGTCGGTGGGCGCCTCCGGGGCGCAGACCCCCGCGAGGTCCGTCACGACGTCCAGCTTCGGCTCGCGCTCGTGCCAGCCCGTACGCCGCTGGTAGACATCGGCGACGGCGGCCAGCTCGAAGTCGCGGCCGGGGGCGGCGGCCAGTTGCAGCGACAGCGGCAACCCGTCGCCGTCGGCCCCCATCGGCAGCGCCAGCGCGGGGAAGCCGACCGCGCTCCAGATGCTGGGCAGGAAGGAGATCGTCTGGAGGCTGGCCTGGTCGTCGTAGCGGGGGGCGGCGGACGGCCAGGCGGGCGTGGCGATGACGTCGACGTCCCGCAACCGCGCCCGCAGGGCCTCGGCACCCCACCCACGCACCCGCTGGGCCCGCAGGTACGTCTCCGCCGGGAGCACGCCACCGAGCGCGACGTTCCACCGGAACGGCCGGCCGTAGTCGTTCCAGCGCGCCCGGAACTGCGCCCCGTGCACCTCGAACGCCTCCACCAGCATCGTCACGAGCTGCGCGGCGAAGAGCGGGAACGCCTCGTCGAGGGGCACGTCGACGACCTCCGCCCCGGCGGCCCGCAGCTCGTCGAGCGCGGCGTCGAAGGCGGCGGCGGTGTCGTCGGTCAGCGCGGCGGCGTACCGCACGAGGTCGCCCGGGACGCCGACGCGGACGCCCGCGAGGTCGGCGAGCGCCGGCCGGGACAGCTCCGCGGGCCGGTCCGCCATCACGGCGAGCAGCCGCGCGCACTCGCGGGCCGTACGGGCCAGCGGACCCGCCGTCTCGACCGACCGCGCCAGCGGGCGGACGCCCGCCGCCGGCAGGAGACCCTGCGTCGGCTTCAGCCCGGTCACGCCGCACAGCGCGGCCGGGATCCGGATGCTGCCGTTGCTGTCGGTGCCGACACCCGCGTCGAAGAACCCGGCGGGGATGCCGTTGGCGCTGCCGCAGCTCGACCCGCCGGTCCACCGGTGGAGGTCCCACGGGTTGCGCGGCACCGGGAAGGACGCGTCCGGGTCCGGCCGGGACAGCGCGTGCTCCGCCATCGTGGTCTTGCCCACGATCACCGCGCCCGCCGCGCGCAGCCGTGCCACCACGGTCGCGTCGCGGTCGGCCCACCAGCTCGCGTCGTGCACGACGCTCTGGCAGGTGCTCGGCGCGCCGGCGACGGCGACGACGTCCTTGACGCCGATCAGCGTGCCGCGCAGCGGCCCGTCGGTGCCGGGGTCGTCGGCGGAGAAGCGGTGCAGGAAGGTGCCGAGCATCGGCCCGAGCCGGTCGGCCCGCTCGGCTGCGGCGGCGAGACGGTCCATGTCAGCCCACCACCGGGTGACCGGGCCGGCCGGTCGCGACGGTTCGCGGGGCGGCGGAAACGACAGCGCGATTACCGGCCAATTCCCGTTCGGTACCCGTCGCGGTTTCCCGAAAGAAGTCGGTGTGTGGAAAGGCGAACAACTCGGCCGTGACGTCGTCACGACCCATGACATCCGTTACCGCGTCGACGGTCGACGAATGACCGTCACCGTTCCGCTTCTGACGTGTCACGAACACCTCCCCGCACGGGCCACGGAATGCGCAGCCCAGGACCACGACAGGTCCGACGATGGCGGGTACGGCCATCGCGGGGTAACCCCTACGGTCACCCCTCACCACCCCGGAATAAGGCACCTCGGACGCCGATTCTCGCGGCGGCGGCCCCGGAATTCCTGGCTCCCCGCTCCCTAGCGCTGCTAAATACTATTCGCATACCCGCACCGATCTAAATGGGGAAATCAATGAGCAACGCAATCGCGAACCTCGTGGCGACACCCACGCTCGGTGCGGTGGACCCACAGGCGATCGACGTGGCGGACGTGCACAAGAGCTACGGCGACGTGCGTGCCGTCAACGGCATCGACCTGCGGATCGCGCCCGGCGAGGTGGTCGCGTTGCTCGGGCCCAACGGCGCGGGCAAGTCCACGCTCGTCGACATGATCCTGGGGCTCACCCGCCCCGACCGTGGCGAGATCCGCGTCTTCGGGCACACCCCCCGGGAGGCCATCACCCGGGGCGTCATCGGGGCGACCCTCCAGGACGGCGCGCTGCTCGACGACGTGTCGATCCGCGAGCTGCTCACGGTGGTGGCGTCGCTGCACACCGCCCCGTTGCCGATCGCCGAGGTGCTGCGCCGCACCGACCTGACCGACGTCGCCGACCGCCGCAGCCGGCTCTCCGGCGGTCAGCGCCAGCGGCTGCGGCTGGCCATGACCCTCGTGTCCGACCCGAAGCTGCTGGTGCTGGACGAGCCGACGGTGGCGATGGACGTCGAGTCCCGCCACGTGTTCTGGGCCGCCATGCGGGAGTTCACCGACTCCGGGCGCACCGTGGTGTTCGCCTCCCACTACATGGAGGAGGCCGAGGAGTTCGCCGACCGGGTGGTGCTCGTACAGGCCGGAAAGATCATCGCCGACGGCACGGTCACGGAGATCCGCTCCGTGGTGGCGGGCCGCTCGCTGTCGGCCACCGTCCCGGACGCGACGGTCGAGCAGCTGCGCCTGCTGCCCGGCGTGATGACCGCCGAGGCCCGGGGCCAGCGCGTCGAGATCGTCAGTTCCGACTCCGACGCCACCGCCCGCGAGTTGTTCGCGCGCTTTCCCCAGGCGTACGACGTCGAGATCGGCGCCCTCGGCCTGGAACAGGCGTTCCTGGCCCTCACCGCGACGAAGGGCGGGGCCGCCTGATGAGCGCCGGTTTCCTCAAGCTCGAAGTGAAACGGGTGATCCGGGCCCGCAAGTTCTGGATCGCTGCGTTCCTGTTCCCGACGCTGCTCTACCTGATGCAGGCCAACCTGTTCGACATGATGCAGGCCAACCTGACCGGCGGAGGCGCCGGCATCAACTTCAGTGAGCACCTGCTCGGCAGTCTCGCCGCCTTCGGGGCGCTCTTCGTCGCGCTGAACGTCGGCACGAGGGTGGCGATCGAGCGGTCCACCGGATGGCAGCGCCAACTGCGCATCACCCCCCTGTCGCCGACCTCCTACCTGGCGGCGAAGCTGGCCGCGGCGATGGTGGTGGCGCTGCCGGCGATCACGGCGGTGGCGCTCACCGGCGCGCTGTTGCAGGGCGTCCGGCTGCCGGTGGGCGGCTGGCTCCAACTGGTGCTCGGGGTGTGGCTCGGCACGCTGCCGTTCGCGCTGCTGGGCGTCTTCATCGGCCAGGTCGCCACGGCCGAGAGCGTGCAGGTGCTCACCTCCGTCTCGCACATGCTGCTCGGCGTGCTCGGCGGCGCGCTGGTCCCGTCGGTCGCGTTCCCCGACTGGATGCAGACGGCGTCCGCGATCATGCCGAGCCACTGGCTGGCCGAAATCGGGCACAGCCCGTTCGAGGACACCGCCCGGCTCGGGCTCGCCGCCGTGGTGCTCGCGGGCTGGACCGTCGTGCTCGGCGGCGCCGTGATCCTGCGCTACCTGAAGGACAGCGCCCGCGTCTGAGCGCCCGCGACCGGGAGCGCACGGGCCGCACCCCCTGAACGACGAACGTACGCACCGCTACGACGAGGGATCCCATCGTGAAGAAGAACTCCTGGCAGATACTGCGCAAGGGCGGGCCGGGCGGCCTCACGCTCACCGTCGACTTCACCAGCACCGGCCGTACCCAGGCGTGCTTCCGCGACCTGGTGCCCCTGTTGAGCGCGCCCGGCGAGATCTGGGAGACCGTGGCACCCGCCTCCGGCGCCGAGGACACCATGTCCGGCGCCGACTACGTCGAGCGGTGGGCGAAGGGCGTACGCCGGCGGGAACGCACCGTCGACACCGTGATCGGCTACTGCGTGGGCGCGGTGTTCGCCGCCCCCCTCGCGTCCCGGCTGGCCGAGTCGCAGGACGAGGCGCCGAGGCTGGTCCTGCTGGACCCGGAGCTGCCGAACATCGTCGGGCTGTACCGGGACTTCCACGCCGCCGCGGACGCGCTGCGGACCATCCTCACCCCCGAGGAGATCGCCGCGTTCCACGCCGACGGCCAGGCGGTGCAGGAGAAGCACGGCCTCGAGGACCTCACCCTCATCGGTCCCGCGCTCGCCGGGATCTTCTCCGACGCGATCGACGTGGCGGGCCGCCGGCTAGGCCTGGACGACGACGTCCGGGCCGAACTGGGCGGCAGCTTCGCCTCGTTCGTCGGCTACCTGCGGGCGGCGACGGAGATCGACCCCGCCCCGCAGTGGGCGACGGCGACGGCGATCACCTCCGCGCACTCGACCCAGCGCGGGCAGGGCTTCGGGCGCACCATCCCGCTCGCCGTCGACCACGACCAGATGCTGCGTCACCCCGACGTCGCCGCGACGGTCTCCGGCCTGATGACCGGTGCGGACGCCGGTCAGCGGATCGCGGGGTAGCGCGGTGGCACCGGGCCCGGCGGGCGGCGAGCCCGCGCTCTTCACCGACCTGTTCGCGGAACAGGTGCGGCGCACCCCGGACGCCATCGCCGTCATGTGGGGCGAGCACCGCAGGACGTACGCCGAGCTAAACGCCGAGGCGAACCGCCTCGCGCACCGGCTGGTGTCGCTCGGCGCGGGCCCGGAGCGGCTCGTGGCGATCGGGATCCGCTCGGCGCACCTGGTGGTCGCCGCCCTCGCCACCCTCAAGGCCGGGGCGGCCTACCTGCCGCTGGACCTCAGCCACCCGCCGCAGCGGCTGGAGCACATGCTCACCGACGCGCGGCCCATGCTGCTGCTGACCACCGGCGACGACCAGCACGCGGTGCCGGCGGCCGACCTGCCGCGGGTCCTGCTCGACGACCCGGACGCGTACGCCGGCCAGCCGGACACCGACGTCACCGACGCCGACCGGCTCGCCCCGCTGCGGCCCACCAACGTCGCGTACGTCATCTACACCTCCGGCTCCACCGGCAGCCCGAAGGGCGTGGTGATCGAGCACCGCCAGCTCGGCACGTACCTGCGCCACGTCGTGCGGTCCTACCCGGGCGTACGCGGCCGGGCGCTGCTGCACTCCTCGTTCGCGTTCGACCTGACGGTCACCGCGTTCTACGCGCCGCTGATGACGGGCGGCTGCGTGCACATCGGCGCCCTGGAGGAGATGGGCACGCCCGCCGCCGGACCGGCCGGGCAGCAGCGGCCCACCTTCGTGAAGGTGACGCCGTCGCACATCCCGCTGCTCACCGCACTGCCGGCCCAGGCGTCCCCGACCGGGGAGCTGATGGCCGGCGGCGAGCTGCTGCTCGGCGAGACCGTCGACGCGTGGCGCCGCCGGCACCCCGGCGCGCGGGTGGTCAACGAGTACGGCCCGACGGAGACGACCGTCGGGTGCAGCACCGTGGTCATCGAGCCCGACCAGCCGGTGCCGCCGGGGCCGCTGCCCATCGGCCAGCCCATGCCCGACGTGCGCTACCACGTGCTGGACGACGAGCTGCGCCCGGTGCGGCCCGGCGAGATCGGCGAGCTGCACATCGCGGGCGGCCAGCTCGCCCGGGGCTACCTGCACCGGCCGGGCCTGACCGCCGAGCGGTTCCTGCCCGACCCGTTCGGCCCGCCCGGCTCGCGCATGTACCGCTCCGGCGACCGGGTCCGGCCCACCGAGGACGGCGAGTACGAGTTCTGCGGGCGGGTCGACAACCAGGCCAAGATCCGCGGCTACCGCATCGAGCTGGGCGAGATCGAGGCGGCACTGCTGCGCCGTCCCGAGGTGCGGCACGCGGCGGCGGTGATCCGTACGGACACGCCGGAGGTCAAGCAGCTCGTCGCGTACGTCGCGCCCGGGGAGGGCGCGAGGATCGACGCGCAGCAGCTGCGCAAGGACCTCGCCGAGACGCTGCCGGACTACATGGTGCCGAGCGCCGTGGTGAGCCTCCCGGCGCTGCCGCTGACCGTGAACCGCAAGCTCGACACGGCGGCCCTGCCGGCACCGGAAGTCGCGGCGACCCCGGGCGGACGGGCACCGGCCGACGAGTTGCAGGCGCTGCTGTGCGAGCTCTTCGCCACCTACACGGCCGTCTCCTCGATCGGCGTCGACGACGACTTCTTCGTCCGGGGCGGCACCAGCCTCGGCGCCGCCCAACTGGTCAACGAGGCACGCCGGCGCGGGCTCACCCTGTCGCTGCGCGACGTGCTGGAAAACCGGACCGTGGCGCGGCTCGCCGAGGTCTGCGCCGACACCGACCGAGGGGACGAGTGAGCATGAGCATCGCGGCCAGCAGGAAGGAAGCAGCCATGTGGCTGCTCGAGCGGCTGGTGCCGGACACCGGGGTCAACAACGTGGCGGTCGCCTTCGAGGTGGCCGGCCGGATCGACCGCGGGCTGTTCACGGCGGCGCTGCGGGCGGTGCTGGCCCGGCACGAGGTGCTGCGCACCGTGTTCCGCTCCGACGACGCGACGCTGACCCGGGAGGTGCTGGCCGCCGACCGGCTCGACGTGCCCGTGGTGGACATCCCGGCCGGCGACGACGGGATGGACGCCGACCTGACCGCGTTCGCCGCCGAGCCCTTCGAGATCGACGGCCGCCCCCTGCTGCGGGCGGGGATCCGCGCGGGAGCGGACGCCGACGTGTGCTGCGTCGTCGTGCACCACCTGAACTTCGACGCCATGTCGACCACGATCCTGCTCCGCGAGCTGCTCGCCGGCTACGAGGCGCTGGCGGCGGGCGGCCGGCCCGACGACGCCCCGCTGGCCGCGCTCGCGGAGCGCGCGCCGAACGAGCGCAGCGTCGCTTACTGGCGCAAGAACCTCGACGGGCTGCGGGCCGCCGAGGCGGGCCTGTGGTGCGCCCTGCCGCCCGTCGGGGCGCCGTCCCTGCGCGCCCGCACCGTCCACCACGAGCTCTCCGCGCCGGCCCGCGCCGTGGTGCGCCGCTTCCAGCGCGAACTGCGCGCCTCCGAGGCCGTCGTGCTGCTCGCGGCGTACTCGGTGCTGCTCGCCCAGCACGGCGCGGGCTCCGACGTGGTCATCGGCACCCCGGTGAACGTGCGCGACCAGCGCAGCATGAACGCCATCGGCTACCACGCGAACCTGGTGCCGCTGCGGGTGCGGGTCGACCCGGACGCCGACTTCCGCGCCGTCGTCAAGCAGACGCGCAGCACCTTCCTGGAGGCGATCAGCCACGCCGACGTACCGCTGGAGCACGTCTCCCCCGCCGTGCTCGGCGACGCGCCGTCGTCGTGGCGCAGCTCGTTCTTCCGGCACCTGTTCAACTACGTGCCCGGCACCGTCGACGCCTCCGCCACGCTGACCGGGATGCCGGTGCGCCACGTCATGGTGGAGAACGGCTACAGCCGCTTCGACCTGGAGTTCTTCATCATGCCGGGCGAGGACGCGACCACCGTCCGCGCGGCGTTCTGCGTCGACGCCTTCGACGCCGCCGACGTCGGGCTGCTGCTGCAACGGTACGACGCGCTGCTCGTGCGGCTGGGCGACGACCTGGACCGGCCGGTGGCGCAGCTGTCCCGCCGGGGCGCGGACGACCTCGCCCTGCCGGCGTCACCGCCGGAGGCGGCCACCACGGCGTCCGTGCTGGACGCCGTGCACGCGACGGTCGCCGCGAGCCCGGACCTCGTCGCGGTGCGGGACGGCGCAGGCGACGTGTCGTACGGCCGGCTGTGGTCGGCGGCGCTCGCCACCCGCGACCTGGTCGCGGACTCGGACGGGGACACGGTCGCCGTGCTGGCGCCGCGCGGCGCGGAGCTGGCCGCCGCGTGGCTCGGCGTGTGGCTGGCGGGCAGACGCTGCGTCCTGCTCGATCCGACCCAGCCGATCCCCGACCTCGCCGCGCGGCTGGCCGACTCGGGTGCCGCGCCGGTGCTGGCGGCCGAGGGCCTCCCCGTGCCCGGCGCGGTACGCATCCCCGCCGTCCCCGCCGCCGCCGACGCGGTCCGCACCGACGCGCCGTCCGGTGTCGACCTCGACGCGGTGGCCTACCTGGAGTACGACCTCGACGCGCCCGCCCCGCTCGCGGTGACCGTCACCCACCGGGCGCTGGCCTGCGCCGTCGCGCGGCTCGCCGAGCGGGTCGCCGCCACCGGGCCGGCCGTCACCGCCTGGCTGGGCAGCGCCGCCACCGACGCGGCGCTGACGGAGCTGCTGGTCGCGCTGACCACCGGCGGCCGGGTCGTCGTCGCCCCCGACCAGGCCCGCGCCGACGGCCACGCGCTCGGCGAGCTGGTCCAGCGGCAGGAGGTGACCGTGGTGCAGGCGCCGCCGGCGGTGTGGCGCCAGGTGGTCGAGCACGCGGGTGCCCGGCTCGCGGGCCGCGCCGTCCTGGTGGCCCACGAACCGCTCCCCCGCCCGCTCGCCGCGCAGCTGCGCGCCACCGGCGGCACGCCGTACCACGGCTACACCACGCCCGGCGTCGCCGGGTACGCCGCGCTCGACGGCGGACGGGACGGCACGGGTGTCCTCCCGGCGACCCGCGTGTTCGTCACCGAGCCCGGCACCGATCACGAGCTGGGCATCGGCGTACGCGGGGAGCTGTGCGTCGCGGGCGACACGCTGGCCGCCGGCTACCACGGCCGGCCGGAGCTGACCGCCGCCCGGTTCGGTGAGCACCCCACGCACGGGCGGTTCCACCGCACCGGGGATCTCGCGCGACTGCTGCCGGACGGCCGGATCGACGTCGTCGGCCCCCTGTCGGCCCACGTACGCGTCGCCGGCCAGCGGATCCACCTCCGCGACATCGAGTCCGTCCTCGCCGCCCACCCGGACGTGGAGGCGGTCGCCGCCGTCGGGTCCACCGGCGACGCGCAGGACGGCACGGTCGTCGCCTTCGTCGAGTCCCGCAAGCCCGACGTGGCGGAGCGGCTGCGCGAGCACGCCCGTGCCGCCCTGCCGCTCACGCCCGACCTGGTCGTGCTGAACCAGTTGCCGGTCACCGTGGCGGGCACCGTGGACCGCGCGGCCCTCGTCGCGCTCGCGGCGGCGCGGGCGGCGGCCGAGGTCGACCCGCCGGACGAGACGACCGCCGCCCTGGTCGGGATCTGGACCGAGATGCTCGACCGGCCGGGCCTGCACGCGGACTCGAACTTCTTCGCCAGCGGTGGCCACTCGCTGCTGGGCGCCCAGCTCGTGCAGCGGGTGCGGACCGAACTGTCGATGCCGGTCCAGCTCGCCGACCTGTTCGCCAACCCGACGCCACGGCAGCTCGCGGAGCACCTGCAGGACGCGTTCTGGGACGACGACGAGGACGACGACTGACCGATCGCTCCATCCCCACACCGTCTCGGACCCTCAGCAGAGGAGGCTCGGCGTGACCGTCGACGTCCAGCCCACACGCAGTACAGACCGTTCGATCGTCCTGACCCGCGAGGAGAACATCGAGGTCGACACGATCGCCCGCTACCTGGCGGGCCGACCGCCGCGCCTGGTGGACTCGGCCGCCTGGCTCGAAACGGCCCGCGAACTCTCCAGCAACCTGCCCGTACGCCTGCGCCAGATGGTGCGGCGCTTCGCCTGGGATCCCGGGCCCGACGCCGTGCTGCTGGTGCGGAACCTGCCCGTGGACGCCGACGAGCTGCCGTGCACGCCCACGGTGGCCGGCTCGGCGCAGCGCGAGTCCACCGTGCCCGCCGCCGCGCAGGTGCTGCTCGGGCTGCAACTCGGGGAGCTCATCGCCTTCAAGGAGGAGAAGAGCGGCGCGCTGGTGCAGGACGTCGTGCCGGTGCCGGGCATGGAGAAGTTCCAGGGCAACGCGGGCTCGGTGACGCTGTCCATGCACGTGGAGAACGCCTTCCACGTCTACCGTCCGGACTACGTCGGGCTGCACTGCCTGCGCAACGACCACGACAACGTGGCCGGGTTGCAGGTGACGTCGATCCGCAACGCGCTGCCCCTGCTGTCCGAGCAGGTCCGCAAGGTGCTGCACGAGCCACGGTTCGTCACCGAACCGCCGGCGTCGTTCGGCGACCTGCGCAGCGCGCCGGAACCGCACGGCATCCTCAGCGGCAGCCCCGAGGACCCGGACGTCCAGGTCGACTTCGAGAGTTCGTTCCCCCTCGACCCGGAGGCCACGCAGGCGCTGTCGATGCTCGGCGACGCGCTGCGCACCGTCCGCCGGACGTTCATCCTGGAACCCGGCGACCTCGCGTTCGTCGACAACCGGCTGGCCCTGCACGGCCGGACCGAGTTCACGCCCCGCTACGACGGCTACGACCGGTGGCTCCAGCGGATCTTCGTGCACCGCGACTTCCGACGCTCCCGGGCCCTGCGCCCGCACGACGGGAACGTGCTCGACAGCGGCAACTGACGGCCCGACCGGAAGGTCGACGAGCTGGCCCGTACGCACGGGACCAGCTCGTCGACGACGGACCGTGGGACGCGGTGGTGACCGGCGCCGGAACGCGGCAGCCGCACCACCGCGTCCCTGTGCGTAGCCCCACCAGCGCGTCCGTGGCGCGCCCGGCGGACGCCGCCCGCCGGCGACGGACACCCGCCCGCGCAGGCCCCGGCGTGTCCCGGACGGCCCGGATTCCCCGACCGCGGTGTCAAGCCCCGCGGTCGGGCGTGGCACCATTCGCACCTGACCGATCGGTGCGTGCCCCCACGAGGCCGCCATTCGCCTCCCGGCGCGAAGGTCGACCATTCCGCGCCCCCGGATCGTCCCCGAGCACTTCAACCGGCCGGCGACTCCCGTCAATGCGTCGGGCGGAATCGTCGCGCGTGCCGGGGCGCGACCCTGCCGTGGCACGCCGGTTCTTTCCGCGCCCGGATCTGGGGAACGGTGGCGCCGGGCGGGCGGGAGACGACGGGGAGAGAACGCGTCCCGGTCCACGTCGTTACCGATCCGCACCGGTGCGCGGGCGCCGTTCCCGCACCGTGTGTGCGCCGTTCATCAGACCCGGATGACGGACTCATGCCCCACCACCACCCGACAATGCCTGACCAGCAACTCCACACTGCCAACCCAATGACACCCACCATGCACC
>NZ_JAVRFL010000047.1:0-46447 GCF_031845925.1 Micromonospora reichwaldensis | reverse complement strand
CGGTCGGGGCCGGCGACGTACGCCGACGCCACGGCGTGGGCTGCGGGGTGGACGGGCCGGGGGGTGGCCCCGCCCCCGCCGGCCCGGGTCGACGCAGGTCGTCCTCGCCGTGGCGCGGTGCGTACGAAAGGGGCTCCGGTCAGGGGGTGCAGGCGGTGAGTTCGGGGCTGGACGGGGTGCCGGTGGAGGGCCCGAAGAAGAGCAACGCGCAGGCGCTGAAGAAGGTCGGGTTCTCCTCGGCGATCCAGTGGCCGGTGTCGGGGGCCACGACGGTGCGGACGTCGTCGGCCACCTGCTGGTAGGAGGCGGCGACGGCGGGTCCGAACACGGACTGGGCGCCCATGGCCATCACGGGAATGGTCAGGCGCTTCGACTGGGCGTGGGCCTGGTTGTCGGCGGCGTCGGCCTTGAACGCCCGGTAGTACTCGTATCCCGCCGTCCGCTTCGCGGGGTCGGAATACGCGCGGTAGTAGACGTTGCGGTCGATCGCCTCCGGATGTTGCGCGCGGTCGAAGAGCATTCCCAGATAGGTCGGGACGTCCTCGTTGTCCATGATGCGTTCCGGGATGGGCGCGGGTGAGGCGTTGAAGAGGAAGTGCCAGCTGATGCCGTAGAAGTTCTCCAGTCCGAATCCCGACAGCGGGCTTTCGACGACGCCGATCCGGGTGACCTCGGTGGGGAAGTCGCGGGCGTAGTTGTAGGCGACCATGGCGCCGAGGTCGTGACCGATCAGGGCCACCTGGGTGAAGCCGAGCTGGTTGACCGCCTGCCGGATCCGGCGCGCCGTGGTGGCCTTGTCGTAGCCGCCGGCGGGGGCGGTGGAGGCGCCCAGGCCGGGCAGGTCGAACGTGATCACGGTGTGCTGCCGGGCGAGGCTGGGCAGCACCTTGTGCCACACCCACGACGTCTGCGGCCAGCCGTGCAGCAGCACCAGCGGCGAGCCGCTCCCGCTGGTGGTGTAACGCAGGCTCGCGCCGTCGACCGTGACGTTGCCCTGGCGTACGGCGTGGCCGCCGACGGGCGCCGCGGCCGGCTCCGGCGGCGGCGCGGGGGCCACGGCCGCGGCACCCGCGCCCGCCCCGCCCACGAGCGCCAGCCCGAGCGCGGCCGCGACGGCGATCCGCCTGCCCCGACGACGCGAATCACTGCCGAAAGCTGTCTTCACCGCAGAACTCAACGCAGAAAATTGCATGGACACTTCGCTTTCCGTGAGTTGGCGACCGCATCGGACGGTCGGATCAAACAAAGCGGAAACGGCGGCGTTCGCAAGCGCGCCACGGATGCCGATCGAGCGGCTTCGGAAATGTTACAACGGATGTCAAGACGTCGATCGATTGTGGCGTTTCGGCAAAACTCTGCGGCCCGTGCCGTGGACACAAACGTCGATACCCGCTTACGCGCCGGACGCCCGGCGGTGACGACCGCGAACCACGCCTGCCGCCGGGGCGCTCCAGGGCCACAGTCGAGGGTCGCGACAGCTTTGCCGTGGCTCCACGGCGCGTGGCAGGATATCGGCCATGACAAGCGACGAGCAGGTGAAAGCCAGCCACCGTAACACCCCGACGAGCGACGCGTTCCGCGCTTTCATCGCCTCCGGCTGGGCCACTACGGATGCGGCACCTGTCCCGCGCGCGGAGGTCGCCGAGCACGCGGCCCGCCGCCGGGCGGCCTTGTCACGCCGGTTCCCGGGCGAGCGCCTCATCATCCCCGCCGGCGGCCTCAAGGTGCGCAGCAACGACACCGACTACACCTTCCGCCCGCACACGGCCTTCGCCTGGCTGACCGGTCTCGGGTTCGACACCGAGCCCGACAGCGTCCTGGTGCTGGACCCCAGGCCCGACGGCCACGAGGCGATCCTGTTCTTCCGGCCGCTCGCGCCGCGCGACAGCGAGGAGTTCTTCGCGGACTCCCGGTTCGGCGAGTTCTGGGTCGGACCCCGCCCGACGATGCGCGAGATCGAGCAGCGGCTGGGCATCGGCACCCGGCACATCGACTCGCTCCCGGACGTCCTGGCCAAGGACGCCGGCGCGACCGTGGTGCGCGTGGTGCGGGGGGCCGACGGCGAGCTCGCCCGGCTCGTCGACGAGACCCGGGCCCAGGCGGAGACGCCCGCGTCGGTCACGCAGCAGCACGAGGCGGACGAGGAGCTGGCCCGCCACCTGTCGGGGATGCGACTGTGCAAGGACGAGTGGGAGGTGGGCGAGATGCGCAAGGCGATCGCCGCCACCCACCGGGGCTTCGATGCCATCATCGCCGGGCTGCCCGAGGCCGTCGGCAAGGAGCGCGGCGAGCGGTGGGTCGAGGGTCTCTTCGGCCTGTACGCACGCCACGACGGCAACGGCATCGGCTACGAGACCATCTGCGCCTCCGGCGACCACGCCAACACCATCCACTGGACGAAGAACACCGGTCCGGTCCGCGAGGGCGACCTCATCCTGGTGGACGCCGGCGTCGAGGTCGACTCCCTCTACACCGCCGACATCACGCGCACCCTCCCGGTGACCGGTCGCTTCACCGACGTGCAGCGCAAGATCTACGAGGCGGTCCTGGAGGCGCAGGAGGCCGGCCTGGCGGCGGTCAAGCCGGGCAACAAGTTCAGCGACATCCACGCCGCCGCGAACGTGGTCATCGCCCGGCGGCTGCACGAGTGGGGGCTGCTGCCCGAGGGGGTGACCCTCGAGCAGACGCTGGACCGGGAGAGCGGCGGCTGGCACCGGCGGTGGATGGTCCACGGCACCTCCCACCACCTCGGCATGGACGTGCACGACTGCCAGATGCTGCTGCGTCAGGAGTACATGGACGGCGAGCTGAAGCCCGGGATGATCCTGACCGTCGAGCCCGGCCTGTACTTCAAGGCCGACGACCTGCTGGCGCCGGCGGAGTTCCGCGGCATCGGCGTCCGGATCGAGGACAACGTGCTGGTCACCGAGGACGGCCACGAGAACCTGTCGTCGGCCATGCCGCGTACCGCCGACGACGTCGAGGCCTGGATCGACCGGGTGCGCTCCGGCGCGGGTGCCTGAGCACCCCGCGACCGGCCGGCACGTGCGGGCGCGCAGCGCCCGGCCGTGCCGGCCCCACCGGCCGTCACACACCGCTGAGCCCGCCGGGCACCGTGATCCGGTGCCCGGCGGGCGGCGGTACGGCCGCGACGGCCCCACCCGGCCGGCGACGGGCGCTCAGCCGCCGTGGAAGGTGCAGCCGATCTTCGCGCCGCCGGCCATGCTGACCACCCCGACCCCCGGGTCGGTGCTGCCACGGACGAGGCAGCCGGCGTAGCCGTCCTCGTCGACGACGTCGCGGTCGGCCAGGTAGACCCCCCAGTTGAGGTAGAGGTCCCGCACGCCGCCCGCGCCGTCGGCGAACGGCTCGGCGGCGGGCCGGACCCGGCGTTGCAGCACGTACGGGCCGTCCAGCGCGGCGTCGAGCCGGGCCTGCCACTCGTCGCCGCCCACCGTCCACCCGGCGAGTACGCCGTTGCCCCCGTGCAGCAGCGTCGGCTTCAGGACCAGCTCGTCCTGCCGGGCGCGGGCGTAGGCGAGCAGGTCGACCTCGGCCCCCTCGGGATCGGTGCCGCGCGGGCGTACGTGCCGGGTCCACGGCAGGAGCCGGTCGACGCAGGCCAGCTCGTCGGCGTCGAACAGGCCCCGGTGCCGGTCGTCGGAGAGCATGGCCAGGGTGCCCTTGTTGCCGTAGAGCTCGGCGTCCAGGCGGCTGAACAGGCCGACCTTCTCCTGCTCCGCGGCGACCAGCAGCGGCTCCACCTGGGCCGCCGCCACCGGGTCGGCCAGGTCCTCGGGCAGGAAGTAGCGCACGACGACGTCGACGGCGCGGCCCGCCACGGTCGGCCGGCCCTGCGGGTACGTGAACTGGCCGAGGTGGCAGCCGATGCCCTCGATCCCGTACCCGGCGAGCAGCTCGGCGAACACCTCGAGCCGGCCGCCCACGATGGGGTAGTTCTCCGTCGTGTCCACCACGGCGACGACGGGCGGCCGGTCCGTGGGGATCATCGCGGCGCACTCGGCGTACATCATCCGCACGATGCAGCCCAGCGTGTCCGGGTACCGGAGCCCGTGCCGGTCCACGAACTCCCGCAGCGGCGGGTACGCGAGCATCGCCCGGTTGATGTCGGCGGACTCGAAGCCGCCGAGGGCGCTGGTGAGGTTGAACTCGAGCAGCCGGAACCCCGCGCCGTCGTGGTAGAGGTCGGCGCGGCCCAGCGGGACGAGCGACCCGGCGCGGGCGCCGCGCGTGATCAGCGCCGTCTGCCGGGGATCCATGCCGACGGCCTCGGCCAGGGCGGTGAGGTCCCCGTCGAACACCCGCTCCGGCAGGGCGCGCAGCAGGTCGTAGACGGTGCGCAGGTCCCGGGCGACGGCCCGGCACTCGCTCTCCGCCAGGAAGGCGGGGGCGCTCATGAACCGGTCCCGGTACGGCTCGAGGATGGCCGAGTCCAGGGCGGCGGCCGTCGGGTCGTCCGTCGACGCGCTCCGGGCGAGGTGCTCGGCGTACGCGCGGCCGAGTGGCGACCTGCTCACTGCGGGCGGCCGGGTGGTCGTCATGGTGTGTCCTCTCGGGGCGGGTGGCGCGTCCGGTTCAGGGCGGGCGGGGCCGGCAGGGGATGCGGCGGCGATGGTCGTCCGGCGCCGGTCGAGCTGCGTCGGCGGGTGGGCGGACGTGCCATTCCCTTCCTCTTTCGATCTGCCGATACACCGCCGTCGACAATTCGGCCGGACCGTCCGAAAATGCCGGCACGGTGGAGCTGACGAGGATAGTCGCAAATGGTCGTGGCGGCGTCGACGGCGCAGTGCCGTCGACGGCGGGCGACGGATCGGTGACCCGCCGGAGGACCGCGCGGGCAGCTCGGGCGTACGACCTGCCCGGAGGCCCTCCGGAGCGCCGCGAGCGAGTCGGTGACTGCCGCCGCGCATCGCCCGTTCGCGGGCTCTGTGACGGTTCACACTCCAGCCTGGACTGTCGCGAGAGTGACGTAACAGCCGGGTCCACTCGGCGTGGCCATCTGATAGCTTCGATGCCGACGGAACGCTGCGGCTGACGGAGCGCAACGGCCGCATTGATTGTCGCGCAGGTAAACGGGGGCTTCTTCGGTTAATACGTCGAGACTTCTGAGATCAAGGTATATGTCCGATTGTTGTTCGACTCGGCAATTCCGGCCGAATGGATTCGCCGAACGACTCCCGGTCACGACGTGTCCCGACATCCGCCCGGCGCACCCGTCTCCCGACTGTCCACCGACCGCGACGCCCCGAGGGCGGCCGCGCCGCCGTGGGCGTCGCGCGGGTCGTCCGGGCACCCGCACCCCGGAGCGGCACGGCGGGGCGGCGACGTCCGGCACGCCGACCCCGCGCGACCGACCCCTGTCGTGCCGCACGAGGTTCCGCCCGGGGCGCCGCGCACTTCGAATGGTGAGGACGACGTACTTGAGAACCTACGACCCGGTATCCGTGAGCCGCGCGACCCGTACCCGCCGATCCCTCGCCCGGCGGTCGTGGACCGGCCGGCTCCGGCGCCCTGGAGGCACGCCTTGAGTCTCACCGCGGACGTGACCGACGCCGAGGTCCGCGTCGTCGAACCCGCCACCGCCACCGTCGCCGTCATCGGCACCGGGGCGATCGGCCAGGACCTGATCAGCAAGATCCACCGATCCGCCCTGCTGGACTGCCGCCTGGTGGCCGGGCGCAATCCGGACTCGGCGGGCCTGCGGCACGCCGAGCGGTTCGGCTACCCCGTCAGCGCCGCCGGGATCGACGCCGTGCTGGCGGCGGGGGACGCGTTCGACGTCGTGTTCGACGCCACCAACGCGGCGTCGCACCTGCGCCACTGGTCGCTGCTGGAGCCGCTCGGCACGCTGGTGGTCGACATGACGCCCAGCCGGGTGGGCCGGATGGTGGTGCCGACCGTGACCGGGGTGGAGGCGACGACCGGGCGCAACATCAACCTGATCAGCTGCGGCGGCCAGGCGTCCATCCCGGTCGCGCACGCGCTCGCCGCCCGCTTCCCGGTGAGCTACATCGAGGTCGTCTCGACGGTGGCCAGCGACGTCGCGGGCCGCGGCACCCGGCTGAACCTCGACGAGTACGTGGCGACCACCCGGCACGCCGTCACGACGTTCTCCGGCGTGCGCGACGTCAAGGCCATCCTCAACATCAGCCCCGCGGTGCCGCCGGCGACGTTCCGGACGGCCGTGCACGCGCGGATCCCCGGCGCCGACGTCGCCGCGGTGCGCGCGGCAGTCGACCCGGTGGCCGAGCAGGTGCGGTCGTTCGCCCCCGGCTACGCGGTGACCGCCTGCACCGTGGTCGACGACCGGGTGACGGTCGCCCTCCAGGTCACCGCCCACAGCGACGTGCTGCCCCGGTACGCCGGCAACCTCGACATCATCAACTCGGCCGCCATCCTGGTCGCCGAGCAGCACGCGGCCCGGCTGGGCCGGACCGCCCGGACGGAGGCGGCCCGATGAGGAACGTCGTGATCCACGACCCGACGCTGCGCGACGGCCAGCACGCGGTCCGCCACCAGCTCGGGGCCGTCGCCCTGCGCCGTTACGCGGAGGCCGCGGACGCGGCGCGGATCCCGGTGGTCGAGGTCGGCCACGGCAACGGCCTCGGCGCGTCGTCCCTACAGGTCGGTCAGGCCGCGGTCAGCGACGACGAGATGCTGTCGACGGTCCGGGAGGCGCTGCGGCACAGCCGGATGGGCGTGTTCATGCTGCCGGGCTGGGGCACCTCCGACGACCTGCGGCGCGCGATCGGCCACGGCGCCGACGTCGTCCGCATCGGTGTGCACGCCACCGAGACGTCGCTGGCCGAGCGGCACCTCGACGTCCTGCGCGAGGCCGGCGCCGAGGCGCACTGCGTGCTGATGATGAGCCACATGGCGTCCCCCGCCGAACTGGCCGAGCACGCCGCGCAGGCCGTCGCGTACGGCGCGCAGGCGGTCGGGATCATGGACTCGGCGGGCCACTTCCTGCCCGCCGACGTCACCGCGCGGATCGGTGCGATCGTCGCGGCGGTCGACACGCCGGTGATCTTCCACGGCCACGACAACCTCGGCATGGCCGTCGCCAACTCGGTGGCCGCGGCGCAGGCCGGCGCCCTGATCATCGACGGTTGCGCGCGGGGCTTCGGCGCCGGGGCGGGCAACACCCAGCTCGAGGTGCTCGTCCCTGTGCTGGAGCGCAGCGGCTTCGCGACCGGCATCGACCTGTACGCGCTCCTCGACGCCGCCGACCTCGCGGAACGCGAGCTGATGCCCGCACCTCCCATCACCGCCTCGATGTCCATCGTGAGCGGCCTGGCCGGGGTGTTCTCCGGGTTCAAGCACCGGGTGGTCGAGCTGTCCGGCCGCGCCGGCGTCGACGCGCGCGACGTGTTCTTCGAACTCGGCAGGCGACAGGCCATCGCCGGCCAGGAGGACCTGATCGTGGACGTGGTGGCGGAGTTGAGCGCCCGCAGGGCCAACGCGTGACCGGCCGCGCACCGCGGCCCTCAGCAGTGAGGAAAGGCGACATGGGAGTTCCGGACGCAGTGTCCAACGCGAACGGGTCGGCGGGCGTCCCCGTGGCCCGCATGACCTTCGACGAGTTCATGGCCGCCGGCCCCGGCGGCCTGTTCAAGGCCGACGTGCCCGTGGTGATCGCGCTGCCGCCCGACGTGCAGGGGCTCGGCCGCGACGGCGTGGCGAGCCGGCTGGCCGACATGACCGTCACCCTGTTCACCGAGCCGGGCGACAAGAACCACCCGGGGCGCTGGGAGACCCGCGACATCAAGCTGCGCGACTTCTTCGCCGACGAGCGCCACCTGACGACCCCGGGCACGTGGCACCGGGTGGTGTCGAACATCCGCAACAGCCCGGCCGACGTCAACGCCGTCATCGGCTTCGACGCGGACAAGTTCTTCGGCTACGGCGACTCGCTGTACGCGGCGAACCTGTGGATCAGCCACCGCGGTGTGTTCACCAAGAACCACTTCGACGAGTTCGAGAACTTCAACATCGCGCTGGAGGGCCGCAAGCGGTTCATCATCGCCCCGCCCGGTTCCCGCGAGTACTATCCGCGCTCGGTGCTGCGCGGGTTCGGGGACAAGTCCCAGGTCTTCGACCTGGACAACGTCGACCTGGTGCGCTTCCCGAGGGTGGCGCCCAAGCTGGCCCAGCGCCGTGACTTCGTCCTCGAACCGGGCCACATGCTCTACCTGCCGCTCGGCTGGTGGCACCAGGCCGAGTCGCTGGACGAGATGAACATCAACGTCAATTTCTGGCTGAAGTCGAAGAAGATCCTCCGCAGGCCGCACGCGCTCGGCGTCGCGCTGTACACGTACGCCTACCGGAGGGTCAAGGGTGTCTACAGCTACAAGCCCACCGAGGTGAACTCCTGATGAGCGAGCGCAAGTCCATCACCCCCACCCACCGCTACCGCAACAACGACAAGCTCATCGGTGTGGGGAACACCTTCTGGAACATGTCCGAGGAGCACGGGGTCGCCGGCATCGTCGGCGACCTCTCCGACGGCGTGTTCCGGATGGCCGACGGCCACGAGTTCGTCAACTTCACCGTCTGCTCCTACCTGGACCTGGACACCCACCCCAAGGTGATCGACGGGGCCGTCGCCGCGCTGCGCCGCTTCGGCGTGCTGGACCACTGCATCCCGCGCACCCGCGTCCAGACGTCGGTGCTGCTGGAGCTGGAGGAGTCGCTGGGCGAGCTGTTCGACGCCATGGTGATCAGCGCGATCTCCACGGCGGCGGCCAGCACCGGCCTGCTGCCGCTGATCGCGTCGGGGCACCTCGGCAACGGCACCCGCCCGCTGATGGTCTTCGACAAGAACGCCCACGTGTCGATGGCCAACGCCAAGCCGAACTGCGCCGACGAGACCGAGGTCGTCACCTGCCGCCACCACGACCTCGACTACCTCGAGGACATGTGCCGCACCTACGAACGCGTCTGCTACGTCGTGGACGGCTCGGACAGCCTCGGCGGCTACGCGCCCGTCGAGGAACTGGCCGTGCTCCAGGACAAGTACAACATGATGGTCTTCTACGACGACTCGCACTCGCTGTCGGCGTACGGCGAGCGCGGCATCGGCTACGTCCGCTCGCACTGCCCGGTGCGCGACG
The DNA here is from genome assembly GCF_031845925.1 of Micromonospora reichwaldensis. Taxonomy (NCBI): domain Bacteria; kingdom Bacillati; phylum Actinomycetota; class Actinomycetes; order Micromonosporales; family Micromonosporaceae; genus Micromonospora; species Micromonospora reichwaldensis. The sequence continues at coordinate 37,313 of NZ_JAVRFL010000047.1, read as the reverse complement.
ACCGCACCATCACCGTCGCGACCCTGAGCAAGGGCTTCGGGGCGGGCGGCACGGCGATCCTGCTCGACGGCTTCCCCAAGGAGACGCGGCGGATCGTCGAACGCTTCGCGGGGCCCCTGGGCTACTCGCAGAAGATGAACGCCGCCGCCGTGGGCGCCGCGCTCGCCTCGGCGGAGATCCACCGCACCGAGGAGCTCACCCGGTTGCAGGGGCGGCTGCGGGCCAACATCGCGCTGTTCGACTCGCTGCTGGCCACCGAACAGTCCGGCAGCACGTACCCGATCCGGGTGGTGCCGATGAGCGACGAGACCGTCGTCGAGGCGGCCCAGCGGGTCTTCGCGGCCGGGTTCTACACCTCGCCGGTGTTCTTCCCGATCGTCGCCCGCGGCACCGCCGGCCTGCGGGTCATGCTGCGCGCGGGCCAGACCGAGGAGCAGATCACCAGGCTGTGCTCCGTGCTCGTCGAGGCGGGCGCCCGCCCGGCCGACGCGCGACCCGAGCCGGTGACCCGGTGACCGGCGCCGCGCGGGCGATCCCGCGCAGCATCCTCTACACCCCGGCGCTGTCGCTGGACCGGGTCGTCAAGGCGTGGTCCTACGACGCGGACGTGCACCTGATCGACCTGGAGGACTCCGTACCGGCGGCCGAGAAGCCGGCCGCGCGCACGGTGTGCCGGGCCGCGCTGGAGAAGGCGCCCCGGCCGGAGAACGTCGCGGTGCGCATCAACCAGCTGGGCAGCGTCGCGGCGGTGCAGGACCTGGTGGCCCTCACGGAGTGTTCGGTGCGGCCCGGCATCGTCATGATGACGATGGTGACGTCGGCGGCCGAGGTGGCCCTGCTGCGGCAGATCCTGGCCAGCGCGGACGCGCACCCGGAGATCTACGTGACGGTGGAGACGGTGGAGGCGGTCACGGAGATCGACGCGATCGCCGGGGCGAGCGACGGGCTGGTCCTCGGCTCGGCCGATCTGGCCGCCACGCTCGGGGTCGAGATCACCTGGGAGGCCATGCTCGCCGCCCGGCAGGCGATGGCACTGGCCTGCGCCCGGCACGGCACCGCCTGCATCGACACCGCCAACTTCCGGCTCGCCGAGCCGGCCGTCCTGGCGCAGGAGACCGCCCGGGTGCGGGCGCTCGGCTTCCACGGCAAGGCGACGGTGCACCCGGGCGAGCTCGACGAGATCAACCGGGTGCTGCGCCCCCAGGCCGACGACCTGCGCCTGGCGCGCAGGGTGGCCGACGCCGTACGGGCGGCCAACGGCGGGATCGCCGTGCTGGACGGCAACATGGTCGGCCCGCCGTTCGCCCGGATGGCCCGCGCCACCGTCTCGCGCGAGGACGCCTGGGCTGCCCGCTTCGGCACCGACGGAGCTGCCGGATGACCGGGCCGGTGACGGTCGACGCCGCACAGATGGCGGGCACGCCCCAGATGGTGCGGGTGATCGACGCGCTGGGCGAGATGTTCGCGGACCTGGTCGCCGGCCGGACCGACTCCCCGGCGCGCACCGTCATCGAGCACGGCCCCCAGCGGGTCCTGCTGGTCAGCCCCGCCGTCTGGGAGCGGCGCGGGGTGGGCAGCGTCAAGATCACCACGCTCACCCCCGACAACCCCGGCCGGGGCCTGCCGCTGATCCACGGGGTCGTCGCGTTGACGGACCTGACCACCGGGCAGATCACGGCCCTGCTCGACGGCGCGGAGCTGACCGCCGTGCGCACCGGTGCGGTCGCCGCCCTGGCGACCCGCTGGTGCGCCGCCGAGGACGCCGAGGACCTCGCGGTCATCGGGGCGGGGGTGCAGGCGCGGTCGCTGGTGCGCGCGGTGGCGGCGGTGCGCCGGATCCGCAGCGTACGGGTGTTCTCGCGGACCCGGGACCGGGCGGAGCAGTTCGCCGACTGGGTGCGCGACGCCGTGCCCCACCCCGTGCACGCGAGCGTCTGCGACAGCGCCAAGGCCGCCGTCGCCGACGCGGCGATCATCTGCACGGCGACCTCCACCAGCGACAACACGCCGCTGGTGGAGGCGGACTGGGTGGCGCCCGGGGCGCACGTCAACGTCATCGGCGGCACCCACCCGGACGCGATCGAACTCGACCCCGCCCTGCTGGCCGACGCCGTGGCGGTCGTCGAGGACCGCACCGCCGCGTTGGACGGCGCCGGTGAGGTGCGCGCCGCCCTGGCCGCCGGCCTGATCGGCGTGGACGACCTGCACGAGCTGGGCAGGCTGGTCACCGGCGGGGTGCGCGTCGGCGGGCGGACGTCCGTCCTGCGTACGGTCGGGATGGCCATCGAGGACACCGCCGCCGCGGTGGCGCTGCACGAGGGGGCGGCGCCCGTGGCGTAGGTCAGGCGGAGCTGTCCCGGCAGCGGACCATGAAGGAACGCTCGAAGACGATGACCGTCTCGCCGGTGGACTTCGTGCCCGTCGTCTCCACCGTGACGATGCCCTGGCCGGGCCGGGACCGGCTCAGGCGCTTGTCGAGGATGCGGCTGGTGGCGTACAACGTGTCGCCGACGAACACCGGCTCCCGCAGGCGGACCTTGTCCCAGCCGAGGTTGGCCACCGCCCGCGCCGACAGGGCCTGCACGGTCATGCCGCCGATCAGGCACAGGGTGATCCCGCTGTTGACGAGCACCCGCCCGTACTCGCTGCCCGCGCCGTAGTGCTCGTCGAAGTGCAGCGGGTGCTGGTTCATGGTGAGCAGGGTCAGCCAGGTGTTGTCGGTCTCGGAGATGGTGCGGCCCGGCCAGTGCCGGATCACCATGCCGGGCTCGAAGTCCTCGTAGTCCCCGCCGTGCTCTTCGCGGTACTCGTTGCCCTGAACATGACGCAAGGTCATCGGCGGTTCTCCCGTGTCGGAGGTGGACGAACCGACGCGGTCCCCGTCGGACGTGAATGTTAGTCTATGTCGATCATCGTTTCGGAGATACCGGCCCCGCGGCGAGCACGCACCGGCGCCGGCCCGACGTGCGATTCCGGGGAGGTCAGGTGACCGTGCGCGAGCATGTCGGCAGTGCGGGGCCGGCCGGGCATCCGTGGTTCGGCACCCACCGCGTGGCGCCGGCCGCGCCGGCGGAGACGATCCGCGGGATGCTCCGCCACGAGCTGCGGGACACGGGCTGGCCCTACCAGCGGCTGCTGCCGGCGGCACCGATCGCCATCCCGCGCGCGTCCTACGCCGAGATCTTCCGGGCGGCCGCCGCGCTGGTCGACCTGCTCCGCCGCACCGCCCTCGAGACGGCCCCCACCACGCAGGGCCGGCTGGCGGCCTACCGCATGCCGCAGAGCGAGGACCAGCTGTTCGTGCGGGACCCGTTCGTCGAGGAGCGCTATCCGGACTGCGTCGTGCGGCCGGACGTCGTCATCGGGCCGGACGGGCCCCAGTTCCTGGAGTTCAACGTCAGCGGCGCGCTCGGCGGCGTGGTGGAGACGCGCTGCCGCCTCGAGGTGTGGCGCAGGCTGCACGCCGACGCGGCGGGCAGGACCCCGTTCAGCTCCCCGGACCCGTTCGCCGTGCGCGCCGAGATGTACCGCGCGCTCTGCGCCGAGCTGGGGCTGGCGCCCAGGGTGGCCATCGTCGGCAGCGCCCGGGTCTACGGCGTGCAGAGCCGCTACTTCCAGTTGGAGGCCGACTACCTCAACAACCACGGCCTCACCGCCCGCTTCTTCGAGCCCGAGGAGCTGCCGGAGGCGTGGGACTGCCCGCCCCACCTGCGCTACCCGATCGGGCTGCGCAACTTCACCATCCCGGACTGGCTCGACGCCGGTCTCGACACCAGCTACGTGCAGGACGCGCTCGACAACGGCTGCCTGCTCGTGGGCACCCAGACGTCGACCTTCATGCACAGCAAGCTGACCATGGGCCTGCTCTCGGAGGGCCGGCCGTGGATGAGCGCGGCCGACCGGAGCCTCGTCGACAGGTACGTGCCGTGGACGCGGATCCTCGCGGACCGCCGCACCAGCCGGGCGGGTCGCGAGGTCGAGCTGCTCCCGTTCGTCGTGGCGAACCGGGACCTGCTGGTGCTCAAGGCGGGCCTGGGGGAGAGCGGCAAGCAGGTGGTCATCGGCGGCGAGGTCGACCAGGCGACGTGGGAGTCCGCCGTCGCCGAGGCCGCCGCCGACGGCACCAGCGTGGTGCAGGACTTCGTGGCGCCACGCACGTGCCGGGTCTCGCTCGTCGCCGACGGCGCCGACGAACCCCACGACGTCGAGGTCGCCCCGGTGATCGGGCCGCTGCTGTTCGGCGGCCGCGCGGCGGGCCTGTTCTGCCGCTACTACGGCGACGGCTCCGCCGGGATCGTCAGCGCCCGGGGGCGCGACAGCGGCTCCGACAACTGCATGGTGGCCGTCTGACCACACCGGACGCGTCGTCGTCCGCCGTGCGGCCCCGACGATAGGGGTTCGCGGCACGAATGAGGTGTTGTCGCGGTGCGGCCCCCGTGTCACGATCGCTGCCACCGCAAGCCCGTGCCGCGCGACCCCACGGTCGACCGGCGACCTGTCGGCCCGCCGCCGTCGAACCGAAGGGACCTGCCATGCCTGCCGATCCCGAGGTGCCCGGACCGCCGACCGGGTGGCAACCCGACCGGGCGGTGCCCGCGCTGATCTGGGCGGCCGCGCAACGACACGGCCACCGCACGGCCGTCGTCGGCGCGGACGCGGCACTGAGCTACGCCGAGCTGCGCCACGCCGTCGCGGGTCTCGCCGACGTGTTGCGGCGCCACGGTGCGACAGCCGCCCCGGTGGCCGTCCTGGCCGACCGGGGCGCCGCCCAGCTGGTGGCGTGCCTGGCCGCGCTGCATGCCGGGGCCGGCTACGCCTGCGTGGACGCCAACCAGCCCCGGGCCCGCGTCGAGAGCCAGCTGCGCGGCTGCGGGGCCGCCGTCGTGGTGACGGATCGCGACGACCCGCCGGTGTCCGGGCAGGTGGTGCTCGCCGTCGACCTGGCCGGCTGGATCGGCGCAGGGGCGGCGGCGGAGCGCGCCGGGGCGCTGGGCGGTCCGGCGCCGGTCGCGGGGGACCAGCTCGCCTACACCGTGTTCACGTCCGGCTCCACCGGCGTACCCAAGGTCGTCGAGATCCCCCACGCGGCCCTGGCCAACTACGCGGCCTTCGTCGCCCGGCTGGTCGACCCGGAACGGGCCGACGGCGAACGGCTGCGTTTCGCGTCGGTGACCAGCCTCGCGACGGACCTCGGGCACACCGCGGTCTTCCCGGCGCTCACCGGGGGAGACACGCTCCACCTGGTGCCCACCGAGACCGCGACGGACCCCGACGACTTCGCCGACTACCAGGACGAGCACCGCGTCGACGTCCTGAAGATCACCCCCTCGCACCTGGCGGCGCTGCTCGACGAGGCGGCGGAGCGGGCCCTGCCCCGCCGCCTGCTCATCGTCGGTGGCGAGGTGTGCCGGTGGGAGCTGGTGGACCAGGTCCGCGAGCTGTCGGACGTGCGGATGGTCAACCACTACGGCCCGACCGAGACCACCGTCGGCGCGCTCACCTTCGAGGTGCCGACCGACCCGGCGGCGCGCCCGGGCACCGCCACCGTGCCGATCGGCCGCCCGATCGACAACGCGCGGGTCGCCGTCGTCGACGCCGACCTGCGCCCGGTCGCGGCGGGCGTCGAGGGGGAGCTGCTGATCTTCGGCGCGGGGCTCGCCCGCGGCTACCGCGACGACCCCGCAACGACCGGCGAGGTGTTCCCGACCGACCATCCCGAAGGCCGGTGCTACCGCACGGGCGACCTGGTGACCCGCCACCCCGACGGACTGGTCGAGTTCCACGGCCGCCGCGACGGCCAGGTCAAGATCCGGGGCCACCGCGTCGAGCTGGGCGAGGTGGAGCAGGCGGTGCGCCGGTGCGCCGGGGTGCGCCGGGCGGCGGTGGTGCCGGTCGCCGGGACCGGCTCCGTCCCGCGCCTCGTCGCGTACGTCGTGCCGAGCGAGCCGCCCGGACCGACCGCCCGCGAGCTGCGCGACCAGCTCCGCGAGACGCTGCCCGACTACCTGCTGCCCGGCGCCGTGGTGTGCCTCGACGAGCTGCCCCGGACGCCGAGCGGGAAGCTGGACGTGCGCGCGTTGCCGGCACCCGGCCGGCCCGCCGCGCGACGGTAGCTCCCGACCCGGCCGCCCCGGGTCGGCAGGACGGGTCCGTGGGGCACGCCACCGCGCGTGGCGGCGACCGGGTGTCCGCCGGCCTCAGTCGGCGTGCGGGTCGAGTCCGAGCGCGACCCGCCCGATGTACGGGTAGCCGTCCAGCGATCCGAACGGCTGCATGAAGCCGCCCGCGCGGGCGTCGCGGTACAGCCGGGACAGGGGGTGCCGGCTGCTGAAGGACGCCCCGCCGCAGATCGTCATGGCCCGGTCGACCGTGCTCACCGCCGTACGGTTCGCCAGCAGCTTCGCGGTCTGCCACCCCCGTACGACGTCGCGGACGGCGGCCTCGGACCGCTGCGCCGGGTCGTCGGCGGCGAACAGGGCGTCCACCAGGCGTCCGGAGCGCTCCAGCACCCCCCGGGTGGCCGCCAGGTCGAGTTCCATGGTGGCGATCTCCCGCTGCACGGACGGGTGGTGTGCCGGCGCCGCCCGGCCGGGCTGGCGGGGCACCCGGGTGGCGTGTTCCACGGCGATCTGGAAGGCCGCCTCGGCGATCCCCAGTGAGGCCCCCAGCAGGGGGAAGTTGATCGCGCAGGAGCGCGCCAGGTCCTCCGGCGTCGGCGGGCCGAACGGCTCCCCGACCGTGACCCGGTCGGCGGGCACGACGCAGTCCTCCAGCAGGAGCCCGTGGCTGCCGGAGCCCCGCATGCCCAACGCGTCCCAGTCGCCGAGCACGGTCAGCCCGGGCGTGCCGGCCAGGACGACGGCCTCGGCGTGCCGCCACCCGCCGTCGGGATCGGCGACCCGAACGGCGACGTTGAACGAGTCCGCGACCGCCGAGTTGGTGACAAAGGTCTTGCGCCCGGTGACGACGTACTCGTCGCCCTTGCGGACGGCCTCGGTGAGCGCGCCGTTCCACGTCGCGCCCGGTTCGGTGGAGGCCCCGGCCATGATCAGGTCGGAGCCGCCCAACGCCTCCAGGATCGCGTCGAGCTGCGCCGCCCGGGCCTGGTCGCCGTCCGCCTCGGCCCGCTCCCACCGGCGGACCTGCCCCCAGACCGAGGCCATGTGCATGTTCGCGCAGATGGCCGTCGACCCGCAGCCCCGGGCCAGCCGGGAGACGGCCACCAGCACGTCGTGCAGGGAGCGGACCCCCAGCCCGCCGTGCCGGGTCGGGGCGCACGCGGCGAGCACCCCGCTGTCGCGCAGGTCGGCGAAGTTGTCGGCGACGAACGTGTTGTCCCGGTCGTGCCGGCCGGCCCGTTCGACGAGGGTGCCGACGTGGCCCTCGGCGAGGGAGACCAGCTCCCGGCCGGCGGCGGTCGTGGCGGTGAGTTCTCCGAACACCTACAGCATCCTCAGGATGGTGAGGAACTCCTCCGCCCGTTCGGCGTGGGGTTGCTGCGGGCCGTCGAAGCGGGCGCCGGTCTCCGTCGGCACCGGCGTCGGCAGCACCCTCGGGAACAGCGGGCCCCCGATGGGATCACCGGGCCGCAGGCCGTGTTCCCACAGCAGCGGCAGGACGGCGTGCTGCGGCTGGAAGGTGACGCCGTCGCCCACCCACCGGGAGACGAACGCCCGACGCTGCCGCTCGGGGCCGGTGCCGGTGGCGCCGTGCAACGCGGCCGGGTGGAACAGCACGATGTCGCCGGGCGTGAGGTCCCAACTCAGGATCTCGTGGTCGGACACGTCCGGCACCGCCTCGAGTTCCTCGCGCCGGCCGAGGTGGGTGGCCCCCGGGGTGATCGGCACGTAGCGCCGGCCCCAGCGGTGCGAACCGCGCACCACCTGCAGCGCGGCCGTGTCGGGGGTGCACGGGTCGAGGGGGATCCACATCGCGCACACCTGCTCGCCCGCGATCGGCCAGGAGCTGACGTCCTCGTGGAACGGCGTCGGGGCACCCGATCCTGCCGGCTTGGCGAAGATCTGGTCGTAGAAGGCGGTGATCGCGGTGGAGCCGAACAGCTGCTGGGCGATGCGCGCCGCGGGGGAGAAGAACATGAAGTCGCGGAAGCCGTCGTGGGTCTTCCACATGAAGGCGTCCCCGGCGAACCCGCCGCCACCCAGCAACGCGGTCGCCTGCGCCAGCACGGTCGGGTTGGCGAGCAGGTACTCGACGCCTTCGGCGATCCGGCCGAGCCACCTGTCGTCGATCATGCCGGAGAGCCGGACCACGCCGTCGGTGTGGAACGCGTCGATCTCGGCCCGGGTCAGGTCGCGCGGTGGCGCCTCGGGAGGGCTGATGTCCATGTGCGGGGTCTCCGTCAGGGAAGGCGTCGCCAGTGGGCGCCGAAGAGGGTCTCCTCGTCCGGCAGGCTGACCGGCAGGGGATGTGAGACGTAGGTGTAGTTGAGGAAGTCGCGCCAGGTCACGTTCTCCGACCGGGAGCAACCGCCCCAGCTGCCGCTGGCGATGACCTGGGTGAACGGCATCCCGTTGTCGAAGCTGCCGCTGTTGCCCACGGCGGTCGACTGGTTGACCATCACCCGTCCGGCGCGGGCCCGCTCGGCCAGCCTGACCACCCGGTCGGGCCGGTCGGTGTGGATGCCGCAGCTGTGGCCCTGCCCGATCCGGCCCAGCAGCGTCTCCACCGCGGCCAGCGCGTCGTCGAAGGCGCTGAACGTCGACACGGTGAAGACCGGCGCCAGCTTCTCGCCGAGCATCGGGTCGTCGAGCGCCGGGACACCGCCGGGCGCCAGGGGCGGCAGCTGGGCCACCAGGGCGGTGGTCTTGGTCGGCTCGGCCAGGTCGATCCCGGCGGCGGCGGCGAGCGCCGCGGCGGGTCGACCGACCGCGTCGCGGTTGAGCCCCCGCCCGTCCGGCCAGAGCAGCGTACGCAGCCGTGCCGTCTCGGCCGGGTCGCACAGGTGGGCGCCCTGCCGGGCCAGCTGGTCGAGGAAGGCGGCCGCGATCCCGGCGTCCACCAGCACGTTGCTCTCCGACGAGCAGGAGGTGCCGTTGTTGAAGCTGCCGCCCAGCACGATCAGCTCCGCCGCGGCGGCCACGTCGGCCGAGTCGTCCACGATCACCGCCGGGTTGCCGACGCCCGCGCTGATCGCCGGGGTGCCGCTGCGGTACGCCCGGCGTACCGTGCCGGGCCCGCCGGCGGCGATCACCAGGTCGGCGGCGGCCATCAGGGCCTCGGTGGTCTGCCGGTCGGTGACCGGCAGGCACTGGATGAGGTCCGGCGGGGCGCCGACCGTCTCCAGGGCCCGACGCAGCAGCTCGACGGTGCGGGCCGCGGAGTGCCGGGCCCGGGGGTTGGGGGTGATGACCACCGCGTTGCGGGTCTTCAGCATCGGCAGGGCGTTGCCGACCACCCCGGAGCAGGGCGCGGTGGCGGGGCTGGCCACCGCGATCACCCCGACGGGCTTGGCCAGCTTGCGCAGGCCACGCTCCGGCAGCTCCTCGATGATCCCGCTGGTGACGACGCCGTGCAGGTCACGCAGCGTGCCGAGGACCCGGCGCCGGTATAGCGTGAACAGGTGCTCCGGGTCGCCGAGGCCGGTCTCCCGGTAGGCGAGGTCGGCCAGCGACCGGGCGGTGTCCTCCTGGTAGGCCGCCCAGCCGAGGGCCGCGACCAGGTCGTCGACGCGGTCCTGCGGCCAGAACTCGACCTCCGCCTGGGCCCGGCGGGCGCGGGCCATGGTGGCCTCGACGTCGGGCCGGGCCTCCTCGGTGGACACCGTCGCGTCCCGGCGGCCCGGGGCCGGGGCGTCCGGCGCCGCGGTGAGCGTCACGGCCGCGTGGGCCTCGCGGAGGTCACCGCTGGACACTGGCGTGCTCCCGGGTCGAGGGCCGCGCCGATCGCAGCCGGCCGATGGTCTCCTCCAGCATGTCGTCGGTGACGGTGAGGGAGAGCCGCAGGTAGCCCGGCGCGCCCATCACCGAGGCCGGCAGCACCAGCAGGCCGCGCTCCTCGAGCAGGGCCGCGTGTGCCCAGTCGTCCGCGTCCGGCACCTGGGCCAGCAGGTAGAACGTTCCCTCGCTCGGTTGGACCTCGTACCCGGCCTCGCGCAGGGCGTCGACCAGCAGGTCGCGGCGCTGCTCGATCGGCTTGACCTGCAGCGCGTGCTGTTCCAGCTCGGGCAGGGCGAACAGCAGCGAGTTGTTGGGGAACGCCCAGCCGGTGGTGAGGCGGGCCACGGTCAGGGCCCGGCGGAGCACCGCCGGGTCGGGCATGGTCGGCGGGATCGCCACGTAGCCGACGCGCTCCCCGGGCAGCAGCAGCGTCTTGGTGTAGGTGTGCACCAGGAACGTGAACGGGTAGTGCGTCGCCGGGCTGGGACACGTCCGGCCGTCGAACACGATGCGCCGGTACGCCTCGTCGGACAGCAGGTAGATCGGCCGGCCGTTGCGGGTCGACGCTTCCCGCAGCACCTCGGCGAGCGCGGCGTACTCCTCGTCGGTGTAGACGGCGCCGGTCGGGTTGTTCGGGCTGTTGACGATGACGGCGCTGGTCCGGGGCGTGATCGCCGCCGCGACGAGTTCCGCGTCGAGTCGCCAGGAACCGGGGGTCAACGCCACCGGCCGGGGGACCGCGCCGACCGAGGCGATGATCGGCTCGTAGTAGAACCAGGCGGGGTCGAGGTAGACCACCTCGTCGCCCGGGTCGCAGACGCTGCGCAGGCAGATGGTCAGCCCCGCGAACGCCCCGTTGGTCAGGGCGACGTCGTCGGCGGTGAAGGGCAGGGCGAGTTCCCGGCTGAGGGTGGCCGCCACCGACTCCTGGGCCGGCGGGTGGTCCCGGGTGTAGGCGAACCAGTCGGTGTGCTGCGGGCTCAGGTGCCGTTGCAGGACCTCTACCAGGGCCGGCGCGGGAAACTCGTGCGGATCGCCGAAGGCGAGGTCGATCACGCCCGGGCCGCCGCGCAGCCGCGAGTAGGAGGACTGCTCGAGGTAGGCCCCCAAGCGCCGCCCGTACGCGTCGGTCGCGTCGGTCATCTGCCGACTTATCCGGTGCTCCATCCTGCTCCGATCTCCACCCTGATCCGTGGCCGGCGAGGTCGCCGGATTCACACCGTGGCGGGTTGTGCGGCGGGGACTCTTGCGGGCAGCTGACGCACCGACCGCGCGGAGAAGGTCGCGACGGTCACCAGACCGAGCACCCCGCCCGCGATGAGCAGCGTCTGGGCGACGCCGATCCGCTCGGCGACCGGGCCGACGACGGCCAGGCAGAGCGGGCCGAGCACGAACGAGCCCATGGCGTCGTACGAGCTGATCCGCGACAGCGCCTCGTTGGGCACGTGGTTCTGCAGGGCGGTGTCCCACAGGACCTCGAAGATGTCGACGCAGACGCCGTTGACGAGCATCGAGGCCGCGATCAGCCAGACCGGCGCCCCGGCCGCGATCAGCGCGAACGGCGGAAGGAAACCGAAGGTCGCCAGCACCGCCACCCGCATCGGCCGGCGGGGTCGGATCCGCATCGCCACGAGGCTGCCGCCGACCAGGCCCACGGCCTGCGCGGTGACGATCACCGACCAGGCGGTGACGCCGCCCAACTGCTCCTTGGCGGTCAGCGGGCCGAGCACGTAGATCGCCGAGAAGCAGCCGTTGACGAACGCGAACTGCACGACCACCAGCCAGACCCAGGACCGGGAGCTGAACTCCCGCCAGCCCTCCCGCAGGTCGGCGAGGATGGTGCTGGCGGCGGCCCGGGCGGGGTGCGACACTCGGACACCGGCCAGCAGCAGCGCGGAGCCGAGGAAGGTGGCGGCGGGGACCGCCAGCGCCCAGCCGGCGCCGAGGGCGGCCACGAGCACCCCGGCCAGGGCCGCGCCGCCGATGGTGGTGCTGTTGCGCGACAGCCGCAGCAGCGCGTTGGCCGACTGGAGCTGCTCCTGGGCCACCACCTGCGGCACGACGCCGCGGGAGGCCGGCAGGAAGAGCGCGGCGGCGGCGCCGTTGACGGCGGACAGGGCGATCACGACCGGCAGCGAGGGCCGGCCGCTGACGAACACCACGGTCAGGGCCGCCTGCGCGGCGAAGGCCAGCAGGTCGGAGCCCACCATCAGGCGGAAGCGGTTCATCCGGTCGGCGAGGACACCGCCGAACAGCAGCAGCGCGACCTGCGCCAGCGACCGGGCGGCGAGCACGAGGCCGAGGTCGGTGGCGGAGCCGCCGGGCGCGTCGAGGATGGCGAAGGCGAGCGCCACCGGGATCACGGCGCTGCCCAGCAGCGACAGCGTGCGGGCCAGGAACAGCATCCGGTACGACCGGTCGGCCAGGATCCGGAGGTCGTCGCGCACCTGGCATCACCTCCGGTCGGCCGGTCGGACGGGCTGCGTGCTGGCGCGCCGGCGGCGTCACAAGCGTGCCCATCATGTGGCAGGGAAACGGGTTGCCCAACCCCTAGGACTCGGAACAGATGTCGTGAATTGTGAGGTCAAACCCCTATTACCGCTCATCATGCTGACTAAGCGCTCAACCAGCCTGGTAGAGATCGAGGATCGGCACCCGCATCGGTGCGACGCTCGCGTCCGGTGGAGGCCCCGGACCGCGGCCGGATCACCGACGGACAACGGAGGACCAGTGGGACGGCAGGAGCATCCGGTCGCGAGTGACGTCACGCAACGCGTGGCGCGGCTGTCCAGTTCGGCGCGGGCGCTGCTCGACGAGCGGCTGCGCGCCAGCCGCTCCGATCCGGCACCCGCCAGCGCCGCCATCCCCCGCCTGGACGCCGCCGAGGCACCCCTGTCCTTCGCGCAGGAGCGGCTCTGGTTCATCGAACGGCTGGAGGACGACGCCGTCCACCACAACGACGCCACGCTGCTGATCCTGACCGGCTCGCTGGACCGGGACGCGCTGCGCCGGAGCATCGAGGAGGTCGTCCGCCGGCACGAGATCCTGCGTACCGCCTTCCGCCAGCTCGGCGAGCGGGTCGTGCAGGCCGTCACGCCGCCCGCCCCGCTGAGCATCGACGTGGTCGACCTGCCCGGCGCCACCGCGCGCCCCGACGACCCGGTCCTGCGGGCCGCCGTCGAGCGGGAGATGCGGGTCCCGCTCGACCTGGCCGCCGGCCAGAGCATGCGGGCGGTGCTCTACCGGATCGCCCCCGACGTGCACGTGCTCGGGGTCACCGTGCACCACCTCGTCTGCGACCTGTGGTCGTTCACCATCTTCTGCCGCGAGCTGGCCGCCGCGTACGCCGCCTTCGCCGCCGGCGCGGCGCCGGACCTGCCCGAGCTGCCGATCCAGTACGCCGACTATGCCGCCTGGCAGCGCACCGCGGTCGGCGAGGAACGGATGGCGGCCCACCTGCGCGAGCGCGTCACTGAGCTGGCCGGCGTGCCGCCCCTGCTCGCCCTGCCCACCAAGGGCCCACGCCCGGCGGTGCAGCAGTTCGTCGGCGCCTCCGAGTGGTTCCGGCTCGGCGCCGCCGACGCGGACCGGATCCGCGCCCTCGGACAGCGTCAGGGGGCCACCACCTACATGACCCTGCTCGCCGCCTTCACCGTGCTGCTCGCCCGGCACAGCGGGCAGCGGGACATGGTCGTCGCCAGCCCCATCGCGACGCGGGAACAGCACGAGCTGGAGCACCTCATCGGCTGCTTCCTGAACATGATCGTGGTACGCGCCGACCTGTCCGGCGAACCGACCTTCGCCGAGCTGGTGGGCCGGGTCAAGGCGGCCTCGCTGGACGCGTTCCGGCACCGCGACGTGCCGTTCGAGCGGCTCGTCGCCGCGTTGCAGCCGGAGCGCAGCCGCAGCCACCAGCCGCTCGCGCAGGTCGCCTTCGTGCTCCAGAACGTGCCCACCAGTCGGCTGGACCTGCCGGAGCTGCGGGTCGACGTGCACCAGATGGAGACCGGCCGGTCCCGGATGGACCTGACGGTGAAGATCACCGAGACGGCCGACGGGCTCATCGGTGAGTTCGAGTACGACACCAGCCTATTCACCGGCGAGTCCGTACGCGACATGGCCCGGCAGTTCGAGCTGCTGCTCGTCGAGGCGGCGCGGGAGCCCGACACGTGCGTGTGGCGGCTGCCGATGCTCGACGACGCGCAGCGGCACCGGATCCTGCACGAGTGGAACGACACCGCCGCCGACCTCGGCCCCGAGGCGCTCGTCCACCGCCTCGTCGAGGCGCAGGCGCGGCGTACGCCGGACGCGGTGGCGGTCGTCGAGGGCAACGTCCGCACGACGTACCGCGAACTCGACGAACGGGCCAACCGCCTGGCGCACCACCTGCGCGACCTCGGCGTCGGCGTGGAGGACCCGGTGGCGGTGTGCCTGCCCCGCTGCGCCGCCGAGGTGGTGGCGATCCTGGCGGTGCTGAAGGCCGGCGGCTACCACCTGCCGGTCAACCCGCGCGACCCGCAGGCCCGCCGGGACGCGCTGCTGGGGCAGGTCCGCCCGGCGGTCGCGATCTCCGCCGGGGACCTGTGCGACGAGGTGTGGAGCCCCGGCCGGCGGATCATCGACCTGGACGGGGAGTCGTCGCTCACCGCCACGTGTCCCGCCACCGACCCCGCCGTGCCGCTGCACCCGGACAACCTGGCCTACACCCTGTTCACCTCCGGCTCCACCGGGCAGCCCAAGGGCGTGCAGGTCACCCACCGTGGGTTCACCAACCGGATGCTGTGGGCACAGCGCAACTTCCCGCTCGGCCCGCACGACCGGGTGCTGCGCAAGGCGGCCTGCACCTTCGACGTCTCCCTGGACGAGCTGTTCCGGGCCCTGTTCAACGGCGCGGCCAGCGTGCTGATGCCCGAGACGGCGACCTTCGACCCGCGCCGGCTGGCGGCGGTGATCGCCCAGCACGGGGTGACCGACGCCGACTTCGCGCCGACCGCCCTGCGCGAGGTGCTGCTCACCGCCGACGCCGCGGACCTGAAGTCGCTGCGGCGGATCGTCTCGGGCGTGGAGGAACTCACCCCCGAGACGCAACGGCTGGTCTTCGACCGGCTCGACGTCACCATGTTCAACCTGTACGGCCCGACCGAGGTGTCGGTCTCCTGCACCGCCTGGCCGTGCGACCCCGACGACGAGCGGCCCTTCGTCCCGATCGGCCGGCCGATGGCCAACGTCCGGGTGTACGTGCTGGACGACGCGATGCAGCCCGTACCGCCGGGCGTGGCGGGGGAGGTGTACGTCGGCGGCGCCGGGCTGGCCCGGGGCTACCTCGACAACTCCGCCCTGACCGCGCAGCGGTTCCTGCCCGACCCGTTCGCCGACACGCCCGGCGCCCGCGTCTACCGCACCGGCGACCTGGCCCGGTTCGGGCCGGACGGCGTCCTGGAGTTCCTCGGCCGGGGCGACGGGCAGCTGAACCTGCGCGGCTACCGCATCGAGCCGGGCGAGGTGGAGTCCGCGCTGCGCCGCCACCCGGCGGTCCGCGAGGCCGCCGTCGTCGTACGCCGGGACCCGCCCGGCAGGGACGCCCGGCTGGTCGGCTACGTCGTCGGCGACGACCTGCCGGGCACCGCGGACCTGCGCGCCCACCTGCGCCGGCGGCTGCCGGACTACCTGGTGCCCGCCGCCTTCGTCAGCCTGCCCCGGCTGCCGCTGACCAACCACGGGAAGCTCGACGTCGCG
The DNA here is from genome assembly GCF_031845925.1 of Micromonospora reichwaldensis. Lineage (NCBI taxonomy): Bacteria > Bacillati > Actinomycetota > Actinomycetes > Micromonosporales > Micromonosporaceae > Micromonospora > Micromonospora reichwaldensis. The sequence continues at coordinate 21,681 of NZ_JAVRFL010000047.1, read as the reverse complement.
GCGCTGCCACCGCCGGGCCAGGACGAGCCCGGCGCCGCCGGGGCCGACGGGCCGCGTGACGAGCGCGAGCGGGTGCTCCTGGACATCTGGTGCGACGTGCTCGGACGCGAGGGCATCGGCATCCACGACGACTTCTTCGACCTCGGCGGCGACTCCCTCACGGCCACCCGGATCGTGGCCCTGGCCGGCGCGAAGCTGGGGGCGGACGTCGAGGTGGCGGTCATCTTCGACGCGCCGACGGTCGCGGAGCTGGCCGCCCGGCTCGCCCCCGGGCAGCCGTGACCCCCGGTCCGACCCCTGTGCATCGAGTGGAGAGCCAGATGACCGAGCACACCGGCGCCCTGATCCACGAGGCGACCGACGTCGTCAACCTGGGCGCCGCACTGTCGCACCAGGCGCGGGTCCAGCCCGACAGCCCCGCCCTGCACCTGGTGGCCGAGGACGGCTCCGCCGACACGGTGGACTACGCGACGCTCGACGCCCGGGCCCGCCGGGTCGGCGCGGCCCTGGCCGGGCACTGCCGTCCCGGTGACCGGGTGCTGATGCTCGTCGGGGCGGGTGTCGACTTCCTCGCCGGCTTCTTCGGCTGCCTCTACGCCGGCACCGTGCCGGTGCCGCTGGCCGCCCGGCTCAACCGGGCCAGCGCCCCGGTCGTCGGGCGGATCCTCGACGACGCGCAGGCCACCGCGGTGCTGGCCGCCCGCGCGGTCACGAGCGCCGTGGACCTGACCACGCTCATGCCCGGTCGCCGGCTGCCGGTCCTGGAGCTGGAGTCCCTCGACGCCGCGCCCGCCGGGTGGCAGCCGGCGGTGGCCGAGGGCGGACTGGCGTTCCTCCAGTACACCTCGGGCACCACCAGCACCCCCAAGGGCGTGATGGTCAGCCACGCGAACCTGCTGGAGAACCTGCGGGCCATCCGCCGCTCCTTCGCCTTCGACGACGCGACGGTGATGGCCTCCTGGCTGCCCCCGCACCACGACATGGGGCTGATCGGCACCCTGCTCACCCCCGTCTACCTCGGCGTGCCGACGGTGCTGATGGACCCGGCGACGTTCATCCGCACCCCGGTGCGGTGGCTCCAGGCGATCAGCCGGTACCGGGCCACCATCAGCGGCGGGCCCAACTTCGCCTACGACCTGTGCGTGCGCAAGGTCGCCGAGGCCGACCGTGCCGCCCTGGACCTCAGCTCCTGGCGGGTGGCGTTCAACGGCGCCGAGCCCGTACGCGCGGCGACCCTACGCGCGTTCGCTGCGGCGTTCGCCCCGCACGGTTTCGACGAGCGGGCCTTCCTGCCCTGCTACGGACTGGCCGAGGCGACGCTGCTGGTCGCCGGGCGGGCGCGGGCGCAGCGGCCCGTCGTGACCACGGTGGCCGACCCGGACCCCGCCGGACCCGCCGCCCACCGCCCCGGCACGGAGGTGGTCGGCTGCGAGATCCTGCCCGAGGCAGAGGTCCGGATCGTCGACCCGACCGGCCACCCCGTGCCCGACGGCACGGCCGGCGAGATCTGGGTCCGGGGCGGCAGCGTCGTCGACGGGTACTGGAACCGGCCGGAGGAGTCCGCGCGGACCCTGCACGCCACCCTCGGCGGCGACCCCGACGACGGCCCCTACCTGCGCACCGGCGACCTCGGCTTCCGCCAGGACGGTCACCTGTACGTCCGCGGCCGGATCAAGGAGACGGTGGTCATCCGCGGCCAGAACCACTACCCGGACGACATCGAGCAGACCGTCCGCGCCGCCTGCCCCCGCCTCGGCGGGCGGATCGCGGCGTTCGGCGTGGACGTCGCCGACGACGGCCACGGCGTCGGCGAGGCCGTGGTCCTGTGGTACGAGACCCGCTCCGACCGGGCGGCGGACGAGGCGCCGGCCATCGCCGAGGCAGCCCGCCGGGCCGTGGTGACCGGCCACGGCCTGGACCTGCACCGGGTGCTGGCCGTACCGCCCGGCACCATCCCCGTCACCACCAGCGGCAAGACCCGTCGCGGCGACTGCGCGCGGGCGTACGCGGCGGGCAGCGCCACGATCGTCGCGGACGACCCCCTGCGCCCGGCCGCGCGCCCCGCCCCGGCCGCCGCGCCGGCGCAGGCGCAGCGACTGCGCGCCCTGGCCGGCGGGCTGCTCGACGTCGACCCGGAGCGGATCGACCCGGACCGCTCCCTGCCGGAGCTCGGGTTCGACTCGCTGCGGGCCGTGGAGCTGCAACACCTGATCGAGGGGGAGTGGGGCGTCCGCCCGGCCCTGACCGACCTGCTGGGCGACAGCACGGTGGCCGAACTGGCCGCCGCGCTGCCGTCCGCGTCCGTGCCGGCCGAGCCGCCGGCCACCCCGGCCGCCGTTGAGGGGCCCTATCCGCTGTCGTACGGCCAGCGGGCGATCTGGTTCCAGGGCGCCCTCGCCGAGGACCCGGCCAACCTCAACCTGTGCCGCGCGGTCACCGTCGACGGCGAGCTGGACGCGGCGGCGCTGGCCCGCGCCGTGCGCGACCTCGGCGTGCGGCACCCGGCCCTGCTCACCCGCTACGACGACGCCGGCGCCGAGGTGACCCAGCGGGTGGCCGACGACGCCGAGGTCACGCTGGAGGTGCGCGACGCGGCGGGCTGGCCGGCGGGCCGGCTCGACGAGGAGATCGAGGCGGAACTCGGGGTCGGCTTCGCCGGCCCGCCCCTGCTGCGCGCCGTGCTGTTTCGGCACGCGGCGGACCGCCACACGCTGCTGCTCTGCACCCACCACAGCGTCATGGACGTGTGGTCGTTGGCGGTGCTGGTCGAGGACCTGGCGACCGGCTACGGCCGGCACGCCGCCGGGGACGACGCGGCGCCGCCCGCCCCCGCCGCCCACCCGGCCGAGTTCGTGGCCTGGCAGCGGTCCTTCCTGGACGGCCCGGTCGGCCGGGAGCTGACCGCGACGTGCCAGGCCCAGGTCGCCGACCTCGTGCCGTTGGACCTGCCGACCGACCGGCCCCGCCCGTCGGTGCGCACCTTCCGGGGCGCCGCCCACGCGTTCCGGCTCGACGCCGACCTGTGCGCCGGGATCGACGCGCTCGCCGCCGCGCAGGGGATCAGCCGCACCGCCGTGCTGTTCGCCGGCTACGCGGCGGTGCTGTCGCGCTACGCCGGCCAGGCGACGTTCCCGCTCGGCTTCGTGCACGCCGGCCGGGTCCGCGGCCGCTTCGCCGACCTGGTCGCCTACCTGGTCAACCCGCTGCCGGTGCCGGTGGACCTGTCCGCCGACCCGGAGTTCGGCGCCCTGGCCCGGGCGGCCCACGACGCGGTGCTGGCCGCCTCCGACCGCGCCGAGGTGCCGTTCGGGCGGATCGTCGAGGGGCTCGGGCAGGCCGCCGACGCCAGCCGCGGCGCGCTGCTCAGCGCGGCCTTCGCCTACCAGCACGGGCGCGGCACCGACCGGCTCGGCCTCACGCCGATGGTGCTCAACCACGAGGGGGCGCTGGGGGACTGGGCCGGGCTGCGGGTGCGCAGCCGGCCGGTGCGGCAGCGGGCCACCTACTACGACCTCTCCCTCTACCTGGGCGAGCACGACGGCGAACTGCTGGGCACCTTCGACTACAGCACCGACCTGTTCGACGCCGACACCATGGGCGTGCTGGCCGAGGCGCTGACCGCGCTGCTGTCCGCGGCCGTCGCGGCGCCGGCGACCCCCGTCGGCGCCCTGCCCCTGCTCGGCGCCGAGCGGCACCGGCAGGTGCTGGTGGAGTGGAACGACACCGCAGCCGACTACGACACCGACCGGTGCGCGCCGGAGATCGTGGCCGACCAGGCTCGCCGGACCCCGGACGCGCCGGCCGCCATCGACGACACCACCCGGCTCACCTACGCCGAGCTCAACGCGGCGGCGAACCGGCTGGCCCACCGGCTGATCGGGCTGGGCGCCGGCCGGGGCACCCGGGTCGGCCTGCTGGTGCCCCGCTCCACGGTCAGCCTCACCGCCGTGCTGGCGATCCTCAAGACCGGCGCCGCCTACGTGCCGCTCGACCCGTCGTACCCGGTGGAGCGGCTGCGGTTCATGCTCGCCGACTCCGGGGCCCGGCTGCTCGTCGCCGCCCCCGGCGCGGCCGTCGGCCTCCCGGACGTCGAGGTCGTCGACCCGGCCGAGGAGTCCCTCGCGACCGAGGACGACCGCGATCCGCTGCCGACGGCCCACCCCGACGACGTGGCCTACGTCGTCTACACCTCCGGCTCCACCGGCACCCCGCAGGGCGTACTCGGCCTGCACCGGGGCATCGTCAACCGGCAACGGTGGATCATGGACCGCTTCCCGGTGGGGCCGGACGAGGTGGGCAGCCACAAGACCTCGCTGAGCTTCTTCGACTCCGGCGGCGAGATGTTCCTGCCGCTCTTCGCCGGCGCCCCGGTCGTCGTGGTGCCCGAGGACGTCGGACGCGACCCGGTACGCCTGGTCGACCTGCTCGCCCGGCACCGGGTCACCCGCCTGGTGGCCGTACCGTCGTTGCTGCGGGCCATCCTCGACGGCGTCGCCGACGTCGGCGGACGCCTGTCGGCGCTGCGCTACTGCCACTCCAGCGGGGAGGCGCTCACCGCCGACCTGGCCGCGCGGTGGCTGGCGGCCCTGCCCGGCTGCGTCCTGGTCGACCTCTACGGCTCGTCGGAGATCTCCGCCGACGTGACCCTGGACGTGGTCACCGGACCGGAGCGGGTCGGCAGCGTCGGGCGACCCGTCGGCAACACCCGGATCTACGTCCTGGACGAGGCCATGCGGCCGGTGCCGCCCCGCTTCGCCGGCGAGGTGTACGTCGGCGGGGCCGGCCTGGCCCGTGGCTACCTGGACCAGCCGGCGTTGACGGCGGCGCGGTTCGTCCCCGACCCGTACGGCGACGGCGGGCGGCTGTTCCGCACCGGCGACCGGGGCCGGTTCAGCCACGACGGGCGGCTGGAGTTCCTGGGCCGGGCCGACCACCAGGTGAAGGTGCGCGGGTTCCGCATCGAGCTGGGCGAGATCGAGGCGACGCTGCGGGCCCACCCCGGGGTCGCCGCCGCCGTGGCCGCGCTCGCCCAGGCGCCGGGCGGCGGGGAGCAGCGGATCGTCGCGGCGGTCGTGCCCCGGCCGCGCAGCGGGTCGTCCGCGCCGGCCGGAGCCGATCCGGGCGGGGCGCCGGCCACCACCCGGGTGTCGGACTGGCGGCTGCTCTACGACCGGATGTACACCGAGGCCGGTCCCGCCGAGGAGGCCCAGCAGGCGATCTGGACCAGCAGCTACACGGGCGCGCCGTTCACCGACGTCGAGATGGGCGAGTGGATCGACCAGGCGGTCCGGCGGATCCGGGAGCTGCGCCCCCGCCGGCTGCTGGAGCTCGGCTGCGGCACGGGCAACCTGACCCTGGCGCTGGCGCCGGACTGCGAGGCGTACGTCGGCACCGACTTCTCCGCCGCCGGCCTGAAGGTGCTCGAACAGCGGCTCGACGCCGAGGGGGTGGACCGGGACTCGGTCACGCTGCTGCTGCGGGAGGCCGACGACATCACCGGCATCGAGGCCGGCAGCTTCGACACCGTGGTGCTGCACTCGGTGACCCAGTACTTCCCGCACCACGACTACCTGCGCGGGGTGCTGCGCGCGGCGGTCACCGCGGCCTCGCCCGGCGGGCGGATCTACCTGGGCGACGTACGCGACCTCGACCTGCTGGAGGTGTTCCACGCCTCGGTGGAGCTGGGCGCCGAGCCGGAGCCCGGCCTGACCGTCGCCGAGCTGCGCCGCCGCGTCGCCGCCCGGGTGCTCGCCGACGACGAGCTGGTGCTGGCCCCCGACCTGTTCCTCACCGCGCCGGACTGGCTGCCGGGGGTGACCGGGGTGGAGCTGCACCTCAAGCGCGGCCGGCAGGCCAACGAGCTGAGCGCGTTCCGCTACGACGTCGTCCTGCACGTGGGCACCGCCCCCGACGGCGCCGCCGCCGAGCCGGTCGAGCCGGTGCGGCTGGACTGGACGCGCGACGGGCTGGACGTCGCCCGGCTGCGGAGCCTGCTGCGCGGCAACCGCAACCGCCCGGTGGAGGTACGCGACGTGCCGAACGCGCGGCTGGTCACGGTCGCCGGCCCCGTACGCCGGCTGGCCGGTCTCGCCGACGCCGACCCGGTGACCCGCCCGACCGGCGAGCTGCCGCCCGGGGTCGACCCGGAGGACTGCTGGAGCATCGGCGAGGCGCTGGGCCGACGGACCGCCGTGGTGCCGTCGACCGCGCGCGACCCGTACACGATGGACCTGCGGTTCTGGCCCGCGTCCCGCCCGGACGACACGGTCGGCTGGACCCCGCCGCGGGCCCGGCGCGCCGACTGGCCGGAGCTGGCCAACGACCCGCTGGGCGCCACCGCGCGGCGGGACCTGCTGCACGACCTGCGCACCCACCTGCGGCAGCGGCTGCCGGAGTTCATGGTGCCGCTGCTGCACCTGGTCGACGAGCTGCCCACCACGGCGACCGGCAAGGTGAGCCGGCGCGCCGTCGCGGCCGAGGCCACCGAGGCGCTGGCCCGGCTGGGCGCGGGCGCCACGGCCCGGCCGCTCGCCCCGGCGGCCGGCGGGCTCCAGGCCCAGGTCACGGAGATCTGGCTGGACGTCCTCGGCGTCGGCGCCGTCGGACTCGACGACAACTTCTTCGACGTCGGCGGCAACTCGCTGAGCCTGGTCCAGGTGCACATCCGCCTCCAGGAACTCCTCGGCCGGCAGTTCCCGCTGGTCGACCTGTACGAGCACACCACCGTGCGCAAGCTCGCCGAGCACCTCGGCGAGCCCGCGCGCCCGGCGACGGACCCGCCCGTCGACCCGGGGCCCGACCGCAACGAGCAGGTGGCGAACCGCCGCCGGTTGATGCGCCAGCGTATTCAGGAAGTGGGAAGTCGATGAGCAGCGAGATGGACATCGCCGTCGTGGGGATGAGCGGACGGTTTCCGGGCGCGGCGAACGTCGCCGAGTTCTGGGAGCTGCTCCGCAACGGCGTCGACGCCGGCCGCGAGCTGACCGCCGCCGAGCTGGACGCCGTCCCGGCCGAGGAACGCGCCGACCCGGCGTACGTGCCGGTGTGGTCGGGCATCGAGGGCGCCGACCGGTTCGACGCCCAGTTCTTCGGCTACTCGCCGACGGACGCGACGCTGATCGACCCGCAGCACCGGATCCTGCTGGAGTGCGCCTGGGAGGCGCTGGAGGACGCCGGCTACGACAGCCGCCGCTTCCCCGGCGACATCGCCGTGTACGCCGGCTGCGGCCTGAACCAGTACCTGCTCTACCACCTGCTGCCCCAGCAGGAGCTGGTCGACTCCGCCGGCCGGCTGGGCATGGCCGTCGCCAGCGACAAGGACAACCTGGCCACCCGCATCTCGTACAAGCTCGACCTGACCGGGCCCAGCATGACGGTGCAGACCAACTGCTCCTCGGCCCTGGTCGGGCTGCACCACGCCATCAGCAGCCTGCTCGACTACCAGTGCGACATGGCGATCGTGGGCGCGGTCAGCGTCAAGAACCCGGTGCCCCGCGGCTACCGGCACGAGGCCGACGGCATCAACTCGCCCGACGGCCGCTGCCGGGCCTTCGACGCCGAGGCCGCCGGCTACCACCTGGGCGACGGCGCCGGCGTGGTGGTGCTGCGCCGCCGGGAGGACGCCGAGGACGCCGGCGACCGGATCTACGCGTTGGTCAAGGGCTCGGCGGTGAACAACGACGGCGCCGGCAAGGTCAGCTTCGTGGCGCCCGGCCGGTCGGGCCAGGTGCGGGTGATCCGCCGGGCGCTGCGGGTCGCCGACGTCGAGGCGGGCTCCATCCAGTACGTCGAGGCCAACGGCAGCGGCACCCTGATGGGCGACTCGATCGAGGTGTCCGCCCTGGAGGAGGCGTACGGCGCCGCCGGCGCCTCGGGCGCCGGATGGGCGATCGGCTCGGTCAAGCCGAACGTCGGCAACCTCGACACCGCCTCCGGCGTGACCTCGCTGATCAAGGCGGTCCTCGCCATCCACCACGGCGAACTGCCGCCGTCGATCCACTTCCGCAAGCCCAACCCGCAGACCTCCCTCGACCGGGGGCCGTTCCGCGTCAACGACATGCTGCGGGACTGGCCCGAGGTCACCGGGCCGCGCCGCGCGGCGGTCAGCTCGTTCGGCGTCGGTGGCACCAACGCGCACGTCATCCTCGAACAGGCGCCGCCGCCCGCGCCGCCGGGGCCGAACCCGCCGGCCGTGCTGCTCGCCGTCTCCGCGGCCGGCGGCGAGGCGCTGGCCGCCGCCGCCAACCGGCTCGCCGAGCACCTCGGGCGTCACCCGGAGCAGGCCCTCGCCGACGTCGCCTACACCAGCCAGGTCGGCCGTCGCGCGTTGCGCCACCGGGCCGTCGTGGTGGCGACCGACGCCGGGGAGGCGGCCCGCGCGCTGTCCGCCGTCGGCGCGGGCGAGGCGTCGCCGGAGAGCGCCACGGTGGCGTACGCGTTCCCCGCCACCTGCCCCGACCTGGCCGCGCTGTGCGACGCCCTGCCCCGGCTGCGGGCGGAGGTCGACCGGGTGGCCGGTGAGCTGGGCGTCGACCCAGCTGCCGGCGGGGCGGGCTCCGACGCGGCCACCGTCACCGGGCAGCTCGCGCTCGCCCGGCTGCTGGGCGCCTGCGGCGTGTCCCCGGTCGCCGCCCACGGCGAGGGTCCGGGCGCCGTGACGGCCGCCGTCGTCGACGGCCGCTGGACGGTGGCGGAGGCCGGGCGCGCCCTGCGCGCCGGCAGCCACCCGCCCGCGCCGGCCGGGGCGCCGGCCGAGGCCGACCTGACGCTGGCCGTCGGCCCGGCCGAGGCGTCGACGCTGGCCCTGACCGACGCCGCCGGAAGCCTCCGTGGGCTGCTCGGCGCGCTCGGCGAGCTGTGGCGCCGGGGCGTCGACGTGGACTGGGCCGCCCTGCACGAGGGCGCGTCGCGGCGTCGCGTCGGCCTGCCGACGTACCCGTTCCAGCGGACGCGGCACTGGGTCGACCCGGTGGCCGTGGCGCCCGTGACCGGCCCGACGCCGACGGCCCCGGCCGCCGACGCCCAGCCCGCCGCCGACGCCCAGCCGGCCGCCGGCTCGGTCCTGGAGGAGGCGGTGGCCGCCGTGTGGCGCCGCCGGCTCGGGGTGGACCGGATCGGGTTGCACGACTCGCTGCTGATGCTCGGCGCGGACTCGCTCAGCGCCGCCCGGACGCTGCGGGACCTCGCCCAGGCCTTCCACGTCGACCTGCAACTCGGCGTGTTCCTGCAGACCCCCACCGTCGCCGCGCTCGCCGAGGTGATCGACGGCAAGCTGCGCGAGGCGCAGGAGATCCGGGCCGCGCTCGCCGCGGTCACCGAAGAGGGAGCGTGAGGCCGTGCCCGACGTCAGCTTCATCACCGTGGTGCCCCGGGTCCGGGACCTGACCGCGTACGCGGACACGGCGATGTCCGTCATCCGCCGCACCGACGCGGCGGACCTCGACGGGGTGCTCATCTTCACCGGCAGCGGCGCGGTGCTCGACCCCTGGGTCCTGGCGACCGCCGCAGCGGCCGGCACCACCCGGCTCAGCCCGCTGGTCGCGGTGAACCCCGTCTACCAGCACCCGTTCACCGCGGCCCGGATGGTCGCCTCGCTCGGCCTGCTCTACCAGCGGCGGATCGATCTCAACCTGATCACCGGCACCGCCGTGAGCGACCTGGACGCGCTCGGCGACCGGCTGGACCACGACGACCGGTACGCGCGCCTCGCCGAGTACGTCGAGATCATGATGGGGGTGCTGGGCAGCCGCCGCCCGTTCAGCTTCGACGGGCGGTTCTACCAGGTGTCCCGGTTGCAGCTCACCCCCGGCCTTCCCGCGCACCTGCTGCCCCGGCTGTTCGTCGCGGGGCAGTCCCCGGCCGCCCGGCAGGTGGCCGAGCGGGTGGGCGCCACCAGCATCCAGATGCTCACGGCGGCCCGGCCCGACGCCGACGGGGCACCGGGCGCGCTGAACTTCGGGCTGCTGACCCGGGCGACGGCGGAGGAGACCGAGCGGGTCGCCGAGGCCCGTTTCCCGGAGGACCCGGACGGCGCGAAGATCACCGCGGTCACCATGGCCAACACCGACTCCGTCTGGAAGCAGCGGCTCTTCGCCGAGGCGGAGGCCGGCCACGGCGCCGTCACCGTCGACCCGGCGTACCGGCTCGCGCCGTTCCGCTCCGGCCAGGCGGACGGGCCCTACCTGGTGGCCGACCACGCCGGCGCCGTCGAGCGGCTGCTGGCCATGGTCCGGGCCGGGGTGCACACCTTCGTGCTGGACACCCCCACCGACGACGAAGACTTCCACCACCTCGCACAGGTCGTCCGGACCGTCCGGGACCGACTGCGTACGGACTCGACCGAGGGAGCGCGATGAACCAGCCCTTCGCCAGCCACGACCTGGTGCACGCCCGCCCCAACCTGGCGCTGGAACCGCTCATCCACCGGTACTACGCCTGGCTGAACCTGGTGTCGCCGGTGCCGGCGGCGATGAACTTCGCCAAGCTGCACGTGCCGCTGCTGCGCTCGTTCCTCGACGCGCCGGCCCTGCACCGCCGCTCGGCCCGCGACCCGAAGCTGCGCGGCGGCATGTTCGTCGACCTCGAGGACGACCAGCTCGACGGGGTGTCCGACCTGGCGACCCGGCTCGCCGACGGGCCGATGCCGGAGCTGTCGGCGGCCATGGACGAGCTGACGGTCAACCTGGAGAAGCTCGCCGACGGCTTCGACCTGACGCCCCGCTACGGCGAGATCCCGCCGGCCCTGCGCGGCTACGTCGAGCTGGTCTACGACCTCAACGACCACGCCCGGATCCGGCTCGCCGAGCGGATGCTCTACCGGTCGCGGCACTTCGACGAGACCGCCCACTCGGTGGACCTGTCGCTGGCCACCGGCGACGAGCGGCCCTTCGCGATGACCACCCCGCGGTTCCCCGGCAACGGGCACGTGCAGGCCACCATGCCGCTGCGGGACCCCCGCATCGACCTGCTCTTCTCCACGATGACCACGGCCCGGCCCTTCGGCGAGCTGCGGGAGGCGTTCGACGTCTCCGACGCCGACCTGGCGACCTTCAGCGGGTTGTTCTCCGCCGAGCCGGGCGGCAGCCCGGACCGCAACCTGGACGGCCCGGGGCTGCGGGTGCGCTACTTCGGGCACGCCTGCGTGGTCGTGCAGTCCGGCCCGGTCACCGTGATGACCGACCCGTTCCTGTCCGACGCCCTCGGCGACGGCGACCGGTACGCCTACGCCGACCTGCCCGACGTCATCGACTACGTGCTGATCACGCACGGGCACCAGGACCACCTCGAACTGGCCTCCCTGCTGAAGCTGCGGCACCGCATCGGCACGGTGGTGGTGCCGAAGACCGCCGCCGGGGCGTTGCAGGACCCGTCGCTGCGGCTGTGCCTGGAGGCGCTCGGCTTCCCCAACGTGGTCGACGTGGAGCCGGGCGAGACCATCGAGCTGCCCGACGGGCAGATCGTGGTGTGCCCGTTCGTCGGCGAGCACTGCGACCTCGACATCGCCGCGAAGGTCACCTACTCGGTGCGTACCGGCGGGAAGAACCTCTACTTCGGCGCGGACAACCGCTGCGTCGACCCGGCCCTGTTCGGCCACATCCACGACATGATCGGCGACGTCGACATGGCGTTCCTCGGCATGGAGTGCGACGGCGCCCCGCTGTCCTGGATGTACGGTCCGCTCTTCTCCCGCCGCATCGACCAGAAGATGAGCCGCAGCCGCAAGCTCAACGGCTCCGACGCCGTCGAGGCGATGGGCATCGTGCGGCGGCTGCGGGCCCGGCAGGCGTACGTGTACGCGATGGGCCGTGAGCCGTGGCTGGTGTTCGTCATGGCGACGAACTACACCGACGAGTCGTACCAGCTCAAGCAGATGGCGGAGTTCTTCCAGCGCTGCGCCGACGTCGGGGTGCCGGCGCGGGAGCTCTACGGACGGGCCGACCTGGCATGAGCCGCACCTGGACCTGCCGTTCGCAGTACGTGGCCACCCGCGACGGGACCCGGCTGGCGGCGTACGTCTTCCGGCCGGTCGGCCAGCGTGACCCCGCGCCCGCCGTCTGGGCCCACGACCGCTACCACCAGGTGTCGCCGCGCCCCGGGCGCGACGACTTCCTGGCGGTGGTACGCGCCGAACTGGCGGACGTCGACCTCACCGACATCGACGACCTCGGCGTGGCCGAGGTGGCCCCCGGGGAGGTGACGCTGCGGGCCTTTCCGGTCGCGCAGCGCCTGCTGGCCCGCGGCTACGTCGTGGTGGTGGTGGACAGCCGGGGCAGCGGCGCGTCGTTCGGCACCAGCGACGGCCCCTTCTCGACGGTCGAGGCGACCGACACGTACGACGTCACCGAGTGGATCGCCGCCCAGCCCTGGTGCGACGGCCGGGTGGGCATGTTCGGCCGCTCCTACCTCGGGGTCTCGCAGTACCTGGCGGCGAGCACCGCCCCACCGCACCTGGCGGCGATCTTCCCGCAGATGGCGCTGTTCGACCTGCACCGCTTCGCCTGGGACGGCGGGGTGTTCCGGGACGACTTCGCCCGCGCCTGGGGCGAGGACGTGCGCGAACTCGACCTGCGCGGCCCCGTCGCGCCCCTCGACGACGACCCCGACGGCCTCCTGCTGGCCGCCGCCCGCGCGCAGCACGTGGCGAACCGGGACGTCCGGACGATGTTCGCCGGCCTGCCCGGGCGCGAGTCGCGGCTGGCCGACACCGGCGAGGCGGCGTACCTGACCCGCAGCCCGTCGGCGCTCCTGGAGGCGATCAACGCCTCCGGGGTCGCCGTCTACCACCTGGGCGGCTGGCACGACGTGTGGGCGCGCGACGCGACCGAGTGGGCCCGCCGGCTGACCGTGCCGCACCGGGTCGTCATCGGCCCCTGGCCGCACACCGGCGGGGTGCTGGGCGGCGCCGGCTACAACCTGGCCGACGAGCACGTGCGCTGGTTCGACCACTGGCTGCGGGGCCGGGACACCGGGATCATGGACGGCCCAGCCGTCCGGTACCACGTGCTGGGTGCCGACGCGTGGCGTACCGCCCGGTCCTGGCCGCCGGAGCCGGCGACGACCGGCACCTGGCATCTCGGCCCGGCCGGCGAGCTGGGACCGGAACCCCGGGCCGGCGAGGCCCGGCGGTACGAGGTGGACTACGCCACCACGTCCGGCAAGACCAGCCGGTGGGCCAGCGGCTACGGCTCGCCCTTCCAGCGGCCGGACCTGACCGACAACGACACCCGGGCGCTGTGCTGGACCTCCGACCCGCTGACCGAGGCGGTCGACCTGGTCGGCGCCCCGGTGCTGCGCCTGGCCGCCCGGGTCACCGACGGCCCGGCGGACGTCTTCGCCTACCTGGAGTCGGTCGCCCCCGACGGCACCTCGCTGTACGTCACCGAGGGCTGCGGCCAGGTCGACGGCGCCCCCGGCGACTCCCGCCTGGAGATCGAGCTGCACCCGATCGCGTACCGGTTCGCGGCGGGCGACCGGATCCGGCTGGCGCTCACCGGTGCGGACGCCGACAACGCGCTGACCGTGCCCCGGGACGTCGCGCCGGTGCTGACGGTGCGCCACGACGCCGACGCCGCCCCGACGCTGGAGCTGCCCCGCGCGGCAACCCTCGGACGGCGCGACGCCGACGACGTGACGGCCCCGCTCTCCGTGGCGCAGCGGGCGATCTGGCTGGCCGAGCAGGCCGGCACGAGCGGAGCGGCGTACCACCTCGACGCGGCGGTCGAGCTGACCGGGCCGGTGGACGCCGGCGCGCTGCACGCGGCGGTCGACGAGATCGTCCGCCGGCACGAGGCGCTGCGGACCACCATCGTCGAGGTCGACGAGGAACCGGTCCAGCGCATCCACCCGGCGGCGCCGCTCACCATCGCGCGCCTGGACCTCAGCGACGCGCCCGCCGACGGCTGGGCGGGCGACGAGCGGGTGACCGGATTCCGCGACCGCCGGTGGGACCTCGCCCGGGAGTGGCCGATCCGGGTCGCGACCGTGGTGCTGCCCGCCGGCCGGACGGCGTTGCTGCTGGTGGTGCACCACGTCGCCGCCGACCCGACGGCGGCGGAGATCTTCTTCGCGGAGCTGGCCCGGCTCTACCCCTCGTACGCGCGGGGGGAGCCGCTCCGGCTGCCGGACGTGCCGTGCCGGTACGCGGACGTGGCCCGCCGTCAGCAGGCCGAACTCGCCGGGCCGGGCGCAGCCGACCAGCTCGCCCGGTGGCGGCGCTACCTGGACGGCGCCCCACAGGTGATCACCCTGCCGACGGACCGGCCCCGGCCGCCGGTCCTGGACCACCGGGGCGGGTCGGTGCGCTTCACCGTCGACGACGGGCTCGCCGCCCGGCTGGTGGCGGCGGCAGCCGCCGCGCGGACCAGCCCGTTCACCCTGCTGACCGCCGCGTTCGCCCGCACCCTGAACGCGTACGGCGCGGGCGACGACCTGCTGATCGGCACGCCGAGCCTGCAACGCGACGACGAGTCGACCCGCGACCTGATCGGCTGCCTGGTCAACCTGCTGCCGCTGCGGATCCGGGTCGACCGGGACGCCACCGTGGCCCAGTTCCTGCACGACGTACGCGGCAGTGTGCTGACCGCGCTGGAGCTGCGCCGGGTGCCCTTCGACACGCTGGTCGGCGAGCTGCGCCCACGCCGAGACCCGGCGGTCTCCGCGCTGGTGCAGGTCTGCGTCCGGTACGGCCGGGCGGTGCCGGACCGGTTCCGGCTGGGCGCGGTCGAGGCGCTGCGGTTGGAACCGCCGGAGTGGACCTCGGCGAAGTACGACCTGGCGCTGGCCGTGAACCAGGTCGGCGAGGACCGGATGGTGGGCAGCCTCGACTTCCGCCTCGCCCTGTTCGACCGGGCCACCGTCCAGCGGATCCTCGACTCGATGCTGACCGTGCTCGACCAGCTCGTCGCCGACCAGGAGCGGCCGGTGGGGGAGCTCTCCGCCATGCCCCGCCGGGAGCTGCGGGCCGTGCTCGACGGCTGGAACCCGGCGCGGCTGCCGGACGCGCTGGTCGGCCGGGACGACCTGCCGGCCTCAGCCCGCTGCTACGTCCTCGACGACCGCGCGCGGCCCGTGCCGGTGAACACCCCGGGGCGGCTGTGGGTCAGCGGCGTCGGCGAGGTCGACGACCCGTACGCCGGGACGCCGGGGGCACGGATGCGGGACACCGGGGCCACCGTGCGGTGGAGCACGGCGGGACGGCTGGAACTGGTGCCCGCCGCCACCGCCCCCGGGCGGCCGACCGCCCCGCCGGAGGCCGCCGCGGACCCGGCGCAGCCGACCGCCGCGCCGTCCGGCCCGGCGACCGACGACGGCCGCTCCGAGGTGCTGGACCAGCTCGGGCAGATCTGGGCCGCCCTGCTCAAGGTCGACGGCGTCGAGCCCGGGGACGACTTCTTCGACCTGGGCGGCGACTCGCTCTTCGCGATCCGCCTGATCAGTCGGATCCGCAAGGCGTACCAGGTCCGGCTCTCTCTGCAGGACGTGTTCGCGGCGCCGACGCTGGCCGAGCAGGTCGACCTGGTCCGCGAACGGCAGGCGTCGTGACCGGGCCGGTCTTCTACCCCTGGTCCGCGCAGGAGGAGATCGATCCGGTGCGCGTGGCCGGCGGCGCGGGCAGCTGGTTCTGGGACGAGCAGGGCAACCGGTGGCTCGACCTGCACGCCCAGATGGGCAACCTGCACCTGGGCCACCAGCACCCGGCCCTGGTGGCGGCGCTGCGCGAGCAGGCCGGACGGATGTGCACGATCGCGCCGTCGTTCGCCGTCGACGTCCGTGACGAGGCGGCCCGGGCGATCGTCGAGGTGGCACCGGGGGACCTGGAGACGGTCCTGTTCACCACCGGCGGCGCGGAGGCCGTGGAACACGCGGTGCGGATGGCGCGGGTGGTGACGGGGCGGCCGAAGGTGCTCGCCGCCTACCGGTCCTACCACGGGGCCACGGCGGGGGCGCTGGCGTTGACCGGCGACCCCCGCCGCTGGCCGGTGGACACGGCCAGCGGCGGCGCCGTGCACTTCACGGGCCCGTACCCGTACCGCAGCGAGTTCCACGCCGAGAACGCCGCGCAGGAGGGCGAACGGGCGCTGGAGCACCTGCGCCGGCTCGTCGGGTACGAGGGCCCGGACACGATCGCCGCGATCCTCGTCGAGCCGGTGGTCGGCAGCAACGGCGTGCTGGTGCCGCCGGACGGCTACCTGGCCGGCGTCCGCCGGCTCTGCGACGAGCACGGCATCCTGCTGATCGCCGACGAGGTGATGACCGGCTTCGGCCGTTGCGGCCGGTGGTTCGCCGGCGACCTCTGGGACGTGGTGCCCGACCTGATGACCTTCGCCAAGGGGGTCAACTCCGGCTACGTGCCGGTGGGCGGGGTGCTGCTGTCCCGCGCGGTGGCGGCCCACTTCGCGCACCGCCGCTACCCCGGCGGGCTCACCTACTCCGGGCACCCGCTGGCCTGCGCCTCCATCGTGGCGGCGCTGCGGGTGCTGCGGGAGGAGAACCTGGTCGACCGGGCGGCCGCACTCGGCCGCGACGTGGTGGGCCCGGCGCTGGCCGAGCTGGCCGAGCGCCACCCGGTCGTCGGCGACGTCCGCGGCGTCGGCCTGGCCTGGGCCGTCGAGCTGGTCCGGGACCGCGCGACCCGCGAGCCGCTGGCGCCGTACGCGGCCCCGGGGACGCTGGCGCCCGAGATGGCCGCCGTCCTGGCGGCGTGCAAGCGGCAGGGCGTCTGGCCGCTGGCGGCGGGCAACCGGCTGCACCTGTTCCCTCCGTTGACCATCACGGCGGAGGAGTTGACCGCCGGGATCGCCGGGATCGACCGGGCCCTGACCGAGGTGTCCGAGCTGTGAGGAGAAGAAGATGACGGTGGAGCAGACGGAGACGGCCGACATCTGCCGGGTCGTGGTCAACGACGAGGAGCAGTACTCGATCTGGCCGGACGGGCGGGAGATCCCGGCCGGCTGGCGGGAGGAGGGCTTCGTCGGGCCGCGCGCCCGGTGCCTGGAGCACATCGACTCGGTGTGGACGGACATGCGCCCGCTGAGCCTGCGCCGGGCGATGGCGGGCGAGGCCCGGTAGGCGACGTCAGGGGCCCGGCCGCGCGGCGCGCGTCGTCCGGTCGGGCCCGCCTCCCGCCCGTGCCACGATTACTTCCCGCGAGCGGATAGCGGCGGGCGGTAATTGTGTGCGCGGGTGTCGCCTATCGCAGGAAAAACTTCGGGTTGCGGAGCCGGGACCGAGATATTAACGTCTATCCACAGTGGACCCCGGCGGTTCCGGATGGGAGTCAAGATGCGTGCTCACTGCTACACGGCAACGACTCTGGTGGACATCGACCTCGTGGTTCGGCCCCGCAAGAGCCGGCTCGCCTGACAGCTGGAAAACAGGAGACCAAGGTCTCCGAGGCAATTCTGGTACGACCCTCTGAAATGCGTCTTCCGGAACGTCGGTAGGCGATCTCGTCAGTTCGCAGATCAGTTGATATTTGGTCCGCCGGGGCCATCTATTCTTCCGGGGGATTCAGGTGCGGGACCATTTCGAGACGAGCGAACACCAGGAATACCTGTGCCGTCTCGACGGCCGGGTCGGTCCCGCGACCCTGATGACCCAGGTGTGCCACCGCCTGGACGGCGACGTCGACGTCGAGGCGTTGCGGCGCGCCGTCGGCCGGCTGGGCGAGGCGCATCCGTTGCTGCGCCGGGCGTTCGCCGAGCGCGACGGCTACGTGGTCCTGCGCGACGGCCGCGACCGGGCCGACCTGGAGGTCGTCGAGGTGCCCGACGACCGGGCCGCCGTCGGCTGGTGCCAGGCCGCCCTGCGGCGGCCGGTGGACCTGTGGGCCGGGCCGTGCTGGGCGGTCTCGCTGGCCCGGACCGCCACGGACAGCTCCTACCTGCTGCTGCGCGCGCACATGGCGCTTCTCGACCACCACTCCCTCGACCTGCTGGTCGACGACCTGGCCGTCCTCTACGGGGCGGAGCTGGGCGCCAGCGCGGGCCAGCCACCCGCCGCCGAGCCGATCGACGACGTCCTCGACCGGCTCTTCGAGTTGGGCGAGGAGCAGGCGGAGGAGGACCTCGACTGGTGGCTCGACACGTTCGGCCGGCTCGGCCCGGTGGAGACCGGGGCCGACCTGACCGACCCGTTCGACGCGGCACCGGACGGGCCACCCCCGGCCCCCGGTGGTCACCTCGCGCAGGCGCACGTCCCCTCCGGCGGGATCGTGCCGGCCGTGCGCCGCCTGCGGGTCTCCCCGTTCGCCGCGTACACCGCGGCCCTGCTGGGCGCGCTGGGCGGGCCCGCCGCCACCCGGTCGTTCCGGGTGGCGTTCGTCGTGGACATGCGGTCGTTCCTCGACTGCGAACGCGTTGTCGGCCAGCTGAGCCAGGCCGCGGTCCTGCGGGTCGACGTGCCGCCGGGGATCGGCTTCGCCGACCTCAGCCGCCGGGTCGCCCACCAGGCCGCCGAGTCGCTCGGCCACCAGGCCGTCCCCTTCGAGCGGGTCGTCGTGGAGCTGAAGCGGCGCGGGGTGCCGGTGCACCTGCTGGCCCCGGTCTCGGTCAACTACTCCCTGCTGCGGGCGATCGACTGGCCCGGCGCCACCGCCGAGGCGATCGAGCTGGACAGCACCTCGGCGCTGGACGACACCGCCGGTCTGGGCGGCTACTTCGACCAGCTCGACGGCCAGGAGCAGCTACGCATCAAGCTGTACGCCGCTGCCTCCTCCTACAGCGCCGGACGCACCGACGAACTGCTCGCGGAGACCCGCCGCTGCCTGGAGGTCGGGCTGGCGTCGCCGGATCAGCCCCTCGCGGCCGGCGCCCCCACCGCCTGACAACACCCGCCCGCCTCGGCGCCGCCCGGCACTGCCGCCGAGGGCCGGGCGCCGTCGCTCACCGGTCGTCCAGCGCCCGGGCCAGCCAACCGGCGATCCGTTGCACCGTGGGCCGGCGCAGCAGCGAGTAGTGGTCGCCCTCGTACTCGTGGACGGTGGTCCGGGCGCCGACGTAGCGCTCCCAGCGCGGCTGCCAGCGCGGCGACGCGGAGGCCTGCACGACGGTCAGCGGCAGCTCCGCGCCCTCCGGCCGGTACCCGGCCACGGCGGTGACGTGCCGGGCGAAGGTCTCCACCCGGCGGCGCACCTCGCGCACCGGCAGCGCCACCGGGGTCACCCCGGCGTCCACCAGCCAGCGGCGCAGCAGCATCGTCTGTTCCTCGACCGGCAGCGCGGCGAGCGTCGCCGCCGTCGGCGCCGGGTGGTCCCGGCCGAGGGACGCGGCGAGGTCCGCGGCGAACCGGGCCGCCGTCGCGGCGTCGTCGGTCCCCTCGCCGGCCGGGCGCGCCTGCCCGGGCGCGGTGTCGAGCACCACCAGCAGATCGACGGTGCGTCCGGTCCGCACCAGCCGGCGGGACATCTCGTACGCGAGCAGGCCGCCCATCGACCAGCCGCACAGCCGGTACGGGCCGGCCGGCCAGCGGGCGACGACGTCGTCCAGGTACGCCCCGGCGAGCGCGTCGATGGAGTCGCCGGTGGCGTCGGCGGCCGACTCGATGCCGACCAGGTGGTACGCGGGCAGCAGCCGGGCGAGTTCGGCGTACGCGCCGACCGTGCCGCTGACGGGGTGCGGCAGGATCAGCGGCGGTCGGTCGGTCGGCCCGCCGAGGTGCACCAGCGTGCCGGACCCCGTCCCGCCCGGCCGGGCACGCGCCGCGGGCGGCGGGGTCGCCGCCCGGACGCCCGGCACGGGCCGGCGCACCGGCAGCGCGTCGACGGTGGCGTGCGGGTCGGCGACGACCGCGTCCAGCAGCGCCACGAAGTCGTCGGCGACGGCGGCCATGTCCGCCGGGTCGAACAGCCCGTCGCGCCAGGTCCAGGCCGCCACGAGCCCGCCCGAGGCGTCGGTCAGGACGTCCAACTGCACGTCGAACTTCGCCGTGCCGGTGTCGACGTCGACCCAGGCGGTGCTCAGGCCGGCGAGCCGGGGCGGGGGCGCGGGCCGGCCCTCCACGCTGAACGCGAACTGCGAGAACGGCATCCGGCCCGGCACCCGCGCCGGGCGCACCTCGTCCACGATCCGTTCGAACGGCACCGCCATGTGGGCGTACGCCCCGAGGGTCAGCTCCCGGACCCGGTCGACCACCTCGGCGAAGGTCGGGTTCCCCGCCAGGTCGCCGCGCAGCACCACGGTGTTGACGAAGTACCCGATCCGGCTCTCGTCCGCCTCGCTCGTCCTGCCCGTCGTCGGCGACAGCACGGCGACGTCGCTGCTGCCGGTGCGCACGGACAGCAGCACCAGGTACGCCGCCAGCAGCGTCATGAACGAGGTGGCCCGCCGGGACCGGCCCAGCCGGGTGAGGGTGGTCGTCACGCCGCGGTCCAGCGGCACGTCCAGCCGCCGCCCGGCGGCCAACGCCCCGGGCACCCGGTCGCGGACGCCGGGCAGGTCCAGGTCGGGCAGGCCGGCCAGCCGCTCGCGCCAGTAGGCCAGTGCCGCGTCCGGGTCCTCCGGGTCGTCGGCGAAGTCGTCCTCGTCGTCCTCGTCGTCGGACACCGGCGGATCGAGGTCCGGCGTCGTCCCCGCCCGCAGCGCGTCGTACGCCGTGGCGAGGTGGTTCCAGAAGACCGGGCGGGACCCGCCGTCGAAGACGATGTGGTGCACGGTGACCGCGAGCAGGTGCTCGTCGGCCCCGCAACGGATCAGCACCGCTCGCAGCAGCGGGCCTTCGGCCAGGTCGAACAGCTCGTCGTGGGCCTTCTCCAGCTCCTGCCGGACCCGCTGCTCTCGGGTCGCGGCGTCCGTCGTGCCGAGGTCGACGACCGGCACCGGCACCGGCGCGCAGGGACCGATCCGCACGAGCACCTCGTCGTCGACCATCGCGAAGGTGGCCCGGAGCAGGTCGTGCCGGTCCGTGACGGCGGCGAGCGCGCCGCGCAGGGCCGGCAGGTCCAGCTCGCCGGTCATCCGCACCACGGTCAGGATGTGGTACGCGGTGCTGGTCGGTTCCAGCTGTTGCAGGAACCAGAGCTGCCGCTGGGCCACGGTGGCGGGACCGGCCGGCGTGGTGTCCAGCCGCTCGCGCAGCAGCCGTACCAGTAGGTGCCGGTGCTCCTCCGCCGGCCAGCCGGGCGGCGGTCGCAGCAGCGCGGCGACCGGGTCGGGCGACGGGCCGCTCATCGGGGTGCTCCTGTCTCGTCGTACGGCGGGCCGGGCCGGGTGGCGGCAGCCAGCGCTCGTCGGGCCTGGTCCTCGGTGAGCGCGGCGACGGCCTCGCGCAGGCCGGCCACGGTGTCCACCCAGCCGGGCCGGCGCTCGACGCGGCGCAGCTCGTCGGCCAGCCCCGCGATCGTCGGGTCCCGGAACAGTGCCGCGACCGGTAGGTCGACCTCGAACGCGGCGCCGGCCTGCGCGGTGACCTGGGTGGCCAGCAGGGAGTGCCCGCCGACGGCGAAGAAGTCGTCGCGGACTCCGATGCCCGCCACGGGGGTGCCCAGCACCGTCGCCCAGATCCCGGCGAGCTGCCGCTGCACGGCGTCGCCGGGCGGCGCGGAGCGGACGGTCGTGGGATCCGGTGCGGGGAGTGCGTTGCGGTCGATCTTGCCGTTGCGGGTGAGGGGGAAGTGGGGCAGGGCGATGATGGCGTGGGGTACGAGGTGGCGGGGGAGGGTGTGGTGGAGGGTGTCGCGGAGTTGGT